>CAJPFF010000096.1 GCA_905339345.1 Geobacteraceae bacterium | reverse complement strand
CCCTCACGGGGATACCCGCCACGGCCCGCTGCATGAACTCGGTCCAGATGGGCGCCGCGGCCTGACCACCGGACCCCCCCGCGCCGAGGGACTTCTCCTGGTCGTACCCCACCCAGACCCCGGCCACCAGTTGTGGCACGTCGCCTACGAACCAGGCGTCCTTCATGTCGTTGGTGGTTCCGGTCTTCCCGGCCACCGGCCGGCCCAGGGCCCGGGCCCGCTGGCCGGTGCCGCTCGTAACGACGCTCTCCATGAGGTTGGTGATGATAAAGGCGGTTTCCGGGGCAATGACCGGCACCGCCTCAGGCCCCCCGGAGACGGCACCGGACGCGGGGGGGAGCGCGGCATCCGTAAGGGTAACCGTGCTCTGGTTGGTAAAGGTCGGAATGACCGGCGGCGCAGTCTCCTCAAGGACCCTGCCGTCGGCGTCCTCGACCCTGGTGATGACGTAGGGGGTGGTCCGGTACCCCCCCGAGGCGAAGACCCCGTAGGCCGCGGTCAGCTCAAGGGGGGTGACGCTGGACGAGCCGAGGGCCAGGGTGAGGTTCGCGGCCAGAGGCGAAGTGATGCCGAGCTTTTTGGCATAGTCGATGGCAGCACCAACGCCGATCTGCTCCAGAATCTTGACGCTCACCACGTTGATGGAATTGGTGAGGGCCTCCCGCATGGTGACGGTACCCCGATAGATGTTGTCGTAGTTTTTCGGCTTCCAGGCCTTGCTCCCGCCGCTCTCGTATTCTACGGGGGAATCGTCGAAGGTGGTTGCGGCCGTGAGCCCCTTGTCGAGGGCGGCGGCATAGATAATCGGCTTGAAGGCCGAACCGGGATTCCGTTTCGCCTGGACGGCCCGGTTGAACTGGCTCCTGCGGAAATCATACCCTCCCACCATGGCCTTCACGGCGCCGGTCAGGGGATCGAGGGCAACCAGCGCCGCCTGGGCCTCGGGCTCCTGGTCCAGGGCGAATACAGCCCCCTGCCTGTTGGCGTCGGGGGTGAGCACCGAAACGAAAACAACACTCCCCAGCGGCAGCGACTTTCCTTTCCCCTCCTGTTTGCCCCAGGCATTCACGAACTGGACCTTGCCAGCCCAGGCCATGTTTTTCCGGGAGATGATGCCGGTTCGCTCGCCGACGCGGATGAACGCCTCACCCTTAGCCGGGTCAACGGCGGTGACGACCCCCTGATAGGTGCTCCCCTGCTTGAGGGAAGCGGTATCGATGCCATCTTCGATTTTCTTGCAGAAGTCGTCCACCTCGGACTCCACAAGGTACTTGACCGCCCCCCGGAACCCCTGGCGCTTGTCCACATTCTTCAGGCCGTTCACCACCGCCTCAAAGGCCCCCTTCTGCATTTCTGCGTTCATGGTGGTGTAGACCTTCAGCCCCTCCTTGTAGAGCCGGTCCATGCCGTAAGTATCCTCCAGCTTGATCCGAATATGTTCCAGAAAGTATGCCGACTGTTCGTTGTTCACCTTTTTCATGGACTTTATCACGATGGGGGTCGCCCGGGCATGGTCCGCCTCGGCCTGGGTCACGTACCCCTCCCGCACCATCCGCTCCAGGACGTATGCCTGCCGCTCCCGGGCCCGGTCCAGGTGCTTGATGGGGGAGTAGGTGTTGGGAGCCTTGGGGAGTCCGGCGAGCATGGCCATCTCGGCCAGGTTCAGCTGCTCCACGTTCTTGCCAAAATAGGTCTCGGCCGCCACCTGGACCCCGTAGGAGCCCCCCCCCAGGTAGATCTGGTTCAGGTAGATGTAGAGGATGTCGTCCTTGGAAAGCATCTTCTCCATGCGGGTGGCAAGTATCGCCTCCTTGAACTTTCGGGAGTAGCTCTTTTCGGGAGTAAGGAGCATCGACTTCGCCACCTGTTGGGTGATGGTGGATGCCCCCTCCTTCTTCCGCAGGGAGAGGAGGTTTTTCACGGCGGCCCGCGCGATCCCCAGGTAGTCGAGCCCCCTGTGCTGGTAGAAGTTGGAATCCTCGGCCGACACGAAGGCCTGGATCAGCTTCCGGGGTATCTTCTCCACCGGCACGACGGTGCGCCGCTCCAGGTAGAACTCACCAACGAGGCTACCGTCGTCGCCATAGACCTGGGAGACAATGGGAGGCCTGTAGTCGGCGAGCCGGTCAACCTTCGGCAGGGAGGCATAGAGATAGGTGAAATATCCGAATACGGCGAGAAGGCCGGCAACACCGAGAGTGACGAGCGTGATGACGACAAATTTCCATGGATTTTTGCCTCTCCGCCGGTTAACGTGGTGAGGGTTGGGGTTCTGTCTGCCGCTGGAGAGCGTCATGATGGTCTCCGAATCTGATATACTGCTGTGGCGCCGGTGGTCGATAACGTTTCACCTTAGCCCAGATGCCCATGGCAGTTCAAGACTGTTATTCTATGACCAGTGAGGGTGACAGGACCCTGTCCCTGACCCTGTCCCCATCACCACAGGAGGGAACCGGCATGACGAAGAGAGGGAGAGGGGGAAAGCACAGGGGACGGGGGGGGATAGGGGCTCTGACGGGGCTGGCACTGCTCCTCCCGTGCGCGGTTGCCCACGGCATGGAAGTGACCCCCTTCCGGACCGGCAACATGGCCCCCCTGGTCCAGATCCACGGCCTGCCGGTGCCGGACAGCGCCCGGATCCTGGCGCAAAGGGAAGGCGAGGTTTCCGCAGCGGTCGATCTGGCCAACAACTACGCCGTGGACGCAAACGGAAGTGAAAGCGTCATCTTCGACGGCGAGACCTACCGGGTCGGCCTCGACCTGCGCTACGGCTTCGCGCCCGGGGTGGAGGCGGGTATCGAGATCCCCTTCGTCTTCCACTCGGGAGGGTTCCTCGACGGCTTCATCGAAGGGTTCCACGACATCTTCGACTTCACCAACGGCGGAAGAGAAAATGCGACCAGGGACCGGCTCCTCTACCGGTACGAAAGAGGCGACGCTGACCGGTTCAGGATTGACGACAGCGGGGGGGGAATTGGCGACATCCGCCTGACGGGGGGGTTCCAGCTCTACGACGACCGGGCCGAGGCTCCCCGCCGCCTTGCCCTGCGGGGGGCGCTGAAGCTACCCACCGGCGACAGCGACCGGCTGCGGGGAAGCGGCAGCGTCGACTTCGCCCTCTGGCTCGCCGCCAGCGACGACTACCGGCTCGGCAACTGGGGGCACCTGACCCTCTTCGCCAACGCCGGCGGCACGGTGATGGGAGACGGCAACGTGCTCGAGGACCAGCAACGGGACCTGGTGGCGGCGGGAACGGTCGGGTTCGGTTGGAGCCCCGTGGACTGGCTCGCCATTACGGCCCAGGCCACGTGGCATTCCCCCCTCTACCAAGGGAGCGAACTCCGCGAGATCAATAACGACACGCTCATGATAACAGGAGGATTTGACTTCGCCTTCACGGAGCGGACGTCGCTGGACATCGCCATATCCGAGGACCTGAGCGTAAAAACCGCCCCCGACGTCACCTTTCACCTGGCCCTGCGGCAGCGGTTTTAGCCGTTGCCCCGATCGCTGGTGTGGCGCCGCTCCTCCCGGATCATGTCGAAGGCAAGGAGCGCCACGCCGACGCAGATGGCCGAGTCAGCCACGTTGAAGGCGGGCCAGTGGTGGGTTTTCCAGTAGACGTCGAGGAAATCGATCACCTCGCCGAGCCGGACCCGGTCGATGAGGTTGCCGACGGCACCGGAAAAGATAAGGGAGAGGGAAACCGCCGTCAGACGCTGATCATCCCTCAGCTTGCGGAAGGTGACGGCAATGACCACGATGGCCACCAGCGTAACCGCTATGAAGAAGGGGCGGCGGTAATCGAATGTGGACAGGAAGCTGAACGCCGCCCCCTTGTTCCGCATGTAGGTGATACTAAAGAGCCCGTCGATCACCGGGATCGACTGGTAAAGCGCCATGGTCCGGTCCACGACGACCTTCGTTGCCTGGTCGAGGACAAGTGAGGCGCCGGTGATGATGGAAAAAATGCGGTAGTTGGGTTTCATCTTCCTACTTGACCGCCGCGACACACTTGGGACAGAGCGTCGGATGTTCGCTGTCGCCGCCGATCTGCTCATCATAGTGCCAGCACCGCTCGCACTTCTCGCCCGGTGCGGCACTGACCCCGATCTTCAGCCCCTTCACTCCTTCGGCCTCCATGAACTCGCCGGCAATGTCCTCCACCAGCTCCACCTTGGAAACGATGAAGACTGTCGCCAGTTCACCGACATACTCCTTCAGGAATGCAAGGAGCTCCGGCTCCGCCGCCAGAGTCACCGCAGCATCGAGGGAGTGGCCGATGGCCTTCTGCACCCGGGCCTGCTCCAGGGCCTTGGAAACCTCCCCCCGCACCGCCATGATCCGGGCCCAACGCTCCACCAGGGCCTCGTCCTTGCGCTCGGGGCAGAGTTCGGGGAAGGATGCCAGGTGGACGTTCGCCTCGGCCCGCTTCGGCATGTACCCCCAGACCTCGTCGGCGGTGAAGGAGAGGACCGGCGCCATGAGCCGAACCAGGGATTCCAGCACGAGATACATGACGGTCTGGGCGCTGCGGCGCTCAACGGCGTCTTTCCGGCTCGTGTAGCGCTCCTTGATGATGTCCAGGTAGAAGGCACTCATCTCCACGGTGCAGAAACCGTTCACCGCGTGGTAGAGGATGTGGAACTCGTACTCGTCGTAGGCGGCGACGACCTTCTCCTTCAGCACCTCCAGCTGGTGCAGGGCCCACCGGTCCAGCTCCGTCATCTCCCCGAATGGCACCATGTCGGCGGCCGGGTCGAAGTCGTAGAGGTTCCCCAGTAGGTAGCGGCAGGTGTTGCGAATCCGGCGGTAGGCTTCGGCAAGGCGCGTCAGGATCTCCTGGGAGATCCGGACGTCGTCCCGGTAGTCCTGGGCCGCCACCCAGAGACGGAGGATCTCGGCGCCGTACTTCTTGATCACCTCCTCGGGGGCCACAACGTTCCCAACGGACTTGCTCATCTTCCGGCCGGAGCCGTCCACCACGAAGCCGTGGGTGAGGACTTCCTTGTAGGGGGCGGTGCCCCGGGTGCCGACGGAGGCCAGAAGCGAGGAGTGGAACCATCCCCGGTGCTGGTCGCTCCCCTCGAGATACATATTGGCCGGCGAGCCGAGCGCGGGGCGATTTTCGAGGACCGCCGCATGGGAAACCCCGGAGTCGAACCAGACGTCCAGGATGTCCATCTCCTTCTCGAAGGCGCTCTTGCCGCAGGAGGGACAGACGGTCCCCGGCGGGAGAAGCTCGGCCGCCTCCTTCTCGTACCAGAGGTCGGCTCCCCCTTCCATGAAGAGGTCGGCCACGTGGTGCATGATCGTGCCGTCGGCCAGGATCTCGCCGCACTCGGTGCAGTAGAAGGCAGTGATCGGGACCCCCCAGGAGCGCTGGCGGGAAATGCACCAGTCGGGGCGGTTCTCGATCATACCGTGGATCCGCTCGCGGCCCCATTTGGGCACCCAGGAAACCCGGTCGATCTCCTCCATGGCCTTTTTCCGCAGGTCGTTTTTCTCCATGGAGATGAACCACTGTTCCGTGGCCCGGAAGATGATCGGCTTCTTGCAGCGCCAGCAGTGGGGGTAGGAGTGTTCCACGCTCCCCTGCCCCACCAGGGCCCCCACCTCCTGGAGCTTCTCCATGACGCTGGCATTGGCGTCGAAGACAAACTGGCCGCCGAAGAACTCCAGGCTCTGGATGTAGCGCCCCCGGTTGTCCACCGGGTTGTAGATGTCGAGCCCCTCCACCAGGGCCAGTTCGTAGTCTTCCTGACCGTGGCCCGGAGCGGTGTGGACACAGCCGGTACCGGCGTCGAGCGTTACGTGCTCGCCCAGGAGGACGATGGAGTCCCGGTCGTAGAAGGGGTGCCTGCACCGTTTCCTGTAGAGGATGTCGGCCCGGAAAGTGGCGACGACGCTCCCCTGCACGCCGGTGGCGGCCATGAAGGCATCCTTGAGCCCTTCTGCCACCACGAGTACCTCTCCGCCGGTCTCCAGGGCCACGTAGTCCAGCTCCGGGTGGAGGGCGACAGCCAGGTTGGCCGGGATGGTCCAGGGGGTGGTGGTCCAGATGACCAGGGACACTTTCTTCCCGGCCAGGGCCGGCACCGCGGCGCTGATGTCGTCCTGGAGGAGGAATTTCACGTAGATGGAGGGGGAGGTCTTGTCGGCGTACTCCACTTCCGCCTCGGCCAGGGCCGTGACGCAGGAGGAGCACCAGTGGACCGGCTTCTTCCCCTTGTAGAGGCCGCCGTTGTCGGCAAAGCGTGCCAGCTCCCGGGCGGTGATCCCCTCGTAGTCGGCGGTCATGGTGAGATAGGGATGATCCCAGTCGCCGATGACCCCCAGCCGCTCGAACTCCTCCCGCTGGATTTTCACGAACTTTTCGGCATACTCCCGGCACTGCTTGCGCATCTGGAGCTTGGTGGTGTCATGCTTTTTGGACCCCAGGTTCTTCTCCACCTGAAGCTCGATGGGGAGGCCGTGGCAGTCCCACCCCGGCACGTAGGGGGCGTCGAACCCCTGCATCCGCTTGCTCTTGAGGATGATGTCCTTGAGGATCTTGTTGAGGGCGTGGCCGATGTGGATGTGGCCGTTGGCGTAGGGAGGTCCGTCGTGGAGGACATAGCGGGGCTTCCCCTCACCCGCCGCCACGAGCTTGCCGTAGAGGTCGCTCTTGTGCCAGCCGGCGAGGATCTCCGGCTCCCGCTGGGGGAGGTTGGCCTTCATGGGGAAATCGGTAACCGGCAGATTCAGGGTGTTCTTGTATTCCATGGACGTCCTCCACAACGGGGTAATCGGCCGAAAAATGAAGCGCGGCGCGGGCCGGAAAAACGCTTTACGTTACTGACATACCAGTGAAAAGTCAAGGTGAAAGGGGGGTGCGGCGACGGGGTTTCTCCCCCCATTGACCGGAGGGGTAAGGGGGGTTAGAATTGAAAATGGAATGCACGGCATGACCTCCATGGAGGGCACGGAGCACCATCAATCACACCACCATCTCCCCTCGGATCTTCTGCCGGGGGGCAGGACACCCATGGACCAACAGATACGGATGCTCATCCTGGAAGACTCCGAGGACGACCTGCTCCTCCTGCTGCGGGAGGTGCGACGCGGCGGCGTCGATCCCATCTACGAGCGGACCGACACGGCCGAGGGCATGCGCGCCCTCCTCGACAACCGGGAGTGGGATGTGGTCATCGCCGACTACAACATGCCCCGATTCGGCGCCCTGGCCGGCCTCAACATCGTCCAGGAGCGGGGTCTCGACATCCCGTTCATCATCGTCTCCGGCAAGATCGGCGAGGATCTGGCGGTGGCCGCCATGAAGGCCGGCGCCCACGACTATCTCATGAAGGGGAATCTCTCGCGGCTCGTGCCCGCCATCGAGCGTGAGGTCCGGGAGGCCGGCGAACGCCGGCGCCGGCGTCAGGCCGAAGAGGCCATGCGAACCCAGTTCAACCAGATCAGCACCATCTTTGATTCCCTCAATGCCCTGGTCTACGTGGTCGAAATGGAGAGCTTCAAGCTCCTCTACCTGAACAGGTACGGCGCCCAGCTTTTCGGAGAGAACTGGGAGGGTCGCCCCTGCTACGAGGTGATCCAAGGGGGGAAGACGTTGCCGTGCGACTTCTGCACCAACGAAAAACTCATGCTGGACGGCAAGCCGCTCCCCCCCTACATCTGGGAGTACAAGAACATGATCACCGGCCGGTGGTACCAGTGCATCGACAAGGCGATCCGCTGGACCGACGGACGGCTCGTCCGGATGGAGATCGCCATCGACATCACCGAGCGCAAAGAGATGGAGCGGATGAAGGACGAGATGATCTCCGCCGTGAGCCATGAGATGCACACACCCCTCACCGCCATGATGGGGTTCACCGAGTTTCTGCTGGAGAACGAGGTGGAGCGGGAACAGCAGAAGAACTGCCTCCGGACCATCTACAAGGAGACAGAGCGGCTGAGCGAGCTGATCAACAACTTCCTCCAGCTCCAGCGGCTCAAGGCGAGCATGGTCAAGTTCCGGATCATGCCGGTGGCCGTGGGTCTCCTTCTGGCCGACGCCGCCTCCCTCTACGCCGCTGCTTCCAAGAAGCACCATATCGTGGTGGAGTGCCCGCCAGACCTCCCCCCGGTGCGCGGCAACGAGGAGCAGCTCTACCAGGTGGCCAGCAACCTGATTTCCAACGCTATCAAGTACTCGCCCGACGGAGGAGCCGTCACCCTCGGTGGGAAGACCGAGGGTGACATGGTCATCATCTGGGTGAGGGACGAAGGAATCGGCATCGTCCCCGAATTCCAGGAGCGGATCTTCGAGCGGTTCTTCCGGGTCGACAACAGCGATCGGCGAAAGGCGGGGGGAGCAGGCCTCGGGCTCACCCTCGTGCGGGAGATCGTGGCGGCCCACGGCGGCAGGGTCTGGGTGGAGAGCACCCCCGGCGCCGGGAGCACCTTCTTCGTTTCGCTGCCAATGATACGGGAGGGTGCTCTCTCAGCCTGAGGCCTCAGTGTGACAGCCAGAGGTAGTCGGCGTCCGCCACCGTGATCGAGCCGTTCTGAACCACCGGGTCGGGAAGGACCACCCGACTTGCAAGGCCGGGCTTCTCCCGGTCCACCTGAACCGGCATCCCTCCCCGGATGGCGTGGCCGCTCCCCGCGATGACCACCACGGTCCGCCGGGGGCTTTTCTTTATGTATTCCAGCATGTTGTACGCCATGGACTTGTTCCAGAGCATCTGGGCTTCACAGAAGTTCTTGAAAGTCTTGGCACTGGTGTCGTGGTCCGAGTAGGAGCGCCGGATCATGGCCATATAGGCACCGTCCACGTCGCAGGTGATGTCGGGAGGGAGTTGCCGCCGCTCCTGGGGAGAGAGGGACTCGAATCCCTGCCGCGCAACCTTGCGGGTCACCTCCCGGGGGACGTTGAGGCCGATGAGGGGGATCCGCTGGTCCCGGGCAAAGAGAAGAATGTCGCCGTAGATGGCCCACGGCAGATTCCAATTCTTCAGATAGATCCGCTGAAATGCCCCCTTGTCAGTCTTCCCCGCCACCCAGCGGTCCAGTTCCTTCTGACTCTCGGCGGTGAACATCTCCATGCCAATGGCCAGCGGGACCCCGGCCCGGTGGAGCTCCCGGATGATCCGCAACTGCAGGTCGTGGTGGTCCGGATTGTCATGGGTTTCCCCCACGTAGATGACCTTCGCCCCCTTCAGATCCGTGACCATCTCGTTGAAGGGAATCTCCTTCCGGTCCTTGAGCCGCACGATCAGGTCGTGGCTGAAACAGTTCCGTGCCACCACGGCTGTCATGACCAGAATGAGGGCGATGCCGACGAACCTGCCGAAACGCTTCATGTTTCCTCCCCGCAACTATCCCTCTGCCCCGTCATTTAGTGAACGTCACCACGCTCTCCCCGCCGATGGCAAGAGGGGTCTCCTTGACCCGGTTTTCGCCGCCGGAAAAGACGAGAAGCCCGTACCGTCCGTAGTGGGTGATCTTGAGGGCTGCCGCCTCGGCCCCTGCCGGCGAATTGGCAAGGAGCAGCGCCGCCACCCGGCCAGGAGCTTCGGGGCGGTTTGCCACCGCCAGAAGGAGGTCGCCGGTCTCCCTGTACGCCGTGTCATGCACGGAGAATCCGCCCGTCTCCGCCGTCACCTCCAGCGGCAACAGAGGCAGGAGACCAGGCCGCTCCGGCACTCCGCAGAGCAGGAGATCGCGCTCCGCCAGACGGGCGGCATCGGCAGCCTCCTCGCGGATCACCGGCGCGTCCCCCTGGCCCAGGGAGCGGAGCAGGAGCCGGAGAGTTCCGTCGCTGGCCCCGCACCCTTTCGTGACGACCGCCGTTAAGCCCGGGCTCCCCTTGACCCGGTTCACGGTGGGGGGAAGCTCGGCCGGCAACAGGATCCGGAAGATATCCACGTCAGGATCGAGCACCACCCGCTCCGGCGCTGCCGGGACGACGATCGCAAAAGGGGTTTCCTTCCCCGACACCTCCACGGTCCGATCGTACCCCGTCCCGCCCGCCTCCACCCGCACCGTCACCCCCAGGGGATAGTCCTCGCCGGCACTGCGAACCGCTCCCGTCACGAGCCATCCGGCCCTGTCGCGCCGGTTCGTCACCCCGGCAAGGACCAGGCGCGGCCCCCCTGGCCGGTGGAGCCAGGGAGCTACAAAAGACCCCAGGTCCTCTCCCGAAGCTCTGGAGAAGGCTCCAACGAAATCATCCCAGGAGGCGGCAACAAACCGCTTCTCCCGGTAGATCTCCCGAAGCGCCCCGAAGAAGGCCTCGTCGCCGATCCGCTTCCGGATCATGTGAAAGAGCATCGCCCCCTTGCCATAGCCGATGGACCGGGAAGCCGGGTCCACCCGGCCGAGAAACCGCCCCAAGGGGAAGTCATCACCCGCCCCCACCAGAGCTGCGTAGTCGGCCAGGATGCGAAAGCGGTAGTCGCGCCCCTCCCGGGCCGATTTCCGCTCTTCCAGGAGGTGGTCGGCCACGTAGGTAGCAAGCCCCTCGGACCAGTTCCCCTGCCGGTAGTCCACCAGGACGCCGTTTCCCCACCAGCAGTGGGCAATTTCGTGGGGGAGGCTCGTGTGAACGATGAAGGGGAGGCGGATCACCGTGCCGCCAATGAGGGTGTAGGAGGGGAAGCCGTAGCCGGTAGGAAAGAAGTTCTCCACCACGGCGAACTTCTCAAAGGGATACGGACCGAATATTCCGGCATAGAAGCGGAGGTAGTCGGCTGACGCCGCCAGGTACCGCTCCGCAAGGGCCGCGTTTTCGGGATAGAGGTAGGTGTAGAGGGAAATGCCGTCGACGTTCCGCTCCACGATGACGTAGGGGCCTGCCGACAGGGAGATCCCTTCCACCGGCCGGGCCTCCTCCCAGGTGGAAGTGGTGGTTCCCCCCTCAGTGGATCGTGCTAGGCGCCGGCCGGCAGTAATGGCCTCCATGCCTGCCGGTGCCGTGACCGTCACGCGCCGGGTCTTCGGCAGGATCTCCGGAGCCGGGTACCAACCGGCGTCGCTGCCGAGATAGATTCCTTTGGGAGTGATGGCGCCACTCACGCCGTAGGAAGGATCTTCGGTGACCACCGGCCGCTCCGGCGCCGGATCATTGAAGGTGCAGCGATAGCGGACCGTTACCCGCCGAGGGGCCGTGCTCCCCTCTCCGGTGAGCGCCACGGCAAGGGTTTCGCCGGAACGGCGGAAGGGAGTCCCTCGCCCGTCGACGGCAATTTCCTCCACCGCGGCCCCCGGGTTGAGGGAGAGGAGAAGCTGGCCGGAAACTCCCGGAGCCAGCTCCAGGGTGCTCTCGCCGGACAGGAGATGGCGCTCCGGCTCCAGGCGGACCGCGATCTCCTGGCGGAGCAGCCGAACCTCGCCCCGGGCCGAGCAGGCGAAGAGGAGCACGAGGGACGAAACGAAGGCAACAAGAGAAAAAATGAGCGTCTTCATGGGATACAACTATATCACCAAAACGCCCGGCCGAAAGGGTGTCCGCCCCGTCAGGGGAGAGGTTTAAGCGGGATGAGGCGGGGGATGCGCTGGAGGTTCGGCTCGGCGAGCTCGCTTGGGCGCCCCCCCTCATGGCGTTACTTTTTGCGCTTTGCGCCGGCAAGCGAAAGGAGATCGGCCTGGGACGCCTTCCACGCCCCGTCCTCCCGGACCAGGCGGACCGACCGGGTGGCATACTCGGTCCCGGCCGGCCCCCCGTCCAGTCCAAACCTCCCCCGGACGTCGACGGCGCCGCCGCTGCGGGCCGACACCCTAACCTCCTGGAGCTTCTCCCAGCAGCAGGCGGGGCGGTGTGCCGCCCTCGCCAGCTTGCGGGCAAACCCCTCCCGGCTCTCCTTCCCCCCGGCGCTCGTCCGCTCATGGAGGGAAGCGTAGTTGCCGTCGCGCCACAGGTCAAGAATCTCTTCCAGGCTCCTCTGGGCCTCGGCAGCCACCTGCGGATCGGCGGACTGGGCCGGGCCGGCCATGGCAAGTATGACAAGGGCCACTGCTGCCGCCCGACGAATGATGGTGTGCATGAAATCCCTCCCTCTGCTGCGGATACTCAGGCGTTAACGCTCGCTCATCGTAGCGCAGCATCGGAAGAGGCGCAAGGGTTTTGCTAGACCGTGCGATCCACCGACTCGGCCACGAGCCTGAGCTTCACCATGAGGGCCTCGAACTTCTTCGGTTTGAGGGACTGGGGACCGTCGGAGGAGGCCCTCTCCGGATCGGGATGGACCTCGATCATGAGCCCGTCGGCCCCGGCTGCCACGGCCGCCAGCGCCATGGGGGCCACGTAGTGGTAGTTGCCGGTGCCGTGGGAGGGATCGGCGATGACCGGCAGGTGGGTCATCTGCTTCAGCACCGGAATGGCGGAAAGGTCGAGGGTATTGCGGGTGGCGGTCTCAAAGGTGCGAATCCCCCGCTCACAGAGGATCACCGCCTGGTTCCCCTCGCTCATGACGTACTCGGCGCTCATGAGGAACTCCTGGATGGTCATGGACATGCCGCGCTTGAGGAGCACCGGCCGCTTCAACTGCCCCACTTTTTTCAGCAAGGCGAAGTTCTGGGCGTTGCGGGCCCCGATCTGGAGGATGTCCGAGTACTCGGCCACCAGATCCGCCGTCTCCGGGTTCACCACTTCGGTTACGATGGGGAGGCCGGTGATCTCCCGCGCCTTAGCCAAAAGCTTCAGCCCCTCCTCTTCGAGCCCCTGGAACGAGTAGGGGGAGGTCCGCGGCTTGAACGCCCCGCCGCGGAGCACCTGGGCGCCGGCCGCCTTCACTGCCTTGGCCGTCTCGATGATCTGCTCCTCCCCCTCCACCGAACAGGGACCGGCCATGACGATGATCTCCGTGCCGCCGATACTGACCGCATCGCTGATCCGGATGACGCTCGGCTCCACCTTCACCTCCTTGGAGGCAAGCTTGTAGGGTTTGAGGATCGGCACCACGCTCTCCACGCCGTGCATCGACTCGATGCTTTGCAGCACCAGCTTCCCCCGCTCGTCCCCCACGGCCCCGATCACGTCCCGCGTGGTTCCGTGGATCACGTGGGGCTTGTATCCCAGCTCCTTGATCCGCCTGATTACCTCGTCCCGGTCCTTTTTCGCTGCACCTGCCTTCATGACGATGATCATCCTTTCCTCCCTGTGGTCCCGGAACGACGAAAGGCCGGAGGATTTCCCCCCGGCCTTGTCATATCTGCGATATTGGTCTTAACAACTGAAAAAGCCGGGGATGGTCTCTCTGTCCACCCTCGGCTTCCGGTTTAGTGTGTAGTGTCTTCAGCTTCCCCTACAATAAACCTCTACCCTGGGCAGACGGCCTAAAATAAAAGCCGCACCAAAAGTTAAAGCTAAAGTAGGAAAAGAGGCTGAAATTTATCATGGGTTGTATAGTCGCCCAAATCATTAAAAAATGTCAAGCCTTAATTTTACCACCAATAGAGATGGGGGGATTCTTCTTACAGACGTAAAGCAGCCGTCCAGACCGCTTCTTGGGACGACCGAACGAATACCCGTCATATTTTCTGAAGATCAGACCGCTGTGATGCAGCGATCTCTCTATCTCTTCAGGCCGGTAGCCGCGTTCAACATGTTCTTCCTGGAACCGTTGGTAGTGCTTTCTCTTCCGGGAGAATCCCGTGAACAGCAGGCGGCCGATGGCGGTGTCAGCATCGAAGGACGCCTCGATAACCAGCGTCAGATCGGGTTCGTGCGTCACCGACATGGCGCACCACTGATTCTTCAGCCCTTCGTAAGTATTCATGTCGCAGATGAAGATACCGTCATCGGAAAGGTGACTCTTCGCCCGACTGAAGGCCGTGAATAGATCCTCCTCGTCTACCAGGTAGTTAAGGCTATCAAACATGCAGGTCACGATATCGAATCGTTGATTGAGCTCCAAAGCCCGAATGTCGTGGGCTAGTACACGAGCGCCGGGGGCTTTGCGACGGGCATGCTCGACCTGATGCTCCGAGAGATCGATGCCGGTCGCCTGGAAACCATTTTCTCCCACGATCTTGAGCAGCGAGCCGGCACCACAGCACAGATCCAGCCAGGTTTTCGCCTGGGGTGCCTCCTTCGCAACAACCGCCGATAAAAAGGGCCACATCCTCGCTCCCCAGAGGTCCCATTTTTCGCTATAGAACGCCGCAAAATCTTTACCGTAGATACTCATCCAGAAGAATTCCCTCCAGGGAAATGGTTATCCTTATAGCACCAATTGTTCGTTGTATTCCTGCCAACCTCGCCAACCGCAAGACGAGCAGCATCAACATGTTGCAGGTTAATCCAACAGAGTCATTGCTGACCGTAGTTGAAACGGTTAAGCATGTCAAGAGGGCCTTCCAATCGGCAAACCCTTTGACATTATGCACCCCCTTCCGCTACGGTTAGCCGATGGAGCAGCTACTCGCGACCCACGGCCTGCCGGCCCTCTTCTGTATGAGCTTTCTCGCCGCGACCCTGGTACCGATCGGTTCCGAGTGGCTCCTGGTGACGCTCCTCCTCAAACACCACGATCCGCCTCTGGCGGTGGCCGTAGCAACTGCCGGCAACTGGCTCGGGGCCTGCACCACTTACGCCATCGGCATGTGGGGCGGCCCCTTTCTGGTACGCAGGGTGCTCAGAATCGACGAAGAGACGGAACGTCGGGCCGACCGGCTCTATGCCCGCTACGGCTCCTGGTCCCTCGTCTTTTCCTGGCTGCCGGTCATCGGCGACCCCTTGTGCCTCATGGGGGGAATCCTCCGAGTCGGATTCGGCCGGTTTTCGCTCCTGGTGGGAAGCGGGAAGCTGGCCCGCTACGCCTTCATCGCCTGGGTCACCGTAAAGGGGATGTGATGTCCAACAGGGTCATTGAAAATGCCATCGTAAGGATGCTGAAGCGCAAGCCCTTCTACGGCCAGTTCCTCCTGGGGCTGCGCCGCGTAGAAGGAGGAGACGGGCATCCCCTCGGCGTGACGGTCCGGGACGGAGTGCCAACCCTTGCGGTGAACGCCTCCCTCTTCGGCGCTGAGCATCTCCAGATTCAGGAGGGGCTCCTGGAGCATGGCATCAAGCACTTGATCCACCTCCACATGTTCCGCCGCAAGGGACGGAACAGCCACGACTGGGACCTGGCCTGCGATCTGGCCATCAACCCGTCCATCGACCATCTCCCTGTCGACGCGCTCTTCCCCCGTGCCTTCAGGCTGGAGGAGGGGCTTGCAGCCGAGGAGTACTACGCCCTCCTCGCCGACCCCTTCGACACGGGAAGCCTGAAGGGGTTCGGCACGGGGAGCGCCTCCCGGGACGCAGGGGGGAAGAGGGGCACGGGGGAGGATGAGGAGCATTCCGTGACGACGGTGGACGACCACGCCATCTGGGATAATGCTGACGCCACGCCAGTGCGGCTTGCCGAAGAGGTGGTGCGGGGGATGGTGCGCGACGCCTTCCGGGCCTGCGACGGGGAAGTGCCGGCCGATATCCGGGAAGTGGTCGTGGGGATGCTTGCCCCGTCGCCGATCCCGTGGCGCCAGGTGCTCCGGCAGTTCGTGGCGGCGGCGGGAAGAACGGGCCGGCAGACTACGTGGATGAAGGAGCATCGCCGCTTCGCCCACATCACACCGGGGGTCCGGAAGATGCGGCGACTGAACCTCCTGGTGGGGATCGACGTGAGCGACTCCACCAACATCGCGAAACTGCGGGAGGCCTTCGCCCAGGAGCTGGTCCGGGTCTCCCAGGGACGGGAAGCCCAAATTACAGTACTTTACGCCACGAGCCGCATCCAGCGGGTCGAGAGTTTCCGGGGAGCCTCGTCCGTGGCCGAAGTCTACATCGGGGGAGGATTCACCGACCTGCGGCCGGTCTTTGATTACGCTCGGACCATGCACCCCCTCCCCGCGGCGGTCATCTATCTCACCGACGGCGTCGGCCCGGCGCCGGAACGGATGGATTTCCCCACCCTCTGGGTGCTGACGCGGGACGGCGAAAAGCCGGCACCGTGGGGGGTTGAGGTCAGACTGGAGGTATGATGATGGACGAATTCAAGCCGATGACGGCCGAGTCGGTGCGGGATATCCTGGAAGAGGCGGGGGCGGAGGTCATGGCGCGTTCGGGACGATCCGAAAGCTACGGGGCACCGCGGGACTTCTCCTTCGAGGTAAAGGCCCTCTTTCCCAACGGCATGGGGCTCCACATCGTGGCGCGCCAATTCAACTACCGGGACCCGTGGGAGGGGGCCGGACGGGTAAACGACCTGGTGGACGTGTCACTGCTCCGGGATGGCTCCTACTCACCCCTCCCCAAGGGGTACCCCTGGTTCCAGGCGATCGATCAGGAAGAGGGAATCGACGAGGAACGTCTGCGGGAGATCGTTGCCTGCGTCAAGGGGCTGAACCCGAAGATCTACCTCCTGCAGGAACTGACGGGGGACCTGTAACCGACGGGGTAATGGCCGGCAAGAACGAAAAAAAGCGCACTGCCCGGAAGCAGTGCGCTTTTTTCATCTGGAAAACTACCGTTAACGGCTACTTGCGCTTCTTAAGCCCGCAGTCGATGTTGGCAACTACGCGGCGGTTCGTCTGACGCCCTTCGTCAGTGGCGTTGTCGGCCACCGGCTTGGACTCACCATACCCCTTGTAGGAAAGCCGCTTGGCAGCGATGCCGAACTCGTCGACCAGGTTCTTCATGACGGCCTTGGCCCGACGCTCGGAAAGCTTCTGGTTGTACTTCGCGGTTCCCTTGCTGTCGGTGTGCCCTTCGATCACCGCTGTGGCCTGGGGATACTCTTTCAGGAAATCGGACACTCTCTTAATTTCATCATGGAACTCGGGCTTGATGTCGGCCTTGTCGAAGTCAAACTCCACCTTGAGGGTGATGCAGACCTTCTCGGGGCAGCCGTTCTTGTCGACCGCGGCATCCTTCGGGGTGTCGGGGCACTTATCAAGGTAGTCGTACACGCCGTCGCCGTCAGTGTCCAGCGGGCAACCGACGCTGTCGACCTTCACGCCGGCCGGGGTACCGGGGCACTTGTCCAGGTAATCGGGCACGCCGTCGCCATCGGTGTCGAGCGGGCAACCATCCTTGTCAACCTTCACACCCTTCGGGGTGTCGGGGCACTTGTCGTTCGGATCGATCACGCCATCTCCGTCGCTGTCCAAGGGTGCAGGGGCGACATAGGGCTTGGGCTCAGGCTTGGGCTCAGGCTTCGGCTCGGCCTTCGGCGCGGGCTTGGCGCCGCCGAACTGGAAATCGAGGCCACCGGTGACTTCCTGGTGGTTCTGCGTTTCATTGAAGGTGAACAGGTTGCGGGCATCGGCACGGAGCGCGATACGGTCCGTCAGGAAGAGTTTCACCCCGCCGCCGGCGGAGAGTAACTGATCGTCGTCATGCACTTGACGACCATCCAAGGTAATGCCGCCGAGGCCGGCTGCCAGGAACGGCACGAACCGCGACTGGGGCATGAAGTGGTAGAGGCCCTCGAGACCATACCGGTAAACGTTGGCATTCCCACCGCCGTTATCAAAATCGGTGTCGGTGTAGTTTCCTGAAGCCTCAGCGCTCCAGTTCTGGGTAAAGTTGTAGCCGAGTCTGAGCCCTCCGCCATAATGGTGCTTCAGGTCCGCTTCATGGTCATAGAACGTGTACGAGCCGAAGGGGCTGATCGAAAACGCTCCCTCCTTGATGTAGCTCTCACTCTGGGCGGTGGCGGAGAACGCCATACACGCCGCCGCGACGGCAAATGTTGCAACTTGCTTCTTCATTCCATACCTCCTTGTTGTGAAATTCAATGTCTTGCGGGTCAAACCCTCTCTCCAGGCCACATCCGACTAGACAAGAGATTCCGAAAGTGAATCTTTTCCCACATAATAGTAGCTTTTGACCAAATGTCAATTGTTGAACAAAAATCAATGCACCGGCTTTAATGGGTCACCGCCGCTCAACTCAGTAACCATCAATATAAATCTTGGCCTGTATCTTTCCGTAGAGCTCCCTGAACCACAGGGGATTCACTATCTGTTAATTCCTGGAAAAGGTTGTAAACTAGCGTTATAAACAGGAGGCCGTTTCCGGGGGGAGCGCATGAAGGATGACAGAAAGACAATCACCATCGAGCTCGAAGGAAGGAAGATAAAGGTGCCTGAGGGGCTGACCGTTATCGAGGCCCTCTGGGATACGGGGCATGACGTGAAACGCGGTGTCGGATGCCTTTCCGGCCTGTGCGGAGCCTGTACCGTCGCCTATCTGGCGAAAGAAAGCAAGAAAGTCAAGTTCGGGCTCGGCTGCCAGAAGGTTGTGGAGGAGGGATTGAACGTCATCATGATGCCGTACTTCCCCTCCCGGGTTGCACACTACCTCCTTGAGAGGATGGAAACCCCTCTGGAGCAACTGCAGGACATTTATCCCGAGCTCTATACCTGCAACGATTGCATGGCATGCAACATATGTCCCGAATGGATCAACGTGGCCGGGGTGATGAAGGCCGCAAAGGGCGCTGACTATGAAACGGCAACCGAGCACATAATGGACTGCATCATGTGCGGGCTATGCGCCTCACGGTGCCCGAAGGGGATAGCACCCCAGCATGTGGCCCTTTTCATCCAGAGGGCCCTTGCGAAAGAGAGGACGTTTCCACCCAATCTCCAGCAGCGCATCGCGGAGATTGAATCGTTTCAATTCGGCGCCGAATGGGAAAAGATAGCTGCCATGGGAAACGAAGCGCTTGAAGCCCACTGCCGCCAAAGGGAGGGGGCGTAAATGTATCCTGAGATTATGCTCGGCTCCATTGAGGTCGTGGACGCCTCCCGTGAGAAACGAAAAATGGACGCGATGGAGATGCTGTCAGAGGAGGAGGCAGAGGGACTTCTCAAGAGATTCCATCCGGATTACAAGGAATCGGCATTCAGGAATCTCAGGGTAGGCGTGAACAGAGGGGAGAGGACAACCCATGAAATAGCGGACCTCTTCGAGGCCTTCGGCGATCTCGACTACTCCAAGATAGATCTCAAGCCTGAATGCGATACGGATGTCCTTGTGCTGGGGGGCGGCGGGGCGGGGGTAACGGCCGCGCTTTTTGCCCAAAGCATGGGGGCACGGGTTATCCTTGCCACAAAGCTCAGACTCGGCAATTCCAATACCATCATGGCGCTGGGGGGGATGCAGGCCTCGGTGGATGAGCATGATTCTCCCGTGCGGCACTTCTGCGATACGATGGTCGCGGGCAAATTCAGTGGGAGACGAGATCTCGTAAAGGTCATGGTGGAAGACGGGCCTCGGATCGTGAAATGGCTCCTGGACACCGGCGTCGATTTCGACAGGGACGAGGTCGGGAATCTCACGACAAAGAAGGCAGGCGGCATATCGGCCCCCCGGATTATCTCCATTGGTGACCATACCGGCCTGAATATCATGAAGGTGTTGAAGGATGAGATTGGAAAGCGGGACTCAATCGAGGTTTCCGAGTTCACCCCGGCGGTGGAGCTGACCACAAACGAGTTCGGCGAATGTAACGGTGCAATCCTGTACGACCTGGGAAGGAAGCGGCATTTTGTCGTGCGGGCCAAGGCGGTCATTCTCGCAACCGGCGGATCGGGGCGGCTTCACATGCAGGGGTTTCCCACCTCCAATAACTTCGGTGCGACGGGAGATGCGCTCGTTCTCGCCTACCGGTCGGGAGCGAGGCTCGAAGGGGTGGATTCGTTCCAGTACCACCCGACCGGCGTCATGTTTCCCGAGCACATGGTGGGGGTGCTCGTCACCGAGGCGATACGGAGCCTCGGAGGGCACCTGGTGAATGCCAGGGGGGAACGGTTTGTCAACGAGCTCGAAACACGGGACGTCTGCGCCGCGGCCATCATTCGGGAGTGCGAAAGCGGCAACGGCGTCACGACCCCTTTCGGGAAGGTGGGGATCTGGCTTGATTCTCCCCTGATTGAGGAAGCCCAGGGGAAGGGGTTCCTGAGGAAGCGCTTCCCTTCCCTCTTCAGGCACTTCATGCGCGTCGGCATAGATATCTCGAAACGGCCACTCCTGGTATTTCCGACCCTCCACTACCAGAATGGCGGGATTCTCATTGACGAGCAGGGTGAGACGACGGTAAAAAATCTGTTTGTGGCCGGAGAGGCGGCCGGAGGGATCCACGGAAGGAACAGGGCCATGGGAAACTCGCTCCTGGATATCTTTGTCTTCGGCAGGAGGGCCGGAATAGCGGCTTCAAAAAAAATGTACCATACGCCGGGAAATGTTACCCTGAACCACGTCTACCGGTACTATGACCGGCTCAAGTCCCTCAGGATATCCAGCGTGGCTAAATCCCCCACGCTGTTTCCCGAGTTTATCGTAAACAAGCTTTAACAGAGAGACGTTACTAAAAAGCAACAAGGATGGATAGAAGCCATGGGCAAAGAAAAAGGGATCATCGAACCGTCCATTTACCGCGCCATTCTGGCCAGCATGGGGGAGGGGATCGTCTTCCTCGATCAGGAAGACTGCTTCGCCTACATCAACGCGGCGGCGGAAAAGATCCGGGGCATCCGGGCCGAGGACTACCTGGGACGCCACATCCTTTCCATCTTCTCGGCCCACTCCAGCCATACGTCCGAGCGGGTGCAGGGACTTCTCAACGCCCTCAGGAGCGGCGCCCTCCCCTTTCACATCAAGTCCATCGAGGTCAAGGGAAAGATCTTCGAGAACAGCTATTATCCGATCCGAGACAGCGCGGGGAGCTACGTCGGCACTCTCATGATAAGCCGCGACATCACCGAGAAGGAGCGGCTCAAGGAGGAGAACACCGCCCTGCGCGAGCAGGTACTCTCCGAATTCGGGTGCTGCGACCTGATTGGCAAAAGCGACGCCATGCTGCCGGTCTTCCAGATCATCAGCGCCGCCGCCGTCGTCGACTCCACCATTCTGCTCACCGGCGAGAGCGGCACCGGCAAGGAGTTGGTGGCGCGAGCCATCCACCAGCACAGCCTGCGCAAGGATAACCCGATGATCAAGGTAAACTGCGCGGCCCTGCCGGACACCCTCCTGGAATCGGAACTGTTCGGCCATGAAAGGGGGGCGTTCACCGGCGCCGTCAAGGAGCGCAAGGGGAAGTTCGAGCAGGCCCACGGGGGGACGATCTTCCTCGACGAAATCGCCGAAATGCCCCTGGCGGCCCAGGCCAAGCTTCTCAGGGTTCTGCAGGAAAGGACCGTGGAGCGGCTTGGCGGCAACCGGGAAATCCGCGTGGACGTGCGGATCATCGCCGCCACCAATCGGGACCTGCGCCGGGAGGTGGAGGGGGGGAGGTTCCGGGAAGACCTCTTCTACCGCCTCAACGTCATCCCGATCCATCTCCCCCCCCTGAGGGAGCGGCGCGAGGATATCCTCCCCCTGGCCAAGCAGTTCCTCAACCGATTTGCCGAGAAGATGCACAAGCCGGTCATGGGGATCGCCACGGAGGCCCAAAAGGCCCTGCTTGAATACGACTATCCGGGCAATGTCCGGGAACTGGAAAACGCCGTCGAGCGGGCCGTGGCACTGTCGCTTGGTGGCGAGCTGAGGATTGGGGACCTCCCTTCCGAATTCACCGTTCCGCGCCTGGCTCCCCCTTCTCCCCAGATAGCGGGCTCAGGCTCCCTGGCCGAGAGTGTCCAGTCCTGGGAAAAAACCGCCATAGAGGAGGCCCTGCGCACCACGGGAAACCGAAAAGCGGAAGCAGCAAAACTCCTCGGCATCTCCCGAAAAACCCTCTGGGAAAAAATGAAACAGATGGGAATCATGTAACTATTTCCACCCGCATGTTACCAACAGGTAACATGCAGCCCACCACTTACTTCCGTCCTACAAATCCTTTCGTAAAAAATCCAACAACAACAGACAGTTTTCCAAATTAACCTCGCCTTATACATGTGGCATGGCGCTTGCTCAACCCTAGAGCAAAACCATACTCCCCTACTCTTCTTAGTCCATGGAATCCGACAGGATAATCAAGAGGTGGCAGTCATGAAGACAAGAACCATTGACGAGGCACTCGACAAATATGTCCAGGAACGGATGGCTAAAGGGAAGCAGCCGGCGGCAGAGCGTTTCCTTTCCTATGCTTACGTGAAATACAGCGGGGACGAGGTGCCTGAATTCATGAGGAAGGTGGGGGGGCTGACGCGGTACTATATCGACTTTCTCAAGGTCATGGGCAACCCGCTGAAAGGACCTGAACTGGCGTGGTTTGCGTCGATGCTCACGGTAGTCGCGGCCAGCTGCTACCTGATGGAAATGGAAGAGTCCCGGTTAACCGGAATTCTGATTTTCTCCGGCACTCTGGCAAGCGCCTTCTTACTTATCTGTTTCGCTGCCAGGAAATGGTGCGAGGCAGGGGTGATGATCGCCATCTACCGGGAAATTCTGGAGATTGCCGAACAGGAGGCCGGAGGTCCGGCGTAGACCCGCCCCTTTCCTTCCCGGACGGCATTTCGGCTGTCAACCGAGCCATTTTCCCCTCACCCCGTGTTCCTCAACCCCGCGGCAATGCCGTTGATGGTTGCCGCCAGAACGTAGTTCAGCTCCTCGCTCTCTTCTCCCCCGCGCTTGCGGCGAAGGAGTTCGATCTGGATCATGCTCAGGGGGTCCACGTAGGGATTTCTCAGGCGAATGGAGCTGGCCAGCGGCGGGTTCTTCTCCAGAAGCCGCGTCTGACCGGTCACCGTGAGGACCATTCTCCTGGTGCGCTGGTATTCCTCGACGATCATGGCGAAGACCCTCTCCCGCAGGGGGGTGTCGGTGACAAGCGAGGCATAGAGCCGGGCCAGGGGAAGGTCCACCTTAGTCAGGGCCAGCTCCACGTTCCGTATGAAGTCGAAAAAGAAGGGAAAGCGGCGCATCATGGTCGCGAGGAGCTCCCCGTTCTGGTTCCCCTTTTCGGCGAAGCGCTCCAGGGCAAAGCCGACCCCGAACCAGCCGGGGATCACATGCCGGCTCTGCATCCAGCCGAACCCCCAGGGGATGGCCCGCAGTTCCGAGAGATCACGGCTCTGGGCGCGGCGTGCCGG
>CAJPFF010000095.1 GCA_905339345.1 Geobacteraceae bacterium | reverse complement strand
TCAACCACCCAGACTGACGTGAGGGCACCCCTCTCCACGACTGCGCCCCGCGGCAGGAGGATCCCCTTCCGTTCCCCTGTGGGGAGGAATACTCGGCCGAACATCCCGGATTTGAGCCCCTTGCCGGAGAGATCCACCTTGGCGGTGAAGGTGCGGCTTGCCGCGTCGGCCATCGGCACCACCTCGGCTATCCGACCCGAGGCGGCCATTCCGGCCCCCTCCACGGTCACCTGCACCGGGGCGCCTACCTTGACCTTCGCCGCCAGGGATTCGGGAACCGCCACCTCCAGCCGGTAGTTCCCCTCCTCCTCCACGGTGAGAAGGGGCATGCCCAGGAAAACCGTCATCCCCCGCTCCACCTGCTTCGCCGTGACGATGCCTGCCATGGGCGCCGAGACACGGGTGTAGCCGGCAACTGCACCGGCCGCCCGCGAACCTTCACGGGCGGCAATCACCCTGGCCTCGGCACGGGCCACCACCTGGTCGGCCACGTCCTTGTCGGCCCGCCGGTTGTCCAGCTCCTGGCGGGTCACCGCCTCTTCCCTGAAGAGATTGTGGTAGCGCTCGAAGGTGGCATCGGCAAGGCGCTTGCGGGCCCGGGCCTCCTCCAGCCCCCGCACCGCTTCGTCCGCCGATGCCGATGCGGATGCGGCCTGGGCCGTGCTCTCCGTCGCCTCAAGGGTCACGAGGATCTTACCCCGGCCGACCCGCTCCCCCTCGGCCACGAAGACGCCGGTGACGGTGCCCGGGAGCCGTGCGGCGATGGTGGCGGCGTTTCGCGCCTTTACCGTCCCCACCGCCTCCATCCCCTCCGGGATCATCGAGTAGGCCACCTTTTCCGCCATCACCCCCGTAACGACAACGGGCTTTTCCATTTCCGCCGTCCCCTCCTTCGCTCCCCCGCAGCCGGCAAACGCCAGGACTGCGGCCGCAAGAAGAGGAATGCCGGTGACTGTCCGAATCCTCATGGGGTCATCTCCTTCAGGAATATGCCGGCGGCGTGGTAGATCCGGGCCGTTGCCAGCAGGTGATCGGTCTCCCGCTCCACGAGGCCGGTCCGTGCACGGTTGAGGGCCGACTGGGCGTCCAGAAGCTCCACCATGGTGGCGAGACCGTTTGCAAACCGCTTGTTCACGAGCCGCGCCCCCTCCTCGGCGGCCAGGAGGGAGTGGCGCGCCACCTCGAGCCTCTTCCCCGCCTCGGCCCGACGCAGGATGCTCTCCCGCACCTGGAGGGCCACCTCCTTGCGGAACTGCTCCAGGTACTGGCTGGCCGCATCCCGTTCGGCCCGGGCCCGGGCCGAGCCGTGCATCCGTTCCATCCCATCGAAGATTTCCCAGCGCAGGTTCACCCCGGCGCTCCACCCGTCGTTGTCGTGGCCGAAGGGGACATCCTTGTCGTTCATCTGCACGGAGGCGGCGGCGTAGAGCGTGGGGAACCAGGCGCTGCGGGCGAGCCCCACGGCGGCCTCGGCCCGCGCCACCCCCTTCTCGGCCCCCTTCAGGTCCCGGCGGTTGGCACCAGCCTGGCGCACGATCTCCTCCTCGTTCAGGCGGAATACCTCCCCTGTCACATCCTCACGGATATCGAGGGAATCACCCGATCCGCCTCCCACGGCAAGGGCCAGCCGCATCTTGGCCAGCTTCAGGTCGTTGAGGGCGGTGATAGTCCGCTCCTCCGTCTCCGAAAGGAAGGTCCGTGCCCGCAGCTCGTCAGATTTGAGGCCGGTCCCCTCGCGGCCATGGGCCGTGGCCACCCGCAGATGCTCCCGGGCCTCGGCCACGTCCTTCTCGGCGGCCGCAAGGACCGCCTTTGCCCGCTGCACGGCCAGATAGGAGGCATAGACCGTGAACCCCACATCCTCCCGGCGCCCCTCGAACCGGAACCCCATCCGCTCCGCCTCCCGCTGGGCCATCTCCCGGCCGTAGCCGATCCCCAGATCGAAGAGGGGCTGCTCCAGGATGAGGGCCGTGCGGAAGTCGGTGGTGGAGGACGGAGTGTTCAGGTTGCTGATCAGGAAGTCATTCTGGGTGAAGCGCCCCTGGTCCAGCTTCATCATGAAGACCCGGGTGGGGAGGTCGGAGGCGCTGAACGCCTCATCGAAAACGATCCGGGGGAAATACCGGCTGAGACTCGCCGCGGCCCCCTGTTCGGCCGCCTCCTTCTCATAGGCGGCGCCGCTCACCAGGTGGTTCCGCTCCAGGGCCAGGATGATGGCCTCGTTGAGGGCCACGG
Source organism: Geobacteraceae bacterium (assembly GCA_905339345.1). Classification (GTDB taxonomy): domain Bacteria; phylum Desulfobacterota; class Desulfuromonadia; order Geobacterales; family Geobacteraceae; genus Geobacter. Next base: position 6,762 of record CAJPFF010000095.1, on the reverse strand, counting down.
ACGGCTCGGCACCCAGCAGGACCGAGGGAGCGAGAAACAGCATCAATAAGACGACAGCAAAAGGCTTCACGGTGCGTCCCTTTCTCGTGATGTCCGGCGCAAAATACCAGAACATCAAATATATGGATTTATATATATGTATTACACTTCGCTATGTCAACCGTAAAAGTATACCGGAGGGAGTTTATTTGTCAGGAAGAGAAGGGGAAAACTCGTGGTTCTAAGCGGAGTAGCGGGGAATTGGATTGACAATGCGGGGGACGGACCCTTAGACTCGTACACCCGATTTAGCCACGGAGGATGCGGTGCTCGACAAGGAAAAGTGGAAGAAGAACATCAGGGCCATCCTTTCCCTCGACAGCCATCCGGGCCACATCGCAGCCGGCCTGGCGGTGGGGGTTTTCATCAGTTTCACCCCCTTCTTCTCGCTCCATACGGTTCTGGCCATCGCGGCAGCCTTCATCTTCCGGCTCAACAAGCTCACCTGCGTCACCGGCGCCTGGGTCAACACCCCCCTCACCGTGGTCCCCGCCCTGGCGGCCAGCTACAAGCTCGGCCTGGTGGTCCGGGGGCTTCCCCCCCAGGAGTTTCAATTCAAGGGACTCCAGTGGGCACACCTCAAGAGCCACGCCGTCACCCTCATGATCGGAACCTCCCTCCTCGGCTTTGCCGCCGCCCTCGTCTCCTATGCCCTCTGCTACTGGCTCGTGGTCCGATTCAGGAAGAAGGACGAGACCCTCGCTGTCCTCACCGAGGAGATGGAAGAGGTTGGCGAAGAGCTGGAATAAAAAAAACGGGGAATTCCCCCGCTTTTTCATATCGTATGATTCGTGACCCGTCACTGTTCACCGGCTCCGGGCCCTGGCAGGCGCCCCCTACTCGCCGAGCATGGGGGTCAGCACCTGGTAGGTTGCAAAGGCCACCATGGCCGATGCCGGAATGGTGAGCACCCAGGCGATGAGGATGCGGCCTGCCACGTTCCAGTTGACCGCCGACAGCCGCTTGGAGAGGCCAACACCGAGGATGGTGGAGGTGATGATGTGGGTGGTGCTGACCGGCATGCCGATGGAAGAAGCCCCCATGATGACCCCGGCCGAGGCGGTCTCGACGCAGAAGCCATGGACCGGCTGGAGCTTCACGAAGTCCTTCCCCACGGTCTTGATGATCCGCCACCCGCCGCCGGCGGTCCCGAGCCCCATGGCGACGGCGCAGGCGATCTTCACCCACGTGGGGACCTCGAAGGTGGACAGGGACCCATAGCTCACGAGCGCCATGGTGATGACCCCCATGGACTTCTGGGCGTCGGCGGTGCCGTGGGAGAAAGCCATGAAGGCGGCTGAGAGAATCTGCAACCGCCGGAAATGCTTGTTGATGCTGTGTGGCGAGGTACTCTTGAAGCACCAGAGCATGATGACCATGACGATGAAACCGAGCGCCGTGCCGACAATGGGAGAGATGATGAGTGACAGGATGATCTTTTCGAGTCCCTTCCAGTGGAGGGCCGCCGTGCCGGCATGGGCGATAACCGCCCCCATGAGCCCGCCGATGATGGCGTGGGAGGAAGAAGAGGGAAGCCCGTAGTACCAGGTGATCAGGTCCCAGATGATGGCCCCCAGGACCCCCGCCAGCACCACCATCTGGGTCACGCTGCCGGCGTCCACGATCCCCTTGCCGATGGTGGCCGCCACCTTGGTGGAGATCATGGCTCCGGCGAAGTTCAGTACCGCCGCCATGGTGATGGCGGCCCTGATGGAGAGTGCCCGGGTCGACACGCAGGTGGCGATGGCGTTGGCCGTATCGTGGAAGCCGTTGATGTAGTCGAACGCAAGGGCCGCCCCGATGACCAGAATGAGCATCAGGAACGTGAGGTCAAGCATTTTTTACCACCACACTTTCCAGGATGTTGGCCGCGTCCTCGCACTTGTCGGTTGCCCGCTCGAGAGTTTCGTAGATCTCTTTCCACTTGATGAGCTGGATCGGATCCTTCTCCTCGTCGAAGAGCCGGCTGATCGCCTCGCGGCAGACCCGGTCGGCCTCGTTCTCCAGGGCGTTCACTTCCACGCAGTATTCCGCAATGTGCTCGAACTTCCCTCCCAGCAGGGCCACTCCCTTGGCGACCGACTCGCACGACTTGAGGATGATGAACGCAAGTTCCTTCGCCTCCTGGGTCGGCTTTTCAACGTTGTACATGACGAAGCGCTGCGCTGAGGCGTCGATCAGGTCCAGGATGTCGTCCAGGGCCGCGGAGAGCGCATAGATATCTTCTCTGTCCAGGGGGGTGACGAAGCTCTTGTTGAGCTTCTGGATGATGTCATGGGTGATCTGGTCACCCTTGTGCTCGATATCCTTGATCCGCTTCTGGGTCCCCTGGGGGTCGTCATAGTTGTCCATCAGATCTTTGAGGAGTTTCGCCCCCTCGATTATGTTGGTGGTCATGTCCTTGAACAGGGCGAAAAACTTCTCTTCCTTGGGAATAAGGCCGAACATTGGTTCCTCCGCTTCTGTTACGGCGACAGGGCGCCGCGGGGTTTAGGTCCAAAACGGAAGAGAAATAGCACAGATTCGCCCCGCTGCCTATGAAAATTATTGCAACGGTGTTACAACTCCGTGCCATTGCGCCACCAGACTTTGACTTGCTCGCTCACATCGGTTACGCTATTGCACTCACGTCAGCACTCCAAGGAGAAACCCGGTTATGAACCCCCTTCACGCAGCAGTCCTCGGAGCCCTCCAGGGCCTCACCGAGGTTCTTCCCATCAGCAGCTCGGCACACCTTATCCTTGTCCCCTGGCTCATGGGGTGGCCCGAGTCTGGGCTCACCTTTGACGTGGCCCTCCACCTGGGGACCCTCATCGCCCTCGGCCTCTACTTCCGCCGCGACATCGCCGAACTGGCCGTCAATGCCCTCTCGGGTCTCAGGGGGGGGGTGCACTCCTCCGCCACCCGGCTCCCCTACTATATAATCGCCGGCTGCGTCCCTGCCGCCATCGTCGGCAAGACCCTCGAGGAACCCATCGAGGCAATCTTCCGCTCGAACCAGGCCATCATCGCCGCCCTCCTGATCGGCTTCGGGCTCCTGCTGGCCCTGGCGGACACCATGGGCTCCAAGCGCTGGCGCATGGACCGCATCGACCTTAAAAATGCCATGGTGATCGGCCTCGCCCAGTGTCTTGCGCTCCTTCCCGGGGTTTCCCGCTCCGGCATCACGATCACAGCGGCCCTGTTCCTCGGCTTCACCCGGGAAACGGCAGCCCGCTTCTCGTTTCTCCTCTCCCTCCCCATCGTGGCCGGGGCGGCCCTCCTGAAAGTCGGTCACCTGGTGCGACAGGGAATACCCGAGGGGGAACTGCAGCCGCTTCTGATCGGCGTCGGCGTTTCGGCCCTCTTCGGCTACGTAAGTGTCGCCCTTCTCCTCAAGCTCGTGCAGCGCTATTCCCTCTACCCCTTTGTCTGGTACCGACTCCTGGCGGGGACAGCGGTCCTCCTCTACCTCTTCAATCAATAATCCCGGCCTGAGCCCCTTTTCATTATTCCTGACCCATGCTACAGTTCCCGCGCCCGATCGGGGAACAATCAGCAGGGAGGAATAATCACATGGCAGGCGGCATCAAGGGGTGGCCAGAGGACGAGCGCCCCCGGGAAAAGCTGATGCGGAGGGGAAGTCCGACCCTCTCCGACGCTGAACTCCTGGCCCTCATCATCCGCACCGGTGACTCGGTCACCAAACGCAGTGCCATCGATCTCGGCAGGGCACTGCTCCAGGAGTTCGGCGACCTCAGAACCCTGGCAAATGCAACGGTTGGAGAACTCTGCGCCGTGAAGGGGACCGGCCCCGCCAAGGCATCCTCCATCAAGGCGGCCCTGGAGATTGCAGCCCGCATCAATTCGGAGCGGCTCATGATCTGCAGCGAGCGGTTCACCTCCCCCGAGCAGGTCTACAACCATTACCACTACGCCTACCGGGACCGGCGCAAGGAATACTTCATGGTGCTTCTGCTGGACGGGAAGAACAGGATCATGCGGGAGGTGCAGATATCGGAGGGCTCCCTTAACCAAAGCATCGTCCATCCGCGCGAGGTCTTCAACCCGGCCGTGCGGGAATCGGCCGCCGCCGTGATCCTCGTCCACAACCACCCCACCGGCGACCCGGCCCCGAGCCGCGAGGACCTGGAGATCACCCGGCGCCTCCGCGAGGCCGGCGACCTCATGGGAATAAAGGTTCTCGACCACATCATCATCGGCGACGGCCGCTTCACGAGTTTCGTTTCGGCAGGCTTCATGTAGACCAGACTAGTATCAGCGGCGGAGATACTTGGCGATTCCCGGCTCGAACCGCTCCGGCTCGAAGCCGAAGACTTGGGGCCAGGGGCTCGCGCAGATGTTCTCCTCGGTCAGCATGGTGATCTGGTCCATGGTGACGGGAAAAAAGGAAAAGCCCTGCATGAACGGAACGACCAGCTTCATGATCCCCAGGGGGTTCGGGATCTTCGGCACGTGCCCCTTGCCGATGACCCGGCCGATAGTGTCGAGCAGGTCGTTGTAGACGATGCGGTCGGGGCCGCACAGCTCGTAGGCCTGTCCCGCCGTCTCCGGCTTCTCCAGGGCCAGGGCGAAGCAGCGGGCCACGTCATCGGCGGAAACCGGCTGAATCCGGTACATCCCGTCGCCGATGACCGGCACGGCCGGGTACGACCTGATGTAGCCGGCCAGCTTGTTGATAAAGTCGTCCTTGGGACCGAAGATGATGGAAGGGCGAAAGATGGTCCACTCCAGCCCTGAAGCCCGCACCTGCTCCTCGGCCCGCCATTTCGACTGATGGTACCGGGAGGTGGCGTTGGGCCGGGAGCCCAGGGCCGACATCTGGAGGTGGCGCCGGATTCCCGCCCGCCTCGCCGCCTCCACGACGTTCCTGGTCGCCTCCACATGGAGCTTCTCGAAGGTCACTCCCTGTCCCGGAAACTCCCGGATGATCCCCACGAGGTTGATGGTGGCGTCACACCCCTCCACCGCTGCCGCAAAGGTATCGAGCCTCGTCACGTCCCCCTCGGCCTGCTCGACCCCCTGCTCCACACCCTCGTGCCTCCGGTGAACGAGGAGCCTCACGGTGTGCCCCGCATCCAGGAGCGCCTGCCTCACATGGCCGCCGACAAAACCGGTTCCGCCCGATAGAAATAGTTTCATGGTTGCCCTCTCCTTTAAGCCAACACGATATCCGTACGATGATGAATTGTAACGCACCCCCGTTCAATTGCCAGCGGTCGGCGTATACAAGACCCTTGTGCTCCTGCGCCGGGTGTGTTAAGAAAGTATCATTTATCGAGACACGGGGAGGAAAGAGGACCATGAGCGAACAGGGTGCGGTCTGCTACACGTTCGAAGCCGCCGTGGAGATGGCGATCACGATGGAGGAAGAAGGGTTCCGGCATTACCTGGGCGCCATCAAAAAGGTGAAGCACAAGGGAGCCCGCGAGATTCTCAAGGAGGCCGCCCTGGACGAGCTGGAGCACAAGCACAGCCTGGAGCAGGCCCTCCTCGAGGGACAGATGGAGGGGGCCGAAGCTCTCGGCAAGCCGATCTCGACCATGAACCTCAGCTACGTCCTCGCCAAGAAGGAACTGAGCCCCAACTCCGACACCCGCGAAGCCCTGGCGTATGCCATCCACCTGGAAAAGGGCTCCATGGATTTCTACAAACGCATGGCCGAGGGATGCGCCGGTGCCCCCATGGCCGGTATCTTCGAGAAGATGCTGGCTGACGAGACAAAGCACCTGCTGCAACTTGAGGATCTCTACGAAGAACACTTCATGACCGAAAACTGAGCAAACGAAGCCGGGCCACTCAACCGTCGTTTCGAGAAGCTCCGGCCAGACGTAGAAAAAGGGAAGAGGCGCAAAGCCCCTTCCCTTTTTTTCATTTCCTGCGCCTGATCGGAATCAGGCGATCTCGATGAGTTTGATGTCAAAAATCAGATCACGGCCGGCCAAGGGATGGTTGGCGTCAAGGGTAACGGTTGTGTCGTTCATCTCCGTCACCGTCACATTGAAGACCTGGCCGTCATCCTGGGTCACCTCGTACTGCTGCCCCAGCTTCGGCTCGGCATCCTGGGGGAGATACTCCCGCTCCACCTCGGCCACGAGTTCTTCCATCCTCGGTCCGTAGGCCTGTTCCACGGGAATCGTCACCGTCTTCGCCTCGCCGGAACTCATGCCGATCACCGCCTCTTCGAAGCCCGGAATCACGTCACCCTCGCCAATGGTGAATTCGAGGGGACCGTTCCCTCCCTCTTCGGATGAGTCGAAGATTTCTCCGGTGGTGAGCTTCCCGGTATAGTGAACCTTGACGGTGTCACCCTTTTTTGCCTGTGCCATGTTTGGTTTTCCTTTCCCGTGTAATGGACTGTCCGACACCATCAATTCAGCGTTTTACACACAACACTTTATCCCTTGATCTGAAATGCCACCTTCAGCACCACCTGGTACTCGGTGACCGCGCCGTCATCACCCACATGCCCGCGAATCTCCTGAACCTCGAACCAGGAGAGCTTCTCCAGCGACTGGTGGGCCTTGGTAACGGCCGCCTGGATGGCCGCCTCCAGCCCCCGCTTCGACACCCCGATAATCTCCACCTTTTTGTAAATTCTGTCGTCACCGTAGCTCATGGCATCCTCCACATCGTGAATTTTCCACAAGCTTACCACCGGGCGAAGACGTGTAAAGGGGCAGAATCAGTCAGCTGTCCCAAACGCCTTCAGATCAGGGGACA
>CAJPFF010000094.1 GCA_905339345.1 Geobacteraceae bacterium | reverse complement strand
TCCAGTTCACGCCCCGCGTCCAGGGGGATCGGCTCGATGCGCTGCTCGGCCCGGGCCAGGAAGAGGATGTTGTCGATGAGCCGCGAGAGGCGCTCGTACTCTTCCAGGCTCGACTCGATGACCCGCCGGTACTCTTCGGGTGCGCGGGCGCGGGAGAGGGCCACCTCCGCCTCGCCCCGCAGGATGTTGATGGGGGTCCGGATCTCGTGGGCCAGGTTGGCGGAGGAATCGGCGAGCCGGTCGAAGGAGGCTTCGAGCCGGTCGAGCATCCCGTCGAAGGCGGCGGCGAAGCGGGCCAACTCCCGGGGCCATACCCGGGCGTCGATCCGCTCGTTGAGGTTCGTCACGTCGATGCGGCCGGCCGTTGCGGTGATCTCGGCCAGGGGGCGCAGACCCCGCCTGACCACTACCACGCTGAGCCCGGCCGAGAGGAAGAGGCCGGCCAGGAATACGAAGGCCATCTTCTGTTTGTACCCTTCCAGCAACTCCTCTTCTTCGGTCACGTCGAGGGCCACCTGGATAAGGCGGGAGCCCGGGGCATTCACCTCCCCTGCCCAGGCGGCGTTTACCAGGAAGGTGCGTCCTTCAGGCCCCCGGAGCTTTTTCCCCCGACCGATGGCCTGGGTGTCCCGGGCCGGCGGGGGGAACGCGCCGGCGGGGGCCATGCGGTCCATTCCCTTTGTCTCCATAACCTCATTACCCTGGCGGTCGACGATGCGGACCAGATACCGGGTCTCTTCCCGCATGGTCCCTTCCCAGTGGACTTCCTGCTCAAGATGGGCTCTGTCGTCGGGGTGCCGGGTGATGATTGCCTCGATTACCCGTATTTTTTCGATGATGAAGTCGTTGTCCTCGAACTCCAGGTCGTCCACCAGGGCGAGGAACTGGAAGACGATGGCGAAGATGAGGACGCCGGTGGTGGCGAGGGTGGAAAGGATGGCGAGCCGCGCGGTGAGGGAGAGCGTCCCGGGGCGGGTTCCATCATGCATCGTCAAGGACATAGCCTGCTCCGCGGACGGTCTGGATCAGTTTGCGCTCGAAAGGGTCGTCCACCTTGCGCCGCAGCCGGCGGATGGCCACGTCGACGATGTTGGTGTCGCTGTCGAAGTTGATCCCCCAGACCTGCTCGGCGATGAGGGTGCGGGAGAGAACTTCCCCCTTGCGGCGGAGCAGGAGTGACAGGAGCAGAAACTCCTTGGCGGTTAGATCGAGGGGGGTCACTCCCCGCCGGGCCTTGTGACCCACGAGATCCATCTCCAGGTCATGGGCCCGAAGCCGCTCCGGCTGGCGCGCCGGCCCCCGGCGGAGGATGGTGCGGGCGCGGGCCAGCAGCTCCGAGAAGGCGAAGGGTTTCACCAGGTAGTCGTCGGCCCCCAGCTCCAGGCCCCGCACCCGATCCTGAACCGCGTCCCGGGCCGACAGGTAGATGACCGGCACCTCGCTTCCCCCGGCCCGCAGTTCCGCCAGCACCGACCAGCCGTCCCGGCCGGGGAGCATGATGTCGAGGATGATCAGGTCATATGTCTCGGAACGGGCCAGGTGGAGGCCATCTTCGCCGCTGTCGGCCGTGTCGGCCGTGAAGCCATTCTCCGTGAACCCCTTCTGGAGGTAGGCTGCGGCCTTTTTTTCGTCTTCGATGATCAGGATGCGCATGGGAATCCCGGGGTGAAGCCGGTGGATAGGGGATTGATTTCCTGCTGATTCTATCGTTCGCACGGGGATGCCGCAACTGTTTTCACGGACGGGTCAGGACGCCCCAAACGGCAGCGGGCGGGTCCGTGGACCCGCCCGCCGGCGAAGCGACATGAAGAAGGGAGTGATCACTTCCAAGTGAATTTCTCCAGGGGGAAACGGATGTCGCGGGAGAATTCCTGGGAAGAACCGTCGTACATTGATACGTTTTTGTAGCCGAGCGTTTCGGAAAGGACGAACCACCAGGCCGAAGCAAGCCGGCCGGTATCGCAGTAGACAACGATCTCCCTGCCGGTGTCCGTGCCCACGACGCCGGCCGCCATGGCCGTGATCTCATCGGCGGGGCGCAGGGTCCCTTCCTTGGTGAAGAGCCAGGCCGTGGGGAGGTTTACCGCACCCTTGATCCGTCCCGGGCGCTCCACGAAGGGGAATTTTGCCGCACCGAAGAAGAACTCCGGGAGTCGGGCATCCACGAGGACTGCCTTTTCCCGCTTGGCCAGCACCTGCTCCTTGTCGGCCTTTATCTGCTTTACAAAGGGGGGCTTGTTGTCAGCGGCCTTCACTACCACCGCATCGGTGGAGAGGGGTTTCTTCTCGGCGCTCCACTGGTTGTAGCCGCCGTCCAGAAACGCCACGTTCCCGAAACCTGCGTAGCGGAGGGTCCAGGCGACCCGGGTGTTGTTGGCCTGTTCGGTGGGGTTGTCCACCTTGCCGGCCACGACGATGAGCGACTTCGGGGTGAGGCCGGCGCCGTTGACGATGTCGAGGAGGTCGTCGTCGGCCGGCAGCTCGTTGTCGAAATCCGGGGTCTTCACGGCCCAGCTGCCGTAAAAGACGTTGACCGCCCCGGGAATGTGGCCGGCCTTGTACTCTTCAAGCTTGCGGATGTCGATCACCTTCAGGTCAGGGTTGGCGAGGTTCTTCTCGAGCCAGTCGGTGGAGACCACGGCGGGGATCTCCCGGGCCAGGAGCATGGCGGGGAGGCAGAGGATGGCCGCCAGCATCAGCGCGAACAGTTTCAGGTGTTTCATTTCTTTTCCTCCTGGTTTTCCAGTTTCCTGGGGGTGTGGATGAGGCTCCGGTTTGCCGTCGAGCCATCCTTAATGAGGGTCTGCTCCGTGAGGAAATCCTTCTGGTCCCTGTGGCAGACGTCGCAGGACCGGGTCCGCTCGGTCCGCTTCTTGATGTTGTGGGGCGCCGATGGCCAGTAGTTGGGGAGGGCGTCGTAGCTCTCCATGGCGATGCCGGCATTCTTGAAGGTGTCCCGCACGGTGGGGATCACCCGCAGGGTGGTGACCTCCTTCGGGTTCCGTGGATTCTTGCCGAGGATGAAGCCGGGTTTTGCCGTGGCTCCCGCTCCCAGGTGGCAGTCAGTGCAGTTGCGGTAGGGGGCGCCAGAGTGGCAGGAGGCGCAGCTGAGCTTGCCGGCATGGGGAGCGTGGGCCGCCCGGGATTTGTCGCTCTTCTCGCTGCCGGCAGGGTGGCAGCCGATGCAGGTTGGGCGCCCCTTCACTTCGTGCCGCGACAGGGCGGTGGTGCCGTCGCCGTGGAGCTCGTTCTGCCGGTGGCAGTCGAGGCAGATCATCCCCTTCTGGTAGTGGACATCGGGGGTGCCGCCGTACTCGCCGGTGAACTCGGGATAGACACGGCCGCCGTGGCAGAGGGCGCAGGTTTTTCCCTCGTCCTTGCGCACAAAGGCGTGTCCCTTGATGAGACCCATATTCACCCCGCCGATGACCGGGCTCTTCACGTGACAGTCGCCGCAGGTGGCGTGGCAGCTGTTGCACGCCTTGGGGAAGACCTTTTCGTTGAAGATTTTCTTCTCCGACGCCGAGAAGCGGGGGGAGACGCCATGCTTCAGGCCGCTGGTGGTATAGTGGAGCGAGGCCCCGTACTTCTTGGCGATTTCCCCATGGCACCGGCCGCAGAGGGTCAGGTCGTCCGACGGCCGCTTCACGAGACCTTTGTGGGCCGCATCCTTGTCCTTCACCTTTTCGTTGCCTTTGTGGCAGAAGGCGCACCCCTCGGCGAAGTGGGGGTCCTTCTCCAGAAGTGCCCGGTCCACCAGGAACCCCTTGTACAGTTCATCCGCCTTGACCGGCGGAGGCGCCCCCGCTCAGCCCTCTCCTTCGGAATGGGTATCCTTCGGGGGCGCGAAGAGCGCCTTGATGGCTGCGTCGCTCGTGTGGCACGAGATGCAGCCGCTCTCGGCTGCGGCCAGAAGCGGCGCGGCCAGCAGAAACGCCAGTGCCAGTGTTGCCGTTGAGAGTCTCATGGTCAGGCACCTCCTTTGAGATTTCATATAGTCATATATCGGGCTGAAGTCGCAGTTCTTGAGTATAAATTTCGTGAATCGTGTTTTTTTATGTGTCTCGGACTCTGCGGGTATTCCGGGGGGCGGGCTGTTCGGCCAGACCGAGCGGTCCATGGAGGACGTGACCCGCTCCGCCGAGGAGCTGGCACGGATTGTATCGCGCCATGCGTATACAAAAGCAGGCCACTAAAAAAAGGAGGTACGTCATGCGCGGGGGAATCATGCTGCCGGTGGTGGGGGTTGTCCTCTCCGCGACACTGTGCGCGGGGGCAGGATCGGTTCAGGCCGGTCAACAGGCCAAGAAGGCCGGGCCGAAAAGCGAGTTCGTCGGTTCCGAGCAGTGCAGGAAGTGCCACAAGATTGAGTACGACAGCTGGAAAAAGACCTTCCACAGCAAGATCGTCATGCCCAGGAAGGGGGGCATCCTGAAGGAGGCCGTCGAGAAATGGGCCGGCGACGGCGCAAACCCGGGGCCGGCGGTGGGGAACGTAACGGGGAAAGCATACAAGCTGGAGGATGTCCAGTATGTGGTGGGCTCCCGCTGGAAGCAGCGCTACCTGGTGAAAAACGAAGAGACCGGCAATCTGCAGTTCATGAACATGCAGTTCAACCGGCTGACCGGCAAATGGGAGAAGTACGGCCAGAAGAACGACTGGAACACCCAGTGTGCCACCTGCCATTCAACGGGCTATCGGATCACCGCCTACGACGACAAGGCGGGCAAGACCCTGAAGAGCGAATTCGTCGAGTTCGGCGTCGGTTGTGAGGCCTGTCATGGCCCCGGCGCCAAGCATGCCAGATCGAAAAAGAAGAAGGATATCTTCAATCCGGCCAACGTCGACGTCAAGGCCCAGTCCCTGCTCTGCGGCTACTGCCACATCCGTCTTGACAACGAGCAGTGGAAGACCGCCCAGGGAAATCCCCGGGAGGATTTCCCTGCACCCAAACTCGGGGAGACCTTCCGGGCGGCGATGATTGGACGAAGTGGTACCCCGAGCATGTCGCCATCCCCAGGGTCCAGCCCGGCAACCCGTTTGACAAGGAGTATGCCGGCGATCTGAAGGGGCTCTTCAAGGTTGACGAGCACGCCAAGTCAAACGGCTACTATGATGAAGCCAAGCACCACCAGCAGTACCAGGGCTTTATCCAGTCATCCCACTACAAGAAGGGGGTCATGTCGTGCATCACCTGCCACTCGCCCCATGGCGGCAAGGGAAGCTGAAGAAGGTTGCCAAGGACGCCTGCGGCTCATGTCACGATTCCTCATACACCGTCGAGAAGTACATGCCGAACACCGGCAAGACCGCCGACAACCTCTTTGTCCGCAGCCATACCTTCCCGAAGAATCCGCGGCAGGGGGGGCAGGGGGCGCCAGACATGGGCGCTCCCAATTACTATGAGTGACGGGGAGGTTTCTGTTCCTGGTTCACCTTTGCATCCGGAATGAATTGGTTGGACGAAAGGCGGGGGATGACTCCCCGCCTTTTGTTGCTATGGGTGCGTCGGACAGGGCAGGAGGGAATGGTTCCTGAGGGTGGTATCCGCGTTTCTACGTCCCGAAGTGGGCGGCGATCTCCTTATCCATTTTGTCGATGTGGCGGGTGAGCCACTCGATCATCATCCTGTTCGTGGAGATGACCAGCGTCAGGCCGGCCCCCTCGTCCCGGAATTGTCGCTTCAGTTCTTCGAGCCTGCGGACGAACCCCTGGTGCTGCTGCTTGTGCTCCAGGTAGTCCCGGTAGCCGCACAGGCGCATGATCCGCTCCTCGGCGGTGAAGTGGGTCACCACGTACTCGTCCAGGAACGTGAAGAGCCGGAGCACTTCTTCGTTTCCCTTCCCCTCGTTGCAGGCATTCAGCAGGTCGTCAAACCGCCTGAACAGCTCCTTGTGCTGGGTGTCGATCTCTTCGACCCCGGTCAGGAGGTCGTCGCGCCATCCGATTGCCATGGCTGGTACTCCTTTGGTGTTAGTGACTGCTTACATTCTTTTCGTCCGCCGCACCGAAATCTTGAACTTTTTTCGTTGCCCCTCAACGGCGTTCCGTCCGGATCAGGGGAATGCGGAACCGCCTTCCCACGATGGTGCGGTGACGGGTGCGGAGTTCCGCCAGGGTGCCGTCGAGAAAGGCGAGGAGCTCCGGTTCCCCGTGGTCTGCCAGGTAGGCATCCACGAGCGTCCCCATGAGGGCGTTGTATTTCTTCGTGGAGCTGCCGTGGGCGTAATTGCGGCCGGCAAAGCGGCGGATGTCGCCGTCGAAGGAGGGGGAGATGTGGTAGAGCTCGTGGAAGACGGTGACAAGCTTCTCCCGGAGGGTGAGGTCGAAAAAACGGGGGACCAGGAAGTAGATGACGTAGAGGATTTCCCTTCCCCGGTGGGCGACCGACGGCATGGTGCTCAGGTAGGTGTGTCGTCCCCGCCGCCGCTGGCAGGTCTTCGTCCCTCCGGGGAACCGCAGGGGGTGGATCTTTGCGTAGGTGCCCCGGATGCCGCCGCCCCGGGTGGAGGAGATGCAGAGGAGTATCCGGCCCGGATCGATGTGGGCAAGTTCGGCGACGTGGCCCGTCACGTGGGCCACGAGCCGTTCCAGTTCACCGGTGAGGTTGAGGACGTGTCCCCCCATGGTCCGGTGGCTACTTCGCTTCCTTGAACTTGTGGCAGAAGAGGCAGCGCATGGGGCCGTCGGCCGGCTTTATCGGGTGCTCCTTGGGGAAGGGGACGCCGCCGGGGCCTTCGAAGTGGCACGACGGGCATTGAGCGTCGAGGTCGATCTTTGAGGCACCGCTGTTGAAAGCATCATAGAACCGCTTGTGGCTGTCGTTGTAAGGGACTTTCTTGGTCTTGACCTCGCCGGAGATGGCCCAGAAGGTGCCGAATACGGCGATGATGAGAATGATGAAGAACCAGTCTTTCTTTGCCAGCTTCATGAAACCTCCAAAATCCGGGACTAGTCAGTTCCCAGTTCCCATAAATGCGCAGCCGATTGCGCCGTTGTGCTGGGGATGCTCCGGCACGACCACCGCGAGTCCCGTTTCATTTTCCAGCAGCCGGACCACTCCCCGGTTTCGGGCCACGCCGCCGGTGAGGACGACGGTCTCCGATGCAAACCGCTTGAGCATCGGCATGACCCGTTTGACCAGGGTCTGGTTCACCCCGGCGCAGAGCCGCTCCACGGGGTGCCCCCGGAGGATCTGGCCGATGAGCTCCGATTCGCCGAAGATGCCGCAGGTGGCGTCGAGCTTGACCGGATCCTCCCAGTGGAGGGAGAGCTCGTCGAGGGACAGCTCAAGGATTGCCGCCATGTTTTCCAGGTAGCGGCCGCTGGAGGCGGCGCACTTGTCGTTCATGACGAAGTCGGTGAGCTTTTCCCCCCGCACCAGCGCCACCTTGGTGTCCTGCCCCCCCATGTCCAGGAGGGTAAAGTCCCGAAGCCCCGTCTGGAGGAGCGCTCCGGCCACGTGGGCCCGGATCTCCGAGATGATCCGCGCCCCCCTGAGGGCGAGGGTGTTGCGGCCGTAACCGGTGACCACCACCGTGGCCCCGGCCAGCTCGTCGGGGGTAAAGATGCCGCTGGCCGCCAGGTCCAGTTCCAGTTCATCTCCCGCAAGCCGGCCGTAGCGCTTGTAGAAGGTGACCGTGTCGTGGTCTGCTAGCCGCAGGATCCGCTCCCCGTCCAGGAGTGCGAACTTGGCCTTTCTGCTCCCCAAATCTATGCCGATCTGCATGGTGCGTTACCCTGCCAGCATTTCGAGGAATCCCTCGATCCGGATTTTCGTGCGGGCGTCCAGCGCTGTCGGCTTGTCCCCCTCCAGGGTCAGGATGGGGAGCGGCACCTTCTGGCGAACGATCATGTCCTCGATCTGCCGGAAACAGAACGACTGGACATAGTGGATGACGGCGTCCACCTTGCGCCGCTCCAGTTCCATGAGGATGTCGGCGAGGCGATGGAAGATGTCGTAGGGATAGGTGTAGGTCCGGTACTGCTCCACCATGTCCGGCGTGTCGTAGGGCATGGCGAATTGGCGCTGGGTCTCGTTGAAGACCACCCGTGCCCCCAGGCTCTCCGTGAACTGGTAGAGGTCGTCGAAGATGGGGGGGACGCCGATGTAGGCGAGCCGCAGCGTGTCGTTGAAGGGCTTGCGGGCCCGGGCCTCGGCCAGGAAGGCGTCCACATCGGCCTCGAAACGGTCCGGGTCGCTGTTCATGTCCGAGGTGCATACCTGGTAGTAGTGGTTCTCGGCGCCGGTGACCCGGTTCTCCTCCCAGGTGAGCCGGTCGAGTTCCCGTACCTTCCGCCGGATACGCCCCAGGCGCTCCCGGGAGAGGTTCACCGCGTCCCATCCCACCCCGAAGTGGCGCATGAGCTTCTCGATCTCGAAGCGGACGCTCTCGGCATCCCGATCGTGGGGGTAGGCAAAGGGAACCGTCTCCACCCCCTTGAGGGAAAGCACCTCCATGAGGGCCCGGGTATTGCTGCAGTCCCCCTCGGTCACGGCCACCAGTTCCTTGATCCCTTCTTCGAGAACCGATGCGTAGATCCCCTTGATCCAGCCGCAGGTGCTGCGGGGGAACCCGTCCACCTCAGCCTCCTCGATGAGCTGGTGGCTCCGGGGGCTTGTGATGAAGACGTTGTTCAGGTCCACGGGGATCTTTCCCGCTGCGAGGATCACCTCCAGCGGGATGGTGGTGGTAAAGCCGACACGGTGCACGGGGAGGTTACTCCGATTTGATGAAGAGGAAATAGATGAGGAACCCGCCGATCACGAGCCCGCCGAAGGCGAAGGGGAGGGTGGAGCCGAGGGAAAGCTCGTTCCCTCCGCCCGTGGGGAGGGTCAAGCGGATCAGAAACGTGATGGAGATGACGGCGAAGAGAAACGCCAGGACTGCCTTCGAGCGCTTGACAACGGCATAAAAAACCAGAATCACGAAGATGCCGATGATCCATGGGTTCTCCATGGCCCCCTTGAGGGTGAGGTTCTTCACGAAGGCGACGATGTTCTGGGTCTCGAAGGGGGTGAGAACTTCCTTCCCCTTGTTGAGCATTTCCTGTTTTTCCATGGGGGCTCCCGACGGATTTTGGTTGGTGCCGTGATTTCTCTATATAGCAGATTTTTATCGGAAAATGAAGCATTCGCGCAGCCGTTGCACAAGGGCAAATGCCTTGACATTTGCCCAGCGGCTCACCTAGTATATACATTTTTCATTATTCCAACAACCGAAAGCACCGGCCGTTTCCGGACACTCCGGGGCGCGCGGAGAAGAAACCTTGCCCTGGAAAGCCATCGGCATCTTTGACTCGGGGGTCGGCGGCCTCACCGTCCTCAAGGAGATCATCAAGGCCCTCCCCCAGGAGGACACCATCTATTTCGGCGACACGGCCCGGGTTCCCTACGGGACCAAGTCCCCTGAAACCGTCACCCGCTACAGCCTCGAAATCGCCTCGTTCCTTGTTCACCGCGACATCAAGCTCCTCGTGGTGGCCTGCAACACTGCGTCGGCCTGCGCCCTCGAGGCCCTGCAGCAGACCCTTTCCATCCCTGTGGTCGGCGTCATTGAGCCGGGCGCCCGCCGGGCTGCTTCCGTGACCCGCAGCGGCAAGATCGGCGTCATCGGCACCGAAGGGACCATCCGGAGCAGTGCCTATGCAAAGGCCATCAAGCGGATCAACCCCGAGGTGGAGGTGGTGACCCGGGCCTGCCCCCTCTTCGTTCCATTGGCCGAAGAAGGGTGGACCGACAACGAGGTGGCGCACCTCACAGCCCGCATCTACCTGACGGGTTTGCGGGAGGCGGGGGTCGACACCCTGGTTCTCGGCTGCACCCACTATCCCCTTCTCAAGAGGGTCATCGGCGAGACCATCGGCGAGGATGTGAAGCTTGTGGACTCGGCCGAGGAGACGGCCCGCACCGTGGCCGAAATCCTCCGGGGGCGCGATCTCCTGCGCCCCAGCTCCGAGCAGGGAAACCACCACTACTTCGTGTCCGACGTGCCGGCGGGGTTTATCCGGGTCGGCAACCGGTTCCTCGGCGGCAGGCTCGGCGACGTCTATCAGGTAAGCCTTGACGCGGAGAAGGGATAGAAGCCCATGAAACGAACCAAGCCCCACGGCAGGGAGCAGGTCGTGCTCGCTGCCTTCCTCATCGCGGCGATTATCCTCGGCGTCCTGATTTTCGGCAAGTACCGGGAGAGCCGCGACCTTCCCACGACTCGGCCCGAGCCGAAACCTGCCGGCACTGTCCAGGTGACTCTCTTTTTCGCCACCCCTGACGGCGAGGGGCTTGGCCGCGAGGGGCGGCAGGTGACCGCCTGCGAAGTCCTGCCCGAATGTGTCAGGTCCCTCGTGGACGAGGTGGCCAATGGCCCGGTCGGGGACCTTCACCCGACCCTCCCACCGAACGCCGTTGTCCATGACGTGCGGATCGAGGGGGAGACGGCCGTGGTCGACTTCGGCCGGGAGTTGGTGGCGGGTCTGCCGGGGGGAAGTTCCGCCGAAATGGCCGCGGTCTACTCGGTGGTCAATACCATTTGTCTCAACTATCCCCAGATCAAGGGGGTTAAGTTTTTAATCGACGGCGCGGAGGCGGAGACCCTCACGGGGCACCTGGATCTGCGCCTCCCCTTTACTCCTGATTTTTCCCTGGAAAAGAACCAAGAAAAGGTGACAACGCCATGAAAATTCCCTTCCTGCAGGCCATCAACGAACGGGTCCTCGTCCTCGACGGCGCCATGGGGACCATGCTCCAGGAGCGGGGCCTTCGGCCCGGCCAGTCCCCGGAGGAGCTGAACCTCACCATGCCCGACGTGGTGGCCGGTGTCCACCGGGAGTACCTGGAGGCGGGGGCCGACATCATCGTCACCAACACCTTCGGCGGCACCCGCCCCAAGCTGGAGCACTTCGGCCTGGAGGCAAAGGTTCGCGAGATCAATGCCCGGGCCGTGGAGATCGCCCGGGAGGTCTGTGGTGACCGGGCCTACGTGGCCGCCTCCATGGGACCCACGGGGCTCTTCGTGGAGCCGGTGGGAGAGGTGACCTTCGACGCCATGGCCGCCTTTTTCCGGGAGCAGGCCGCAGCCCTCATCGACGCGGGAGCCGACCTCATAACCCTGGAGACCTTCCTCGACATCAAGGAGATCCGGGCGGCGGTCATCGCCATCCGGGAGCTCTCCCCCATGATTCCCATCATCGCCCAGCTCACCTTCGACAACGAGGGGCGCACCGTCCTCGGCACCTCGCCCGAGGCGGCGGCCGTGACCCTGGCGGCGGCCGGGGCCGACATCGTCGGCTCCAACTGCGGCCTCGGCCCCGACGGCATCTGCGCCGTCATGGGGGCCATGCGGGGTGTGACGCGGCTTCCCCTCATCTCCCAGGCCAACGCGGGGCTCCCGAAGCTGGTGGACGGCAAGACCGTCTTCCCCGGCACCCCTGACGACATGACCGCCTTCCACGACCGGATGCTGGAGCTGAACGTCCGGGTTATCGGCGGCTGCTGCGGCACCACGCCGGCTCACATCCGGGCCATCAAGGAGGCCCTGGCGAGCCGCGACCAGACGTGGCGCGACTGCGGCCCGCCGGCCGGTGTCACGTACCTTTCGAGCCGCACCGGCGTGGTTCCCCTGGGCGGCGGCCGCCCCACCGCCATCATCGGCGAGCGGATCAATCCCACCGGCAAGAAGGTCTTTGCCCAGGAACTGCGGGAGGGGAAAATCTCCACCATTCGCCGCGAGGCCATGGAGCAGGTGGCTGCCGGCGCCCACCTCCTCGATGTCAACGTGGGTACCCCGGGGATCGACGAGCCCGCCGCCATGGAACGGGCGTTATTCTGTGTCACCGGGAGCGTCGGCGTCCCCATTGTCCTCGACTCCTCCGATCCGGCTGCCTTGGAACGGGGGCTCAAGGCGGCCGACGGCAAGGTGCTCGTCAACTCCGTGAACGGCGAGACAAAAAGCATCGATCGGGTTCTCCCACTGGTGAAGAAGTACGGCGCCGCCGTCATCGGCCTGGCTCTGGACGAAACCGGCATTCCCGAGACCGCCGAGGGGCGCCTGGCCGTTGCGGAGCGGATCGTGGCCGCGGCGGAAGGGCTCGGCATCCCCCGCAATGACGTGGTGATCGACTGCCTGACCCTCACCGTGAGCGCCGAGCAGAAACGGGCCATGGAGACCCTGCGGGCGGTGCGTCTCGTGAAGGAGGAACTCGGTTGCGGCACCGTCCTTGGAGTCAGCAATATCTCCTTTGGCCTCCCCCGCCGCCCCCTCATCTCGTCGGCCTTCTTCGCCATGGCCCTGGCCGCGGGGCTCGACGCCGCCATCGTCAATCCCAAGGAAGAGGAGATGATGGCCGCCTGGCGCTCTGCCATGGTGCTCCTGAACCGTGACCCTTCCGCCGCTGCCTACATCGCCGCCTATGCCGGGACTGCCGCGGCTGTTCCCGAACCCGCCGCAGCCGGCGAGGCCCTCGACATCCGCGAGCGGCTGAAGCGGGCCGTCATCACCGGCGACCGGGAGAACATCGTGGCACTGGTGGAAGAGGCCTTCGGCGCCGGCCTCGAACCGCTCCAGGTGAGTGGCGAGGGACTCCTCCCCGGCCTTGAGGAGGTGGGACGCCGCTTCGAGAAGAATCTCGTCTTCCTCCCCCAGGTGATGCAGTCGGCCGAGACCATGCAGGCCGCCTTCGGCCGCCTCAAGGAGGTCATGAAGGGGGCCCCTGCCGCCAGCCGGGGAAAGATCCTCATGGCCACGGTGGAGGGGGACATTCACGACATCGGCAAGAATATCGTCTGCACGCTCCTGGAGAACCACGGCTTCGAGGTGATCGACCTGGGCAAGAACGTGGCCGCCGACAGGATCGTGGCACAGGCCCAGGAGTTGGCCGTCGATGCCGTGGGACTCTCGGCCCTCATGACCACCACCATGACCGAAATGGAGAACGTCATAGCGCGGCTGAAGGCTGCCGGGATCCGCACCTTCACCATGGTTGGGGGAGCGGTGGTGACCCAGGAATACGCCGACCAGATCGGAGCCGACCTCTACGCCAGGGACGCCATGGAGGCGGTTGCGCGGATAAAGGCCATGCTGGAAAAGTAGTCATAACTCTCTGATTCTTCTGGCTATTTAGTCCTTGCAACCATCCGGCATCCGTGCTAATTTTATCCAGTTACGTCATTTGACGGACGGGTGCCCATGGTCGTCGGATTCAACCACAACGTAATGTACAAGGGAGAGGTCTTCCACATCCAGACCGAGGACAGTGGAGTCGCCAATCCCCATATCGTCTCGCTGATCTACCGGGAAGGGACGATCATCTCCTCCCGCAAGACCAGTTACGCCGACATCATCAAGGTGGAGAACCTCGAACGCGTCGTCGAGGAGCTCATGAAGGAGCAGCACAAGGATATGCTCCGACGGCTCAAGAACGGCGAATTCGACAGCCGTGCGTTCCCCACCGCCCGCAGTGTCCCGGCGGCTCAGTCCGCGCCGAAATCCGCCGCGCCCCAGGCCGCTCCTCCCTCCCTCCCGAAACCCTCTGCACAACCACAGGAAAAACCGGCCAGTCTTGATGAGGTCATTCTCGACTTCCTCCTGACGGACGATAAGTGACTATCAGCACGGAAAGGAATATCGTGGACAGCGAAAAGATTGCTCAACTCCAGGAGAAGGCCCGGCTGCTCCGGGTCGACATCGTCAAGGCTCTGCACAAGTCCCAGTCGGGGCATACGGGAGGGTCCCTCTCGGCCATCGACATGGTTGCCGCCCTCTACTTTCAGGTGATGAAGCACAACCCGGCCGACCCATCGTGGCCGGAGCGGGACCGCTTCGTTCTCTGCAAGGGGCACGCGGCCCCGGCCCTCTACGTGGCCCTGGCCGAGGCAGGGTACTTCCCCAAGGAGGATCTCATGACGCTGCGGCGCCTGGGCTCCCACCTCCAAGGGCACCCCGACAGCAAGCAGACCCCGGGGGTCGAGGTCTGCACCGGCTCCCTGGGGCAGGGGCTCTCCATGGCCAACGGCATG
>CAJPFF010000093.1 GCA_905339345.1 Geobacteraceae bacterium | reverse complement strand
CGCCAGGAGACCGGCTATCCCCCCTTCGTTCACTTGGCGGCCCTCTACCTGACCGGCACCGCGGCACCGGCCGTGGAACAGGAGAGCAAGGTCCTCGCCGCACAGATTCGCACCCTGCGCCGTGACACGGGGGGACGGGTCGAGATCCTTGGTCCTTCCCCTGCCCCCCTTGTGAAACTGCGAGGCAGGTTCCGGTGGCAGTTGCTTCTCAAGGCGCCGGAACGCTCGGCGCTCCACCGACTTCTTGCCCGTCTGAGGGGGGCCTACACCCCTCCCTCCGGGATCAGACTCCAGGTAGATGTGGACCCGGTAGATCTCATGTGACGGTCTGGCCGTCAGGAAGGGTTTGATTTTTTCAGCCCATCTCTCTATATTCATGAGAATACCAATCTGTAAAGGTGCATGACCATGGTACGAACAATCCTCACCTACCCTGACCCGATCCTCAAAAAGAAGGCGGTTCCGGTAACAGTTATCAACGATGCGACCCGCGAACTGGTCCGCGACATGGCCGAGACCATGTACGATGCCCAGGGGGTTGGTCTTGCAGCTCCGCAGATAGGCGTGAGCCAGCGGGTCATCGTCATCGACGTGTCCCAACGGGACGAGCGGCCGGAGCTGATCGTCTGCATCAACCCGGTGTTCGTCCATACCGAAGGGGAATCGTACGAGGAGGAAGGATGCCTCTCGGTACCCAAGTACGCTGCCAATGTCCACCGGCACGCGAGTGTCGTGGTCAAGGCTCTCAATCTTGATGGAGAGGAAGTCTCCTATAAAGCCGAGGGGCTTCTGTCCATCGCATTTCAGCACGAAATCGACCACCTTGACGGCATTCTCTTCGTGGACCACCTCTCTCCCCTGAAGCGGGAGATGTTCAAGAAAAAATACCGCCGGATGATTGAGGAAGGATAGAGTTACCACATGGCCGGACTACGTATTATCTTCATGGGGACCCCCGACTTTGCCTGCCCCACGCTCACCAAGCTCATCGAGCGGGGCGAGAATGTGATTGCCGTCGTGACCCAGCCTGACCGACCCAAGGGTCGCGGCCAGAAGCTCGTGCCGCCTCCGGTGAAGGTCATCGCCGAGGAGCACGGCATTCCGATTCTGCAACCTCTGAAAGTGCGTGCGCCCGAGGTTATCGCCCAGATCCGGGAACTTAACCCCGACCTGATCGTCGTTGTCGCCTTCGGCCAGATTCTTCCCCAGAGCCTTCTCGACATTCCGCGACACGGGTGCATCAACATTCACGCCTCCCTGCTCCCCCGCTACCGGGGGGCTGCCCCCCTCAACTGGTGCCTCATCAACGGCGAAACCGAAACCGGCATCACCACCATGCAGATGGACGCGGGACTTGACACGGGAGACATGCTCGTAAAACGGTCTATTCCCATTGGCCCGGACGAGGATGCCCAGTCACTCCATGACCGTCTGTCCCTCCTCGGCGCCGAAACCATCGACGAGACCCTCGACAGACTCCTGGCGGGCACTCTTACCCGTGAAAAACAGGATGCCTCTCTCACCTGCTACGCCCCGATGTTGAAGAAGGAAGATGGCCTCATTGACTGGAACCGCGAGCCGCAGCAAATAAAGAATCTCGTTCGCGGCTTCACGCCGTGGCCCGGGGCGTATACCACTCTGGACGGCAAAACACTGAAGCTTTATAAGGTTTCGGTGGCCAATGGTAATGGTAGACCAGGGGAACTCATCGCTGCGGGGAGGGACGGAATCATCGTCGCCTGCGGTTCGGGGAGCCTCCAAATCGAGGAATTGCAACTTGAGGGAAGGAAACGGTTATCAGCTGCTGAGTTCCTCGCAGGGTGCCGCCTGGAGCCAGGGAACCGTCTCGGTACTCCCGCCGGGAATTGAAATGCCCGACAGACCGCCACAAAAACGCCTCTTCATCGTACTCATGGGGGTCACCTGCCTCCTGATTGTAGGGGCCATCTATCTGCTCTGGTGGGTTCCCACGACGGGACTGGCAAACATTCACCCAAGCCTTCCCCGTATTGCCGGGATCGTGTTTGGCGGGCTGTCTCTCCTAGCTCTCCTTGGCACGCTGGTGCTCGTTCTAACCTCGGCCTTGGGCAAGGATATCCTATTCACCCGCTTTCTGCGTGGTGTCGTCATCAAGTTTCTCCTCCCTGCCATAGAGCTCATCGGCCGCACTTTCGGCATCTCCATCGATACCATCCGTCAATCGTTCATTGCCATGAACAACAGCCTGGTTCTTTCGCAACGGTGTCGAGTCAAGCCGGACCGTGTCCTTATTCTCCTTCCCCACTGCCTCCAGCTTTTCGAGTGCGAGATTAAGGTAACCGGCAGCATCAACAAATGCATCAGGTGCGGTCGTTGTGACATTATGGGACTTGCCGAATTGGCCGAGAAATACTCCATAGATATCTCTGTTGCTACGGGAGGAACACTTGCCCGCAAGGTGATCATTGAGAAACGTCCCAAGCTTGTGTTGGCAGTGGCTTGCGAGCGGGATCTCACCTCCGGCATAAAAGATTGCTACCCCCTTCCGGTAATTGGCGTCCTCAACGACCGCCCCTTTGGACCGTGCTTCAACACCAAGGTGGACATAGAAAAAATAGACGAAGCACTCAACTCTGTCATCGGTTAGCAGCGCGTCTCTGCATTAACGCCGTTTTCAGTAATCCCTCCATTAATCTACCTTCTCACCGTTCTGCCCTTCGGTGCAACTACCGCCTTCTTTACATGCGCCTTGTCTCCCTAATGTGACTGCCTCGTATGGAATTTCGGTTCGTCGGGCCGGAATTTATCCATTAGCTTACTTCAAGATTCTACCACGCAACGGACTCCCTTGATGTCCGGCTAACGGTTCCCGCAACCAGGGTCCGTTGGGAGACTCTCACCACCAGTTACCGGCACACCACCATGATGAACCAGACAGTGCGAATCTCGCCGCTCCACGCCATGGCTAGCGCTCGCAAACGAAATAAGGCCCCTTCTAACGAAGGAGCCTTATTTAAACCGCAAACTGATTCGAGTATTAAGAGCTAGAGAAGCACAGCCTGCTGGGCAAGGTTGAGCAGAAACGCCGGCACAACTCCCGGCAGCAGAACACCGACTACGGCAATAATAATGCATATGGCCACTGCAGGAGTCAGCTTCATCCAGTCAAACTCTTCAACGGGATCTTTCATGTACATGTAAACCATAACACGAAGATAGTAGTATACCGAAGCAGCACTGTTCAGTACCCCGATGATGGCAAGCCATACATAGCCCGCCTTGACAGCCCCTGAGAAGAGGTAGAACTTGCCGATGAATCCGGCCGTCGGTGGCATGCCTGCCAAGGAGAACAAAAACACGGCCATGGCCAGAGCCAACACCGGATGTTTTGTACCGAATCCTGCATAATCCATGACATTGTTGTTTGCTTCGCCCTTCTTGCCAACAAGTATGATGATCGCGAATGCTCCTATATTCATAAACGCATAGGAGAGCATGTAGAAGAGAATACCTGCCGTCCCCTCTGCATTGCCTGCAGTGAAACCAACAAGGGCATACCCAGCGTGGGCGATGGAGGAGTACGCGAGCATCCTCTTGATGTTGTCCTGATTGAGCGCAATCAGGTTACCAACCGTCATGGTCAGGACTGCCAGAATCCAGAGGAGATCGGACCAATCAGCTTTGAGGGAAGGGAAGGCAATGATAGCAACGCGCATGAATGCGGCAAAACCGGCTGCCTTGGGACCTGCCGACATAAAGGCAGTCATCGGTGTCGGAGCACCTTCGTAGACATCAGGAGTCCACATATGGAACGGTGCGGCAGCAATCTTGAACGAGAATCCTACTGCCATCAAAAGCATACCGATAACAAACAGGGGATTCTGAGCAACTGCACTATTTTGCGCCACGTATTCAGCAATTTTCACGACGCGAGTCGTGCCGGTGGCACCATAGGTGAGTGCCATTCCGTAAAGGAGAAACCCTGTAGAGAACGCACCGAGGAGAAAGTACTTGAGACCCGCTTCGTTGGATTTAAGGCTTGCCCTGTTAAGGCCTGCCAAAACGTAGAGGGAAACCGAGAGCACTTCAAGGCCAAGGAAGATTGTCATCAGATCTGTGCCTGACGCCATTAGCATCATACCAACCGTGGCAAAAAGAAGCAGAGGATACAGCTCGCCGAGGTTACACTCCTCGCGTTTGAAATACTGATCCGAGATGAGAATGGTCATTCCAACCGTTAGAAGGAAAATGCCCTTGAAGAATAGAGCGAAATTATCCTGGACTACAGAATCATTGAATGACGCTACGGGATTTCCCCAGCCACCAATGAGCGTGAATCCGGTGATGATGATGCCTACGAGACTCAAATATCCCAGATAGGCCTTGTGCTCACTCGGCACGAAAACGTTCACAAGGAGCAGCGCCATAGCAAAGATCGAAAGAATGATCTCCGGCATGATTGGCGCAAAGTTAATGACTGGAATTGCAATTGTTTCCATCTAGGTTCCCTCCGGTGGCTTTTCTGAAACCGATTACTTGTGCTCGACAGGCAGCACGGCGGCAGGAAGAGCCTGCGGTGCCGGGATCTGAGGAATTTGCGCCTTGGCGGTCTGCTTCGACTTGACGTGAACGATCAGTTTCTCGAGCGACGGATTCATTTTGTCGATGAACGGGGTGGGGTAAACACCCATCACAAAGATAAGCACGACCAACGGCAGCATGATCGCAATTTCGCGAGCGTTAAGATCCGTGAGGGTCTGGTTTTTGGGGTTAGTCAGTTCACCAAACATGACACGCTGGAACATCCAGAGCATATAGACAGCCGCCAGGATCACGCCACTTGTACCAATTACGGCGTACCAGCGAAGCTCACTTTCATAAGCGCCGATGAGGATGAGAAATTCCCCAACGAAACCGTTGGTCCCTGGAAGACCGATGGAAGAGAGAGTAACAATCATGAAAATTGTCGCAAAAATCGGCATCTGCTTGGCCAAGCCGCCGAAGTCGGTTATGAGACGGGTGTGACGGCGCTCGTAAATAAATCCAACGATAAGGAACAGTGCGCCGGTGGAAACACCGTGATTAAGCATCTGGAGCATACCGCCAGAAAGGCCCTGAATGTTGAGTGCAAATACGCCGAGCATGACATAGCCAAGGTGCGCAACTGAGGAGTAGGCAACCAGCTTCTTAACGTCCTCCTGAACCATGGCCACGAGTGCGGCATAGACAATGCCAATGACCGAGAGCACCGCAATGAGAGGCGTGAACTGTGCGGTGGCGTCAGGAAAGAGAGGCATTGCGAAGCGGACAAAACCGTAAGTTCCCATCTTCAGGAGCACTGCCGCCAGAATGACGGAGCCAGCAGTCGGAGCTTCGGTATGGGCGTCTGGCAACCAGGTATGAAGCGGGAACATCGGCACTTTGATCGCGAAGGCCAAGGCGAATGCAAGGAACATCCAAGTCTGGGTGACAGGATCCAGAGAAAGCTCATAGAAGCGGAGAACAGTAAAGTCACCGGCTCCAGCCTTGAAGTAGAGGACGATGAGTGCGACCAGCATCAGGAGCGAGCCGACCATTGTGTAGATGAAGAACTTGACAGCTGCGTAAATCTTGTTTTTCCCACCCCAGATGCCGATGATGAAGTACATCGGGATGAGCATGACTTCCCAGAAAATATAGAAGAGGAAAAGGTCAAGGGATATAAAGGCACCAAGCATCCCGACCTCGAGGAGGAGGAGACAGATCATGTACTCTTTGACCTTGGTCTCAACGGCTGTCCACGTTGAGAGGATGGCGATCGGCATCATGAAGGTTGTCAGAATCACGAGCCAGATGCTGATCCCGTCGATGGCAACATGGTAATTCATCTGGAACGGTCCGGCAGCGATCCAGGGTACCTTCTCCACAAACTGAAACTCAGCGTTGCTCTGGAAGCCGGTCACCAGCGGCAGCGACACGACAAACGTCACGAGCGACACTAGGAGTGCAAGCCCCCGCTGCGCCGAATGGCTCTGCTTGGGGACGAAGAAGAGCAGTACGACCCCCAGGAGTGGTAGAAAGGTCATCACGCTGATTAACGGAAACTGACTCATGAATCTGCTCCTTTAGTCCTATTGGTAATTCAGAGTTAGCGGAAGAGATAGAAGGCTACGATCACCACCGTGCCCAGTGTCATGCCGAGTGCGTAGTTGTGTACATACCCAGTCTGAATGTTCCTGAGAGCATTACCGATGCCCTTGACGATTGTCGCCACACCGTTGACAACGCCATCAACCACCACCACATCAAAACCTTTCCAGAGGGCATTCCCAAGCGCCTTGCAGGGGTTGACGAAGAGGAAGTCGTAGAGCTCGTCAACATACCACTTGTTATAGACTGCCCGGTGGAGCGCCGGGAAGGCAGCGGTAAACTTCGCGGGAATCGACGGTGCAGCCACGTAGAGGAAAAACGCGATGGAGATACCAACCAGAGCAATCACAACGGATACGCCCATGAGTCCCCACTCGAGTGCATGGCTGTGATGTGCAGCACCATGAGCAAACTGCTGGGCCATGAAGTCGGTAGATCCCTTAAAGACTGGTTCCAGGTAGTGCTCGAGATAATTCGGTATGCCTCCCAGAACATTGCCAATCAATTTCGGGATACCGACATAACCACCAACGATAGCAAGGATGCCGAGCACAATCAGCGGGAACGTGATTACAAAGGGAGATTCATGAAGGTGACCCTTGGCTTTTTCCTTGATCCGGCACTCTCCAAAGAACGTCATAAAGACAAGCCGGAACATATAGAAGGCAGTGAATCCTGCAGCTATTGCACCCGTTGCCCAGAGAATTAGGTTCAGATCACCATGAAGAGGATTGGCAAAGGCCTGCCAGAGAATCTCATCCTTGGAAAAGAAGCCGGAGAAACCAGGAATTCCAGCGATGGCGATGGTAGAAACCAGGAATGTCAGGAAAGTAATAGGCATTACCTTCTTTAGACCGCCCATATTTCGCATGTCCTGAGCATCATCATGGGAGTGGATATGATGCAATGCATGATGCATTGAATGAATCACAGAACCAGACCCGAGGAAGAGGCAAGCCTTGAAGAAGGCGTGTGTCATAAGGTGGAAGATGCCGGCGGTAAAGGCGCCAACCCCCATGGCGAGGAACATGAAACCAAGCTGAGATACCGTAGAATATGCAAGTACACGCTTGATATCATTCTGAGCAGTACCAATGGTTGCTGCAAAAATGGCTGTTGCAGCACCAACAATAGCGACGACCATCATCGTCTCGTGGGAGCGAATGTAGACGAAATTCAACCGGCCGATCATGTACACACCAGCGGTGACCATCGTAGCTGCGTGGATGAGTGCGGATACCGGAGTCGGGCCTTCCATGGCATCAGGAAGCCAAGTGTAGAGAGGAAGCTGTGCGGACTTGCCGGTGGCGCCCAGGAAGAAGCAGAGGGTAATAATTGTTACTACCCCGCCAACCGGAAGAAGATGAGCACTGGCTGCCAATTCACGGAAATTGATGGTCCAGACGTTATGCGTATGTCCGAGGTACCAGTAAAGTGTGAAGAGTCCGAGAAGAAAACCGAAATCTCCAACACGGTTCATGACGAACGCCTTCTTGCCGGCATCCCCCGCTGACTTCTTGTGGAAGTAGTAACCGATAAGGAGGTAGGAGCAGAGACCGACCCCTTCCCACCCAACGAACATAAGCAGAAGGTTGTTCCCAAGCACCAACAGGAGCATGGAGAAGGTGAAGAGATTCAAGTACGTGAAGTAACGGTAGAAGCCCTCTTCGCCATGCATGTAGCCAATGGAGTACACATGAATCAGGAAACCGACACCCGTGACGACCATGATCATGAGCGCGGAGAGTGGATCAATGAGGAAGCCGATTTCGGCGTTAAAGTTGCCGGATTTGATCCACGTAAAGAGCACTTTCTCAAAGACGCGCTCTTCTGCAGGTCTTGAGATAAGCTCAATCAGGATGCCGCACGACACAAGAAACGAGCCGAACACCATGAGCGATCCGATTCCACCGATCACGGTCTCGTTCTTGATCTTCTTCCCGAGAAGGCCGTTTATGACGACGCCGATCAGAGGGAACAGAGGTATCAGCCATACGTACTCGAACATTCCTGACTCCTTTTTTATAGCGAGAAATTCAGAGTTTCGTAAACTCAGCCCGAGCTGCTACAGCTTCATGAGCTTCATGTCTTCAACGTCAATGGACTCGCGATTCTTATAGAATGCAATCATGAGCGCGAGACCGACGGCGGCTTCAGCTGCCGCAACCGTCATGACAAAGAAGACAAATATTTGTCCGTCTATGTTGCCGAGATGCTTTGAAAAGGCAATGAAGGTAAGATTGACCGCATTCAGCATCATCTCGACGCACATAAAGATGACGATGGCGTTCCTCCTGATTAGGACACCGATGGTCCCGATGGAGAAGAGTATTGCGCTGAGTATCAAGTAGCTGTGCAAAGGTACCATGAGCTTAACCCCTGTCAGTTAGATTTTCTTCTTCGTGAGTATGACCGCACCGATGATGGCCACCAGGAGCAGAATGGAGGTCACCTCGAAGGGGAGGAGGAAGTCGGTATACAACGCCTTACCGATCAGTTCAGTATGGCCAACCTTGTTAATGAGATCCGAATCCATCGCCCCTTTCTGGCCGGTGAGCGAGCTTCTATTAAGCAGGTAGAAGAGCTGGAAGAGGCCAAAGAGTCCGATCAGGCTGCCAAACAGAACACTGTGGGAGCTTCTTCGTCCCGCCTCAGTCCTCACATTGAGGAGCATGATGACGAACACAATCAGAACCATGATTGCGCCTGCATAGACTATCACCTGTATGGCTGCCATGAACGGAGCGTCAAGCGTCACGTACAGAGTAGCCAGGCAGAAGAAAGTCAAAATGAGAGAGAGCGCACTGTTGATCGGGTTCTTGCAGGTAATGACCAGAATGCCGGCCAGGACAGCTACCGCTGCCACGATCATGAAGAAGAACGTTTCCATTGCTGCTCCTTTATTACTTTTCTAAGAGTCGCTCTTTGACGAAGACGAAATCTTCCCGCTTATAATTTGCCAGTTCGAACTGATCGGTCATTTTCAGGGCATCGACAGGGCAAGCCTCAACACAATATCCACAGAAAATGCACCGAAGCAGATCAATTTCATACCGCTCTGCATATTTATCATGATTCTGGTCTTCGCCTGCCTCTACGGTGATGCATTTTGCCGGGCAAACTGTCGGGCACAGGTAGCAAGCAACACACTTAGCTCTGTTATGAGATACCTTCAGGGCATGCAACCCTCGGTAATTGGGTGAAGGGGTTGGCCGCTCGTCAGGATACTGCAGCGTCACCGGCTTCATGAATAGATGCTTTAGAGTAATCTTGAGACCATTAATCAACGGCATTATCATGGCGTGTAACCTCGTAATAAGTTGTGACTAGAATGATACGATGATTCCTGTGACTACGATATTGAGAAGTGTCAGTGGCAGGAATACCTTCCACCCCAGGCGCATCAACTGGTCATAACGGTAGCGCGGATAGGTTGCGCGGATCCACATGCAGGTAAAGATCAAGAAGTAGACCTTTGCAATGAACCAGAACCAGCCTGGCAGGAATCCAGGTCCATGCCATCCCCCAAGAAACAAGGTGGTGGTTACCGCGCAGACCGTTACCATGTTGGCGTACTCAGCCATGAAGAACATGGCATACTTCATACTTGAATACTCGGTACAGAACCCGGAAACAAGCTCTGTCTCCGCTTCTGGAAGGTCAAAAGGAGTACGATTGATTTCCGCAAGTGAACAGATACAGAACAGAATGAATGCCAATGGTTGCTTGAAAGCGTACCAGGCTCCATTTGCCTGATCTGCCACTATTTTTTGCAGTGACAGTGATTCAGAGAGCATAAATACTGAAACAATAGCCAGACCAGCCGCCAACTCGTACGATACCATCTGGGCGGCAGAACGCAGCCCACCGAGCAGAGAGTATTTATTGTTGGAGGCCCAGCCTGCCAACACAATACCGTACACGCCAACCGATGCCAAAGCGAGTATGTAAAGCACGCCGACATTGAGGTCAACGACTTTTCCTGCGGCTGTGTCATAGTATGCAGCTATTTGGAGGGGAATCTTGTAGCCACCAACTTCGATTGTTTCGCCGAAGGGGATGACGGCAAAGCCGATGAAAGCCGGTATAAGTGCAATGACCGGGGCAATCAAGAAGGCAAATTTATCTGCCTGGGAGGGGATGATCTCCTCTTTGAAGAAGAGTTTAAGGCCATCCGCAATTGGCTGAAGGAGTCCGTGCCAACCAGTGCGCATCGGCCCTAAGCGTACCTGCATGTGGCCGATGATCTTACGTTCAGCATAAGTGGCGTATGCCACTGTCAGCAGTACGAAGACGAACACCACGAGCACCTTGAGCACCATGGCGATGTAATATGCCATCGGCAATCCCAAAATTTCGTATCCCATTTGCACTCTTCCCCTCTTGATGTGATGGTGTTGTGAGTGAGCCCTGCAGCTATTGGTATTGGTTACTTACTGATAGTGACCCATGTAACAGAAGCACCGTCAGTGATGCCATTTATGGACATATCCGAGAAATGATACGGTGAGAACACAACACCGGCAGGCAACCGCATGCTCACTTTTGCCTTGAGCTTAACCTCACCCACAGAAGATCTTACCGTCACGGATTGACCTTCCTCTACACCGAGCTTAGTCGCATCCCCATTGTTCAGTTCTATGTACCCTTCCGGGCAGACATACATGGGACCTTCGCCGTAGAGAGATAATGTTCCGCAATGATTGAGAGCGCTGCCGGTAACAAGAGCCATCGCACCAGCAGTCGACTCTTGAGCACTGCCGACTACTGGCATGAAACGTGGCTTATTGGTTACCGGATATACTGAGCCGTTCTCTCCCAGTTTCTCAAGAGTAAGACCGCTGTACGAGGGAACCTCCGCCGCAATCTCGTTGAAGGTTGCATCCAATCCCTTGGGCACTTCACCGCCAAGAGAAGAGTACAGATCACTGAAGATTTCAAAGTCGCTGCGCGCCATGCCAATCGGAGCGATTGCCTTCCTGACTTTTTGGACAGCCTTTCCGACGCTCGTAAATGTCCCATTCTTCTCAGCAAAGGAGCAGGCAGGGAGAACCACATCTGCTTTACTAGCCGTTTCCGTCAAGAACAGGTCCTGAACCACAAGGAACTCTACGGAATCAAGAGCAGATTCGACCTTTTTGCGGTTCGGATAAGAGACAACAGGGTTCTCTCCAACCACATAGAGGGTTTTGATGGCACCGGAGACGCAGCCTTCAAGAATCCCTGCCGCATCTCGACCACCGGCGACAGGATGAATTCCCAGGTCAGCAGCCCCCTGACTATTGTTCTTCTCACCCATAATCAGGACGCCGCACCCTTCCTTGCCTATCTTACCCGTAAGTAGTGCAAGATTTATCACTGACTGAGCAAGAACCTTCCCGTGACCGGGATAGCCAATGCCGATTGGAAGCAGAATAAGCGCTTTCTCAGCTTTGGCATACTCACGGGCGAGGGCTGTAATATCATCGGCTGACATACCGCATTGGCCGGCGACAGCAGTTGGCGCATAGGCAGAAAGACTTTGTACGAGTTCTGCATAGCCAGGCAATGAAGTCGCTGTGCTGTCAGCAAGCCCCTCCTCCACAATTACCTTAGCAAGGGCGTTGAAAAGGACGACTTCACTTCCGGGCCTATGGATATACGTGGCGGCGTTCGGCAGTCGCGAGAGCTTACCCTTCTTGTCCGACACAATACGAAGGTTGACACCCTTGCGCTTTACCCCAAGATTGACCTCAAACCCGAGAACCGGATGGGTTTCATAGGCATCTGACTTAACAACCAGCAACAAGTCTGTTGCCTGTATGTCTGAAATCGAGGCTGGAGACGCAGGATAACCCAGGCTCTCTGAAGCACCAGCAGTTAACGCTTCATGGGCATAGCCAGCGGAGTGGTCAATATTGTCAGATCCAAGTCCCTGACCAAAAAGCTTTTTGAAAAGATAGAGTTCCTCGTTAGTAAGGCGAGGGGTTACAAGACCAGCAACTGTTGCTCCACCAGCGATCTTTGCTTCAGAAAGTCTCTGACGAACCAAGCCAAGTGCTTCGTCCCAAGTGGCTTGCTCGAGCCTGCCGTTTTTCTTGACAAGTGGCGTTGTCAGTCGCTTGTCACTGTTGACGAATTGATAGCCGAACCTGCCCCGAGTACACAGCTGACCGTTATGGAACCCCTGATTCTCGTCATAAATGGTGGTGAGAACCTTATTATCCTTAACCCCGAGGGTCAGCTGACAACCTGTGCCACAGTAGGAACAGACCGTCTTCACCTTGTTCAGCGACCACCAACGGGCCTTGAACTTGAAGGGACGGCTTATGAGAGCACCAACAGGGCAAACAGATACGCAGGATCCACAAAACTCACAATTCAGAGGTCCATCGAATTCTGTCCCGATTTTAGCCTCAAGACCGCGATTGAGAAAGGAGTACGCCCCGTAGGAAACAATCTCATCGCAGATACGAGCGCACTTGCCACAATGAACACAACGGTTCATGTCCCGCTCGATGAGCGGGTTCTCGTAGTCGATCTTATGCTGGAACTTCTCATCCTGGAAGCGGTTGGCGTTCACCTCATACTCATAGGTGAGATTTTGGAGGTCACAATCACCAGCTGCGTCGCAGACAGGACAGTCAATGGGGTGTTTGAGAAGCAACAACTCAAGAACCAGTTTCCGCGCCTTGACAATCTCCGGGGTCATGGTGCTAACGATCATCCCCTCGGTCACAGGGGTTGTGCATGCAGGGATCTGGCGCCCCTTCATCTGCTCAACCTCGACGAGACACATGCGGCAACCGCCGAAAGGATGGAGTTTCTTGTCGTGACAGAGAATGGGTATCTTGATGCCGGCTGATTTAGCTGCATCGTAAATGGTAGCGTCCTTGGGTACCGTTACCTGTTTTCCGTCAATCGTGAGATTTACCATCGTGACCTCTGTATAACCTCGGAAGTTAGCTCGTCGAGCAGTTACTCAATCGCCATGAACCGGCAGGCGTCATAACACGACTTGCACTTGGTGCACTTCTCTTTATCCAGGAATGCAATCTGCCCCTTTTCCCAGATGATTGCATCAGACGGGCACGCCTTAAGACAAGCGCCGCACTTGACACACTTATCTTCAATCACCTGCCACAGGAGCAACTCCTTACAACAGTTGGACGGGCAACGCTTATCCGTTACGTGAGCCTCGTACTCGTGCCGGAAATAGCGAATGGTGGAGAGAATGGGGTTCGGTGCTGTTTGCCCGAGGCCGCAGAGGGACGCCTTCTTGATGGTTGCTCCCATCTCAAGAAGAGTCTCTATATCCCCCTCCTGTCCACGCCCCTCTGTGATTTTCTCGAGAATATCGAGCATCACCTTGAGTCCGATGCGGCAGGGAACGCATTTCCCACAGGACTCCATCCTGGTGAAGGACAGGAAGAAGCGTGCTACGTCGACCATGCACGTGGTCTCATCCATGACGACCAGACCACCCGATCCCATCATGGCGCCAGCTTTTATGAGCGAATCGTAATCAACGGGCGTATCAAGAACCTCGGAAGGGATACAACCGCCCGAAGGGCCGCCAGCCTGAACCGCCTTGAACTTGCGGTTATTGGCAATCCCACCGCAAACATTGTAGATAACGTCACGGACCGTCATGCCTGCCGGTACTTCGACAAGACCTGTGTGCTTCACCTTGCCGGTAACGGCGAAGATTTTGGTCCCCTTTGTGGTGTCTGTTCCGAGGGAGGCATACCATTCAGCCCCCTTGTTGATAATGTGACGAACGTTGGCAAACGTCTCCACGTTGTTGATGTTGGTCGGCTTAGCCCAGAGGCCTTTAACGGCGGGGAATGGTGGCCGGGGGCGGGGCATGCCGCGCTCGCCCTCGATGGAAGCCATGAGCGCCGTCTCCTCGCCGCAAACAAAGGCACCAGCACCCTTTTTGATGATCAAGTCAAAGTCAAAACCCCATCCTTTAATGTCATGCCCGAGATAACCCTTCTCACGACACACATCAAGAGCCTTCTGCAGACGCTCAATGGCCAGCGGATACTCTGCCCGAACATATACATAACCCTTCGTGCAACCGATGGCATAGGCCGCGATCATCATCCCTTCGATGATGCAGTAGGGGTCACCTTCGAGAATCGAACGGTCCATAAAGGCCCCGGGGTCCCCTTCGTCGGCGTTACAGATCAGATATTTGAGTTTACCTGGCGTAGCTGCGCAAAAGGACCACTTCATCCCGGTGGGAAAACCGCCCCCCCCTCGACCACGGAGGCCCGATTTCTTGACCTCTTCGATGACCGAAGCCGGGTTCATCTCCTTGACGCACTTCTCGATGGCCTTGAAACCATCCTCTTCAAGATAGGCATCCAGACTTTCAGGGTCGATTTGACCGCAGCCGGTCATGACCACCCGCATCTGAGCATCAACGAAGGTGTTGTAGTAGGGCTTTGCCTTACGCTTCTCCATCGGGGTACGATTGATGATGTGCTCTTCAACGATCTGCGCTACCTCTTCAGGCATCACAAAATCGTACGTAACACGACCAAGCTCAGAGTCAACAATGTCGACGAGGACGTCATTGGCGCAAAGCCCGCGGCAGCCTGTCTTAATGACATCACAGCGTTTGCCAACGACAGCGTTAACACCTTTTTCGGAGATGATCCGGGTGAATTCCGCCTCGACCTTTTTTGCTCCGGCCGATACACCGCCAGTCCCCTGACAAATCAGAATCTTTATAGCTTCGCCCATATCGCTCTACCCTCTGATGTGAATGGTTGGATCGGTCCTATTTCATCGGCCGCTGGTTGTAGTCGGCAATGATCTGTTCAACCTTCTGCACCGTCATCTTGCCGAAGGTGTCATCGTTGACCATCGCCAAAGGCGCCATTCCGCAAGCACCAAGGCAAGCAACCTTCTCGAAGGTGTAACGAAGGTCGGGAGATGTTTCAGCATGCCCAATCCCCAGCTTATCAAAGAAGGTCTCCACAATCCGCGGAGCCCCTTGGACATGGCATGCGGTTCCAACACAGACCCTGATTATGAAACGACCGCGAGGCTTGAGATGAAACTGTGCATAAAACGTCAGAACACCGAATATCTGACTGGGATAGACATTGAGACGATCAGCCACCAGATCGATGGTCGGTTTTGGCACGAAGCCATACTCGTCCTGAATACCCTGAAGCACCGGCATGAGATTGCCCGGAAGGGTCAGGTACTTGTCAATAATATGATTCGCTGGCCCGAGATCTATTTCCTCAGCAGGTGTTTCTTCAGCATTTGTCGCTTCGGCCGGAGCGTTGCTCATTACTCCCTCTCCTTTATCGCGGTGGCATTACCGGTCGATTTCACCAAGCACGATGTCCAGGGTACCGATGACGGCAACCAGGTCTGCAAGCATAGAGCCCTTTGCCATCTTTTCTATGGCCCCAAGATTGACGAATGAAGGTGGTCTTATCCGCATCCGGTACGGCTTGTTCCCGCCGTCACTGACGATATAGTAGCCAAGTTCTCCCTTGGGGTTCTCCACCCCTTGGTATACCTCGCCTTCAGGAGCAGGAAAACCTTCGCTGGCTATCTTGAAGTGATGAATAAGCCCCTCAATGGTATTGTAGACATTTTCCTTGGACGGGTAGGTCACCTGGGGCGAATCCGCCAACACCGGACCAGGCTTGAGCGAATCAAGGGCCTGACGGATTATATTGACCGCCTCGCGCATCTCGACAAGTCTTACCTTGTAACGATCGAAGGTGTCACATTTCTCTCCTACCGGAACCTTGAACTGGTACTTCTCGTAGCCGCTGTAGGGATTGTCGCGACGAAGATCCCAATCAACACCCGACCCACGAAGAGCAGGCCCGGTAATACCATAGTCGATGGCATCCTCGGCCGATATCACGCCATTGCCGACAGTACGGTTGAGCCAGATGGTATTCTTTGTGAGCAGCCCCTCATAGGTATCAAAATGACCAGGGAACGTGTCTATGATTTCCCGCACGTCTCTTTCGAACCCATCATAGACATCCGTAGAGAGCCCGCCTATACGGAAGTAGTTGCTTGTCATCCGGGCGCCTGAGATCTTTTCGTAGAGGCTCATCACCATCTCACGCTCACGGAAAGCGTAGATGAACACTGTCATGGCGCCAATATCAAGTGCGTGACATGCGATCCAGACGAGGTGAGATTTTAGACGAGTAAGCTCAGTCAGGATTACTCGTATGGCCTGAGCACGCTCTGGCACCTCAATATCCAATAGCTTCTCCACAGCCAGCACATAACCAAGGTTGTTACTCATTGGTGCCAAGTAGTCGAGACGGTCGGTCAAGGGAATCGTCTGGTGGTACGTCCGATGCTCGGAAAGCTTCTCCACACCACGATGCAGATACCCGATATGCGGCGTAATCTTCTGGATGATTTCGCCGTCAAGTTCGACCACCAACCGCAGAACGCCGTGGGTACTCGGATGCTGCGGTCCCATGTTGACTGTCATGATCTCAGTACTAGCCATTGCGCGCCTCTGTATCCTTCTCTCTAGAAGTAGGTTAATTTCGTTCGACTGAACCGACCAACTATGACAACCGCCCCTTGTAGGGCTCGCGGTCAGGCCCCTGCACCGGATAATCTTTCCGGAGCGGATGACCAACCCAGTCGTCGGTCATCAGGATGCGACGCAAATCGGGGTGATTATTGAACGTGACACCCATCAGATCGTAAACCTCACGCTCCAGCCAGTTGGCCGATTTCCAGACACCGGACACCGTATCAATGGTACAGTCGGCCTCCGGAACCCCCGCCTTGACCCTGAGACGGTCTTTATTGGGGATTGAGTAGAGGTTATAGACCATCATGAAACGAGGTTCCTGCTTCCCCAGATAGTCCACAGCGGTTACGTCAGTACAGAGGTTATACGCGAGCGACGACTTGAGGAAGTTACATATTTCCAATATGTTCTCCCGCGTCACTGTGACCGTCACCTCTCCGCGAAACTCTTTTACATCCAGCACGGAAGCCGCGAATTTCTCCCTGAGCTTTATTACTGCGCGATTAGTTTCAGCCATAACCGTTGGCTCCCCTTACCTAGTTGATATGGTCACGCCGCCGACTCAAGTCGTTGGCCAAGGCCGATAGTAGAACCGAAGGAGTTCTTGTCCTTCATGATCTTGTCCTGAAGCTTGAGAAGACCATAGAGCAACGCCTCAGGCCGGGGCGGACAGCCCGGAATATATACATCCACCGGAAGCGCCGTATCGATCCCCTGCACAACACTGTATGTATCAAAGACTCCGCCCGAGCAGGCACAGGCCCCCATGGCAACCACCCATTTGGGTTCCGGCATTTGCTCATAGACAGTTTCAATCATCGGCAACATCTTCTTGGTAACGGTTCCGGCAATAATGATGCAATCGGACTGCCTTGGCGAAGCACGGAAAATAATACCGAAGCGGTCCAAGTCATTATGGGATGCCCCGGTGGCCATCATCTCGATGGCACAACAGGCTAGACCGAAGGTCATCGGCCAAATGGAGGACTTCCTCGCCCAGTTGACGAGACCGTCCAGGGACGCGGTAATGAAGTTTTCTCCCAACGGCTGATCTACTCCCATTCCAAGGCTCCTTTTTTCCAGACATAGATGTAACCAACAAAGAGAATGACAATAAAGACTCCCATCTCCATCACGCCAAACATCCCCAACCTCTTAAAGATTACCGACCACGGATAAAGAAAAACCGCTTCAATATCGAACAGGATAAAGAGCATGGCAATAATGTAGAACTTGACAGAGAACCTCTCTCGGGCCGACCCCACTGGCTCGCAGCCACATTCATAGGGGGCGAGCTTGACAGCGCTCGGCTTCTTCGGCCCGATAAGCGACGAAAAGGTCAGCGCACCGAGACCAAATACAGCTGCTATTGCCACCAGAACAATTATCGGGAGATAGGCGCCAAGCATATGTCTTCCCTCCAGTTTCGATTAATGTTGCGTTTATTTGCCATTCGCCTTGCCAGCCGGCGACGCAGACCGCGCCTAAAACCGCGTTTCTTGCGTGCGTATACTGTATACAATTTGGTGGGAACTTATGCCATTTGAAAAACTTTGTCAAGAAAAAAAAGTTCTAATACTAGCGCCATAATTCACTGAATTCCTGCCATATTTACGTCACCCCGCACGCTCTACCCACACCTTTTGGCTCTTGACACACTTATGGAGTTCGTGTAAATAACACCTGGATTTTTCAGACAAATTCGACACACTGGGGGGACCCTTCCACATGAACACATGCCACTCAAAAGAACTCTTTGCCAAGGCCCAGGTGATAATCCCCGGCGGAGTAAACAGCCCCGTGCGAGCCTTCAAATCAGTCGGCGCTGAGCCCATTTTCATTAAAAAAGCTTCTGGCAGCAGAATTGTCGACGCCGACGACAATTCTTATATAGATTACGTTGGGTCATGGGGACCAATGATCCTCGGGCACTGTCACCCCCAAATCGTTTTGTCGGTACAGCGTGCCCTTGAAAGCGGCAGCAGCTTCGGCGCACCAACCGAACTAGAAATTACTCTGGCAGAGATGGTTGTAGCGGCGGTGCCTTCCATTGAAATGGTCCGAATGGTCAGCTCAGGCACCGAGGCGACCATGAGCGCCATTCGGCTGGCGAGGGGATTCACCGGGCGTGACAAAATCATCAAATTCTCGGGATGTTACCACGGTCACGCCGATTCCCTTCTCGTCAAGGCGGGTTCGGGTGCTGCAACGTTCGGGGTTCCCGACTCTCCGGGCGTGCCGAAGGACTTCGCACAACACACCCTCACCGCAACGTTCAACGATCTTGAGTCGGTAAAGGAACTCATCGCCGCCAACTCCGGGGAAGTGGCCTGCATCATCGTTGAACCGATCGCCGGCAACATGGGCACAGTACCCCCCTGCGCAGGCTTTCTCGAAGGACTTCGCGAGACCTGCACCAATAATGGGATTATTCTCATCTTTGACGAAGTCATGACGGGCTTCCGCGTCGCTTATGGCGGCGCCCAGGAACGCTATGGGGTAACACCCGACATGACTACTCTGGGCAAGATCATCGGCGGCGGTCTCCCCGTCGGCGCCTTTGGCGGCAAACAGGAAATCATGAAACAGCTTTCCCCCTCCGGCGGGGTCTATCAAGCAGGGACCCTCTCGGGCAATCCGCTCGCCATGACCGCCGGCATTGAAACCCTGAAACTTCTCCAGGCAGAGGGATTCTACTCCCGCCTTGAGGAGAAGAGCCGAATGCTGGGAGATGGAATTGCCGATGCAGCACGGCGCGCCGGCTATCCCATCTACTCGACGCGCGTTGGAAGCATGTTCTGCTCCTTCTTCACGAACGGGGAGGTTCATGACTGGACCTCGGCCGCCACATGCGACACCAAGGCGTTCGCTACCTTCTTCCGTGCCATGCTGGAAGAAGGCATCTACCTGGCGCCATCTCAGTTCGAAACCGCCTTCGTCTCCAGTGCCCACTCCGATGAAGACATCGAAAAGACTATCGCTGCTGCCTACAAGTGCTTCAAGAAACTGTAGGCACAATACTGAATTGTCATTGACACCATCACAGAGGCTGTGGTAAGTAGCTTAAGTTTTCGTGCTTCACTCTACCACACGTTGGCCCATGGACGAAGAAAAGCGGAGCATCATAAAGACCGTCGGTCTCGTTTCCAGCATGGGCATTTCGATGGCGCTGGCGATTATCATCGGCGTTGTCATCGGAAGACAACTCGACAAGTGGCTCGGCACACACCCCTGGTTCTTCTTCATCTTTCTGTTTTTTGGCATCGCAGCCGGTTTTAGGAACATATACATCATTGCCGGCAGGGAAATACGAAAAGATGGGGAGGACAACAATAAACGAGGATAGGCTCTTTGCCGCCGTTACAACCGGCAGCTGGATCCTTGTAGTTATCCTTTCCCTAGCTGGATATGTGTTTGGGTCGGGAAGTTTTGCGGCCGGCATCCTTGCCGGCGGGATCCTCGCGATTGGTAATTTCTACTGGTTGAAAAACACGCTGAGACGCGTTCTTAATCTTCAGCCACGGCAGGCAAGCAATTTCGCCCAGTTTCGCTATCTGCTCCGGCTTGCTCTGGTCGCACTTACACTCTATCTGCTCATCGTCCACACCCAAATCGACATTATCGGCCTCATCATTGGCCTGTCGGTACTTGTGGTCGTCATAATGGGACTTTCGCTCTATATGTTGCTTGATAAAGGAGAGTAACTCATGGTCCATCCGCTGCTGTTCCTGCAGTTCTTCAGAAAGCTCCTCGAACCGCTCCACATCTCGGAGGCGGGCGCTGATGCCATAGCGTACACGTGGCTCATTATCGTGTTTCTGCTCATTGTCTCGCTTATCGCCACCAAGGCGCTCAAAGCCGTCCCCACCGGCATGCAAAACTTCATGGAAGTGGTGGTCGGAGGCATAGAGAACATGGTCGAGGAGACCATGGGAGAGAAGGGAAGACCCTACTTTCCGCTCATTGCCACTCTGGCCCTCTTCGTTCTCGTCTCGAACCTGATCGGCCTCATTCCCGGCTTCTTCCCTCCGACCGCAAACCTGAATACGACCGCCGCCTGCGCCATCATCGTATTCCTTTCCACCCACGTGGTCGGCATCAAGAAACACGGATTCCACTACCTGCAGCACTTTATGGGCCCCATCTGGTGGCTGGCGCCGCTGATGTTCTTCATTGAGATCATCGGCCACCTGAGTCGTCCCCTTTCTCTCTCGCTGCGTCTTTTTGGCAACATGAACGGCCACGAACTCGTGCTCATGATTTTCTTCGCCCTGGCGCCGTTCCTTGTGCCGCTGCCGATGATGCTGATGGGTGTGCTCGTTTCGTTCATCCAGGCGTTCGTTTTCATGCTGCTCGCCATGATCTATATTCAGGGTTCTCTCGAAGAGGCTCACTGATAATCCAATCCTATACTATTTAGGAGACAACACAGAAAAGGGAGGTAGTAAAAGATGGAATTTCTTACGATGTGTATGCTGGCTGCTGGTTTCGGTATGGCGATCGGTGCGTTTGGTACCGGTATCGGCCAAGGTCTTGCGGTAAAGAGCGCTGTTGAAGGCGTTTCGCGCAACCCGGGCGCTTCTGGCAAAATCCTGACCACCATGATGATCGGTCTGGCCATGATCGAGTCCCTGGCCATCTACGTTCTCGTTGTATGCCTCATCATCCTGTTCGCCAACCCCTACAAGGACGTTGCGATCAAGATCGCCGAAACCGTCGCGAAGTAATCAAGAGCGGTTCCCGCTTCAAGCGAAAAAAGGGTGTGTCCCCACGGACACACCCTTTTTTCGTCCCAACCTCTCCTATCGCACTCAACAAAACGTTCTTTGCAGGTACTCCACAAGAAGCCTGACTCCTACACCGGTCGCCCCTTTGGGGAGGTAGGGTTTACCCTTGTCTTCCCAGGCAGTTCCCGCGATGTCGAGATGGGCCCATTTGGTCTTTCCGACATAGCGCTGGAGAAACCATGCCGCGGAAATGGTGCCGGCATGGGCCCCACCGGCGTTCTTCATGTCGGCGATGTCACTTTTCATGATCTCACCGAATTCCTCCCACACAGGGAGCTCCCAGAGCCGTTCGCCGGTAGCCTCGCCAGCTCCCGTGAGGGCGCGGATAAGCGCCGGATCGTTGCCCATGACCCCGGTGGCAACGGTGCCAAGGGCCACAAGGCAGGCTCCGGTCAGGGTCGCCAGGTCGATCAGCGCAGCGGGGCGGTAGCGCTGGGCATAGTGGAGAGCGTCGCAGAGAAGCATTCTCCCTTCGGCATCGGTGTTGACTATCTCAACCGTTTGACCTGACATGGTGCGGACCACATC
Organism: Geobacteraceae bacterium; assembly: GCA_905339345.1. GTDB lineage: Bacteria > Desulfobacterota > Desulfuromonadia > Geobacterales > Geobacteraceae > Geobacter. The sequence goes on along the minus strand of CAJPFF010000093.1, from coordinate 9,259 downwards.
CCCCGGCTTGTACGCTCCTCCCCCCGGCATGTTCTCGGCAACGGGAATAAGCCCCACAAGGTTGACCGGCAACCGGAGGCCGGCGACAGCCCTGAGGGTCCCCATGACCGCCGCTGCTCCCGCCATGTCGTCCTTCATGCGCTCCATGCCTTCCCGGGGCTTGAGCGATATCCCTCCCGAGTCAAAGGTGACTCCCTTGCCGACAAGGACCACCGGACGCTTCTTCGGGTCCCCAGCCAGATACTCAAAAACGATGAAGCGGGGAGGATTGTGGGACCCCTTGGCAACGGATAGGATCCCCTCCATGGAGAGCCGCTCCATTTCCTCGCGCTCCAGAACCCGGCAGATGATGCCGAGGCGGCCTGCCAGGGCTATTGCCTGATCGGCGAGATACGCGGGAGTCGCGACATTGCCCGGCTGGGAGACCAGATCGCGGGCAAAGGTGACGGCTTCGCAGATCGTCACGCGCTCTTCGGCGACACGAACCGCTTTCTCCCGTTCCGTGTCGTCAGCCACGAGGAGGACCACCTCCTCCATTGCAGCCTCGTCGCTCTTCTTGGTCTTGTAGTGATCAAAAGAATAACTGCCGAGAAGATAGCCGTCGACCGTGGCCTCCAGGGACCGTTCCACACCGGCGGCTGCCCGATGCAGCAGAGATGTGAAACGCGGCACTCCGGTTGCTCGGACTGCCTTTACCGCGGTTCCCGCAGCCTGACGCACCCGTTCAGCGGTAAGCTCCTCCCTCTTGCCGAGCCCCACGAGGAGGATCCGTTCTGCAGGGAGACGGCCAAACGTATGAATCAGCTTTGATTTGTTGAGTTTACCCGTAAACTCGTTGCTTTCCCAAATGCTCGATGCTCCCCCTTGTAGTTTTTCGTCGATGGCCCCCATGAGAGGATCGTCAGCGAATCGTTCCTCAAAGCAGCCAAGCACGAGCACTGGACTGGGATGGACCAGGGCATCGCCCGTAGCGGTTGTAACATGCATGACATTTCCTCCTTGGACAAAAAAAGGGTGCAATCGCGCGGATCACACCCCGTGGCAATGCTGGCAGAAATCATTCAATCCGCAGGGCGAGGAAGTAGTTGCCATCGCCCCGACGCAGCAGGAAACGGACTACGTCCCCTTTCTTGTATCCTTTGATGATCTTTTCGTAATCCTGAATAGAGGCAATGACTGTGCCATCGATCTCGCGTATTATGTCACCAGGAAGGAGCCCTCCCTCATCCGCGATGCTTCCCGACTTGACACTGGCGACAACCACCCCCTGGGCTTCCTTGAGTCCCATTTTAGCAGCGAGGTCCTTGGTCAACTCCCGGACGGAGATACCGAGCAGGTCGGCAGCGGCTCCCTGGGCACCCTCGTCGCCCCCATCGGCAAGCCGTCCTACGGTGACGGTGAACTCCCGGGCTTTACCATCCCGGAGAGCTTTCACCGTTACGGCCTTCCCGACCGGGGTGGCGGCCACAAGCCGCGGAAGCTCGGTCATTTCGTTGATCTTACTTCCATCGAACTCAAGGATTATATCGCCCCCCTTGAGCCCCGCCTTGGCGGCCGGCCCGTCCTTGACCACGTCGGCAACGAGGGCGCCCTTGTCGCCTTCGAGACCGAACGACCTGGCCAGTTCCGGCGACATGGGCTGCATCGTGACACCGAGCCACCCCCTGGTCACCTTTCCCTTCTCCTCGAGCTGGGGAAGAATGTCCTTGGCCATATTGACCGGAATGGCAAAGCCGATCCCCTGCCCGCCGGCCACGATGGCGGTGTTGATGCCGATTACCTTCCCCTCGGCACTGAAGAGGGGGCCGCCCGAGTTGCCCGGGTTGATGGAGGCGTCGGTCTGGATGAAATCATCATAGGGGCCACTGCCGATAACACGCCCGGTTGCGCTGACAATGCCGGCAGTTACGGTCTGGGCCAGGCCAAAGGGGTTTCCGATGGCCATTACCCACTCACCAACCTTGATCTGGGCACTGTCGCCAAGCTCCGCCACGGGGAGATTCTCTTTGGCATCAATCTTGATTAAAGCCAAGTCGAGCTTCTCGTCCGTCCCCTTGATCTCCGCCTTGAATTCACGGCCGTCGGAGAGGCGGACCTTTATCTCGTCAGCGCCGGCAATGACATGATTATTGGTAAGGATGAACCCCTGGTCGCTGATGATGAAGCCCGATCCGAGGCTCCGTTCACGCTGGGGACGGCGGGGCATTTCCTCCAAGAAACGCTCGAAAAAATCCTGGAAGGGGTCAGGGAAAGGGGAAGGCTGGCGCCGCATACGGTGCTGAGGCGCCGAAGTCTTCGTACTACTGATGTTGACGACGGTAGGCTTGAGCTTGTCAGCGAGCGTTACGAAATCCGGTGCAAGAATCTTTGCGGGGGATTCTCCCACCGCCAGCACCGCGAGGCAGGCGGCGAGAACGGTCTCCTTGAAAAACCTTAGTGTAACCAGCTTCATGGGTACCTCCGACGATAGAATTTGCCTGTTAACTGTAATAACCGGTCAGCTGTTTGTCAACATGGGCGGCCTCCCGGCGGCCGGACAGGGCCGTGTTTTCTCTTGCCAGCCCAGAACATCTTGATTAGTATGATCCTCACTTTCGACGACGCTAAGTAGGCATAATGAAAAAGATTTATCTCATAACGGCTCTTCTGCTCATCCTCAACTCCCTGGCAGTGGCGCGGATTGCTGCTGCCCTGGTGACCTACCGTTTGTCCCATGCTCTCCCGAAAGCCGTCAATCTGACCCCATCCGCCATAAGACCGGCCCATGCGGAAGGGCTGTCAGCATTTGCGCCGATTGTCGAAAAGGGTCTCTTCGGGCGGGCCGCCCAAGGAAAACTGACACCTCTCGCAGCAGCAACACCGGCCGCCAAGGGAAACAGCCCACCATCCGCCCAGGGAGACCTTGTTCTCGTCGGTACGGTACGTGGCTCCTTCCGGGAAACCTTTGCCCTGATCAGACGCACCATGCCGCCTGAAGAGCGGGTTTTCCGACTCGGCGACCAGGTCTTCGACCGGGGCCCCCTGGTGAGTGTCCAGAAGGAGAGTGTCGAGATTCTGTCTGGCGGAAAACGAGTCAAATTTATGACCCCTCTGGCGACACCGTCAGAAACACCGTCGCCTCCGTCTCCTTCCTCACAGGCACCCGCCGTTACGGGTGGGGCGGGCAGCTTCGTCATCGACCAGCGCGTCCTGAACGCGGCCCTCGACAACATCGGCCAGGCCATGACTGACGCCCGGCTCCTGCCCAGCGTCAAGGACGGGAAGGTAGAGGGTTTCCGGGTGTCGGAGGTGAAACCGTCAGGGGTCTTCGCCATGGTTGGCATCAAAAATGGTGACGTGCTGCACAAAATCAACGATCTTCCCGTGGACTCGCCGGAACGGGCCATCCAGTCCCTGGCCTCCCTCAAGGGGCAGAACCGGATCAAGCTCGACTTGGTGCGGGACGGGAAGCCGGCAACCTTCAGCTACGACATACGCTAATTGATGAAAGAGACGGGCTCTTCGAGACCCCGCAGTCCCCGCTTTATCCGGAGGCATTCGTGATCATACGCATCGCAGCAAGGCTCGCTTCGGCGGCACTTTTCTTCTCCCTCCTGGCCCCCGTTTCGGCCCTGGCCAAGGGGGTGGTCCTCAACTTCAGCGACGTGGACATCGCCACCATGGTCAAGTTCATCAGCGACCTGACCGGCAAGAACTTCGTCATGGACGAGCGGGTGAAGGGAAAGATCTCCGTCTACTCCCCGTCGAAGCTCTCCTCCGACGAGGCATTCAGCGTCTTCACGTCGGTGCTGGAACTGAAGGGATTCACTGTCGTGCCGGCGGGGAAGGTCTACAAGATTATCCCCACGGCCCAGGCAAAGCAGTCGGGGATGAGACTCTTCACGGAGAAGGACCGGGTGCCCGTGAGCGACGCCTACGTGGCCCGGATCATCCCCCTGGAGCGGATCTCGGCCCAGGATGCGGTGACCTTTCTCCAGCCCATTGTCTCCAAGGACGGCTACATCGCTGCCTTCGGGTCCAACAACATGCTCATGGTTGTGGACTCGGCCCTGAACATTCAGAAACTGACCAGCATCCTCGCAAAGATCGATTCCTCCCAGAAGCGCGAGGGGACCGAAACCATCTTCCTCAAGAACGCCTCGGCAGAAAACGTCGCGGGGGTGATCCGCGAATGGCTCGGCGGCAAAGGGAAGCCGGCAGGCCAGGCGGGTCAGCAGGCCATGTCCTCCGCCGGGGTTCTCGTCATCCCCGACAACCGGCTCAACGCCCTCGTCGTCTCCGGCAGCGACCGGGACAAGGAGGACATCCGGAAGCTGATCGCCCTGGTGGACGTGGTCCCTCCCACCACCAGCAGCAAGATCAACGTCTATTACCTGGAAAACGCCGATGCCACCGAGGTGGGGAAGGTCCTCGACAGCATCATCAAAGGTGTGCCCTCTCCAGGCCAGCCGGGGGGAACGGCTGCAGCAGCCCCCACCCAGTCACCCTTCGAGGGGAGCAAGATCTCCGTCACCCCCGACAAGGCCACCAACTCCCTGGTCATCATGGCCTCGCCGGCGGACTACCAGAACCTCCTCCAGGTGATCCAGAAGCTGGACAAGCGGCGCCGCCAGGTCTTCGTCCAGGCGGTCATCGCCGAGGTCGCCATCGACCGGCTCTCGCAGCTCGGCCTCGAAGCGACTCTCTCCGGCGGCGGCATTACCGGCAACACCGGTGCCGCCGGCATCTTCGACCCCTTCAGCATCGCCGCCGGCAGCACCCCCCAGTCCCAGCTCCTCTTCACCGTCTTGAAGGGTTTCGCCACCGGCACAAACGTCCAGGTCGGCGGAGTACTCAAGGCGATGTTCGACGACGGCTCCATCAACGTCCTCTCCACCCCCACCATCCTGACCTCCGACAACAAGGAGGCGGAGATCTTCGTCGGTGAGAACGTCCCGTTCCTGACCCAGACGAACCTCACCACCGGCGGCGTCTCCCAGCAGTCTGTGGAACGGAAAGACACCGGCATAACCCTCCGGATCACTCCCCAGATCAGCGAAGGAGAGTTCGTGAAGCTCGACATCTACCAGGAAATCTCCGATGTCAAGCAGGACAAGGGGCAAGCGACGGACCTGGTCACCAGAAAACGCTCGGCCAAGACCGCGGTGGTGGTTAAGGATATGGAGACGGTGGTGATCGGCGGCCTGATCCAGGACCGGGACCTAGACAACATCAGAAAGGTGCCGCTCCTGGGGGACATCCCGCTCCTGGGGTGGCTCTTCAAGTCCAAGACGACCCAGCGACAGAAGATCAACCTGATGATCGTCCTGACACCGCGAATCATCCGCGGTGCCCAGGAAATGACCGAGGTGTACGAGGATCAGAAAGGGAAGTTCGTGGAGAACCTGGAGCGGGATGAACCCTTCAGCCTCCAGCAAGAGCTGAAACTGGCACCATGACCGATACCCATGGCGTGGAATCCATAGCCGCTCGACTCGGCATTCCCTACATGGCCGAGATCGAGGACGGCGAGGCGGACCTGGCGCTCCTGGCCCGGCTTCCCCTCGCCTTCGCCCGGGGGCGTCTCGTGCTCCCCCTGCGGGAACGGGACGGCAGGCTTGTGGTGGTCGCCGGCAATCCGGCCGACCTGGCCACCATTGACGAGGTGCGCGGGGTTTACGGCATGGCGGTGGAGACCCTTGCCGCGCCCCCCAAGGCGGTCCTCGACGCGGTTAACCGCCTCTACGGAAAGCTTGGGAGCACCGCCCAGGACGTGGTGGAGGAGCTGGTGGGGGAGGACCTCTCCGTCATCGCCACCGAGCTCTCGGAGCCCAAGGACCTCCTGGACCTGACCGATGAAGCTCCGGTCATCCGGCTCCTCAACTCCATCCTCTCCGAGGCGGTGAAGGAGCGGGCCAGCGACATCCACATCGAGCCCTACGAGCGGGACCTGGAGGTACGGTTCCGGATCGACGGCATCCTCTACAAGAAGCTGGCCCCCCCAAAGGTGGTGCAGGAGGCCCTGGTCTCCCGGGTGAAGATCATGGCGGGCCTCAACATCGCCGAGAAGCGCCTCCCCCAGGACGGCCGCATCCGGGTCATCGTGGCAGGGCGCGACGTGGACATCCGGGTCTCCATCATCCCCACCTTCTTCGGGGAGCGGACCGTGCTCCGGCTCCTGGACAAGCAGAAGGGGATCATCTCCCTGGCAGCCATCGGCATGGAAGAACGGGGGGTCGCGGCCATGGAGCGGCTCCTGGAGCGCACCAGCGGCATCATCCTCGTCACCGGCCCCACGGGAAGCGGCAAGTCCACCACCCTCTACGCGTCCCTCAACCACCTCAATTCCCCCGAGAAGAACATCATCACCATCGAAGACCCCATCGAGTATCAGATCAAGGGGATCGGCCAGATCCAGGTGAACCCCAAGATCGACCTCACCTTCGCCCAGGGACTCCGGGCAATACTTCGCCAGGACCCTGACATCGTCATGGTGGGGGAGATCCGTGACGCGGAGACGGCGGAGATCGCCATGCAGGCATCCCTCACCGGCCACCTGGTACTCTCCACCCTCCACACCAACGACTCGGCCACGGCCATCGCCCGCCTCGTGGACATGGGGATCGAACCGTTCATGGTGGCATCGTCCCTCTCGGCAATCCTGGCCCAGCGCCTCGTGCGCCGCGTCTGCCCCCACTGCCGGGAGTCCTACACCCCCGAGCGGGAGTACGCCGGCATGACCCTCCCCCCCACCCTCTTTCGGGGACGGGGGTGCGAAAAATGCTTCGGCCTCGGCTCCTGGGGACGGGTCGGCATCTACGAACTCCTCCCCGTGGACGGGGAGATCTGCTCCATGATCATCCGACGGGAACCAGCGGGGACCATCAAGGAATACGCCGTCTCCCGGGGGATGCGGACCCTGCGGGAGGACGGCCTCGCCAAGGCGGCGGCGGGCATAACCACCATCGAGGAGGTCCTGCGGGTGACCCAGGAGGAGTATGCCGACCTTTCGGTATAGCGCCTATACGGCCGAAGGCCGCGACACCGCCGGCACCCTGGAAGCGGAAAGCCTCAAGGAGGCCCGCCAGCGGCTCAAGCGGGACGGGCTTTTCCCCCGGGAACTCTCCCCGGCCGACGAGGGGGAAACGGCATCGGGACGCCGCCTCTTCGGGGGACGCACCGGACTTGCGGAGATCGCCCTCATGACGCGGCGGCTGGCAACCCTTGTGGGCTCCCATGTGCCGATCTTCGAGGCGGTCACCACCCTCGGGGAGCAGGAGGGACCGGGGGAGCTGAAAAAAGCCCTCGACCGCATCCGGGAGCGGCTGGCCGAGGGGGCGAGCCTGGCCCGGGCCCTCTCCCTGGAGCCGCGGCTCTTCAGCGAGAGCTACGTGGCCATGGTGGCGGCCGGCGAGGCGAGCGGCTCCCTCGAAACGGTGCTGGAAAAGCTCGCCCTCTTCCTGGAGGAGCAGCGGGCCATCCGGAGCAAGGTGACGGCGTCCCTGGCCTACCCGCTCCTCATGGTAGTCGTCGGGGGAGGGGTTATGCTCTTTCTTCTCACCTTCGTCATCCCCAAGATCGTCACCATCTTCGAGGACAACAAGGCGGTCCTCCCCTTCATCACCATCGCCCTCATCAAGACAAGCGCCTTTCTGCGCCACTTCTGGTGGGCGCTCCTGGGGCTCGCCGCCGGGGCAGCATTCCTCTACCGCCGCCTCATGACGACGGAAGGTTTCCGACTCCGGCGCGACCGGTGGCTCCTGCGGCTTCCCGTCGTGGGAGGGCTTATCCGTCACCTGATCCTCTCCCGCTTCGCCAAGGTCCTGGGGCTTCTGTTGGCCAGCGGCGTACCGGTCATCAAGGCCCTGGAGATCACCGCCCAGGTCCTCGTGAACCGGGTCTACCGGGGAGCCCTCCACGGCATCGCGACGGAGCTTGCCGAGGGGGGAAACCTGTCGGGGGCGCTGCGCAAGGGTTCGCTCTTTCCGCCGCTCCTGGTCCACATGGTGGCGGTGGGGGAAAAGGGGGGAGAGCTGGAAGAGATGCTGGTTAAGGTGGGGAATGCCTTCGAGCGGGAGTTCGACACCTCCGTCTCGGGGCTCATGGCGCTTCTGGAGCCCCTCCTCGTCCTCGCCATGGGGCTTGCCGTGGGGCTCGTGGTCCTGGCGGTGCTGCTCCCCATCTTCGAACTGAATCAGTTGGTCAGATAATGCAGACAGGAGGTTTTCCCGATATGAAACGCATCAACAACCGCGGCTTCACCCTCATCGAGATCATGGTGGTCATCGCCATCCTGGCGCTCCTGGCAGCCCTCGTGGCGCCGAAGATCATCGGCCGCTCCGACGACGCCAAGGTCACCGACACCAAGGTGCAGATCAAGAACCTGGAGACGGCCCTCAAACTCTACAAGCTGGATAACGGCGTCTTCCCCTCCACCGAGCAGGGACTGGCAGCCCTCGTGGAAAAGCCCACGGTGGGGCAGATTCCCAAGAACTATAAGGCCGAGGGGTACCTGGAGAGCAAGAAGGCCCCCAAGGACCCCTGGGGGAACGACTTCGCCTACCTCTCGCCAGGCGAACACGGCGACTACGACCTCTACTCCCTCGGCGCCGACGGCGTGAAGGGAGGAGAAGGGAAGAATGCCGACATCGAGAGCTGGAACCTCCAGTAGCAGGCGACCTTCGCCCCGGGGCTTCACCCTCATGGAGCTCCTGGTGGTTATCGCCCTCCTGTCGCTGGTGGCGGTTATGGTGCTGCCGAAGCTCACCGTGAGCCAGACCATGGAGTTGAACCGGTCGGCCCGGCAGCTGGCGGCCACGATCCGCTACGTGCAGGACCGCTCCATCACGAGCAAGACCCCCCACCGGATGAGGCTTGAGCCCGGCACCGGCACGGTCCGGGTCACCCGGGTTCTCTCCGACGGCTCGGAGGGGTCGCCGGGGGAGAGCTTTCTGGAAAGGCCACTCCTGGCCGAAGGAGTCACCGTGGCCGACGTGAGCACCCCCCGGGGCGGAAAGGTGGTGTCCGGTGAGGCGGTGGTCCGGTTCGACATGGCCGGCCTCGGCGACTTCACCGTGATCCACCTGAAGGGGGAGAGGGATACCGCCATGACCGTCATGGCCTACCCCTCCGGCAAGGTGACCGTTGCCGACGGATACGTGGAGGAACCCCAGTGACGCAGCGCCCCCCATCACCGTGCAGCCGCGAAGGCGGGTTCACCCTCCTGGAGGTGATGATCGCCCTCGCCATCATGGCCGGCGTGGTATTCACCGTCATCGGC
>CAJPFF010000092.1 GCA_905339345.1 Geobacteraceae bacterium | reverse complement strand
CGTCGAGGTCGCCGGAGGTCATCTGATGGATTGTAAGTGCATCCGGAACGCCCATTTTCGACCGCATCTTATGCGAAGGTTACCACCCTTGTAAACATGATTTTTTGGGCCTTGACGGCCGCCAGATAGGGTTTGACTTTTATCGGTTCATGGGGTAAATTTTTTCGTCATTTCACGGGAGGATAAGTCTTGAGCACTAAGGGAATTACCTATAAAGATGCCGGCGTTGACATCGATGCCGGCAATACATTTGTAAAAATGATAAAACCGTTCGTAAGGGCCACGTCGCGCCCGGAGGTCATCTCCGATATAGGCGGCTTCGGCGGGCTCTTTTCGTTGAACACCAACAAGTACAAGAATCCTGTCCTGGTTTCCGGCACCGACGGGGTCGGCACGAAACTCAAGATCGCCATGATGGCCGATCGCCACGACACGGTCGGAATCGACCTTGTTGCCATGTGCGTCAACGATATCATCGTCCAAGGAGCCGAACCCCTCTTCTTCCTCGACTACTTTGCCACCGGCAGCCTCTCCCCGGAACGGGGAGCGGCCGTCGTCAAAGGAATCTCCGAAGGATGTATCCAGGCTGGGTGCGCTCTCATCGGCGGCGAGACTGCCGAGATGCCCGGCTTTTATCAGGACGGCGAGTACGACCTGGCAGGATTCACCGTCGGTGTCGTGGACCGGGACAAGATCATCGACGGCTCGTCCATCACCGTCGGCAACACCCTCATCGGCATCGCCTCCAGCGGCCTCCACAGCAACGGCTACTCCCTGGCCCGCAAGATCATCTTCGACACTCTGGGACTCGGCATCAACGACATGCTTCCCGGCCTCGACCGGAGCGTTGCCGATGAACTGCTCACCCCGACCCGCATCTATGTCAAGACGGTCCTTAACCTTCTCCGCGACTTCCGGGTAAACGGCATCGCCCACATCACTGGCGGCGGGCTCCTGGAAAACGTCCCCCGCGTCCTCCCCAAGGGATGCAAAGCGGTCATCAGGCGTAACAGCTGGACCATGCCCGAGATCTTCCACATCCTTCAGAGCGGGGGGAGCATGGAGTGGACAGAGATGTATCGCACCTTCAACTGCGGCATCGGCATGGTCCTGGCGGTGCCCGAGAAGGACGTGGACGAGATCCTCATTCGCCTCTCGGGACTCCAGGAAAAGGCCTTCGTCATCGGTGAAGTGGCTAAATGCGAGGCCGGCGCCGAAGCGGTGGAACTTCTCTGAATCGGCTGACAACCATGACTGATCTACTCAAAATTGGCGTTCTCGTCTCGGGAAACGGATCAAACCTCCAAGCCATCATCGACCGGATCGAGGCGGGCGCCCTCCCGGCGCAGATAGTCTGCGTCATCAGTAACAAGGCCGATGTCTTCGCCCTCGAACGGGCAAAGCATCACGGCATACCCACCCATGTCCTTGACCACCGTTCCCACGCCGGCCGCGAGGCATACGACACCGCCCTGGTGGAACTGCTCCGTTCCCATGGGGTGGGCCTCGTGGTGCTGGCCGGCTTCATGCGGATCGTCACACCGGTCCTTCTCGGTGCGTTCCCCCATGCGGTCATGAACATCCATCCGGCGCTTCTCCCGGCCTTTCCCGGTCTCCATGCCCAACAACAAGCATTACAGTACGGGGTGAAAGTCTCAGGGTGCACGGTGCATTTTGTCGACGAGGGAACCGATACGGGACCGATCATCATTCAGGCAGTGGTGCCGGTTCTTGACGACGATACCGAGGAAACCCTTTCAGCCCGCATCCAGAAAGAAGAGCACCGTATCTATCCCGAAGCGGTCAGTCTCTTTGCCGCAGGACGCCTTGCCGTCGACGGCAGAAGGGTTGTCATCGCGCCGACAGCCTGAGCCCCATCGGCAAGACATGCAAGGAACCCCTTGTCCGTGCTTCCGCAGGGTTCGTCTCAAGGCAGGACTTCATGATAACCGCCAAAAGGAACCTCGTCATGAAAAGGATCATTCCCCTGCTGATTGCCACCATGGTCAGTGCGCCGATTGCCATGGCAGCCGACACAATGATATTCCCGTCAATAAACGGAAATGTAACGTTCAATCACAAAGGCCACACCGACTTCCTCAAGGATTGCAAGAACTGCCATGACAAAACCCCAGGTAAAATAGCCAATTTTGGCAAGGATTACGCTCACAAGACCTGCAAGGGATGCCATGAAGTCAGGGGAAGGGGCCCGACACGGTGCGGTCTGTGTCACAGAAAATAACAGAAATATCGCATGACGCTTAACGAAAAAAGCCGACCCTCTTGGGGATCGGCTTTTTTCGTTCCAGACCGCGCAAACCTTACGCTGCGCTCTCTGAAGATTCGTTCTCTGCCTTGAACCACTTTTCGAACCAGCTCCGGTGGTCCTTCGTGGCGAGGATCTTGAGGTCATTGGGGCCAAGCCAGACACCTCCACAGCCGGGGCACCGGTCAAGGGGAACGCCGCGAAAGGTCACCGCTTCAATCTCCTCGCCGCACTTGGGGCAACGGTTCCGGCAGAGCTCCCGAATCTGGCGCTCTCGCTCCGCCGTACGCATTTTCCCGATTTTTTCCTTTTCCTGCTCGTAGATGAACTGATTCTCAAGGGCCTTCTCCCGCTCCTTCCATATGTTCTTCATAGGATGCACCTCCCAGAATAAATCGGTTTTCTTTAAATAAGTATAGCAGACTTGCCAAAAATTCTCTGCACCACCGGACATTCTCCAATGAGGGATTCAGTACGATTCCTCCTCACATGACTCTACCCGGCAGCATGCGCTCCCGCGGTGAAGGCGAAGCGAAATACGGTCTCCGGGGCTGAGTTGGCGGGACGACCTGATCACTTGCTGTTCCGGAAGCTTGAAGGCCACGCTGTATCCCCGTGCCAGAGTGCCGAGGGGGGATAGGGTTTCGAGCCGGGCCGTCTGCACAGCCGCGGACTCCCGTGACCGGTCCAGGTGACGCTGCAGGGCAATCTCACCTCTGCCGCTCAAGGTAATAACCCTTTCCCGCGCTCGCTCCACATTGAGGGCAGGGGTCATGAGTCTCAGGTGATTCTTGAGCGCTTCCACTGCTCCCGCACGGTCTTTCACGACTCCCGCAAGCGCACGTTCGAGTCGTGCCGAGAGATCATCCACCCGCTGGGCCAGATGCCCAATGAGCATGGTCGGATCGCGAAGAGCGCGGCTGAGAGCGTCAAGCTCGCCACCAGCTTCGGCCAGCATGCGCCGCATCCCCTGGACAAGCCGATGACTGAGGAAATCAACCCGCGATGCCAACTCCTCCTTGCTCTTCACGACCAGTTCAGCCGCCGCCGAAGGAGTCGGCGCCCGTAGGTCGGCAACGAAGTCCGTAATGGTGAAATCAACTTCGTGCCCAACCGCGGAAATGACCGGAATACGTGAACGGTGGATTGCACGGGCCACCTTCTCCTCGTTGAAGGCCCACAGGTCCTCCAGCGATCCCCCTCCCCTTCCGACAATCATGACGTCAACGGCGCCGTAGCGGTTGAAGTCATTGATGGCTTCGGCAATCTCATCGGCCGCACCTTCACCCTGAACCTTCACCGGTATGAGCAGAACCTCTACGTTGGCAAAGCGGCGGTTGAGCACATTGAGGATGTCGTGGATTGCCGCACCGGTGGCTGACGTCACCACCCCGATCCGTTGCGGCAGGGACGGGATCGACCGCTTGTGCTCCTCGGCGAAAAGCCCTTCCTTGGCCAATTTTTCCTTGAGTTGGATGAAGGCGAGCTGCAGTGCCCCGATTCCCCGCGGTTCCAGGTATTCGACGAGAAGCTGGTAATCTCCGCGCTGCTCATAGACCGTAATCCGTCCCCGGACGATCATCCCCATGCCATCACGGGGGCGGAATTTCAGGACTCGGGCCGACGCGCGAAACATGACGCACCGAAGCTGGGCGCCGGCATCCTTGAGCGTGAAGTAAAGATGTCCTGAAGCAGGCATCGCCAGGTTTGAAACCTCACCATCAACCCAGACGTGTTCGAAATTCTCTTCGAGTACACCTCTCACGAGCGAGGTAAGCTGGGAAACCGTCAGAATCCGTTTTTCCGGAAAAAGATCCACGAAAACTCCTCGTAAATACCGTTGGTTCCAGTGGTTCTAGCACAGGGGTGATGACGTGTCAAACCGGTTGACCGTCCCCGTGTGCTCAGTGTAGTATGGTCGGCATGCAGAGTTACCCATACGTCATCACCGTCTCCTCGGAAAAGGGAGGCGTCGGCAAGACCACCCTCGCAACCAACCTGGCCATCTACCTGAAAGCGCTCGATGAAAACCTGCCGGTTTCCATTTTTTCCTTCGACAACCACTTCACCGTCGATCGGATGTTCGAAATCAGGGGACAGCGCACGACCGGCACCGTCGCCGACCTTCTCCTGGAGACTCCGGGGAGGGACCTGATCCACACTGGCCAGTACGGTATCGGCTATATCCCTTCATCGTCAAACCTTTCGGACCTTAAAGACATCGTCAAAACACCGATGATGCTGGCGCGACTCCTGGCGCTGTCCCGTATCCCGGGAATCGTCGTCATCGATACCCGGCCCGACCTGGACATCCTGACCCAGAACGCCCTCTTTGCCGCCGACCGGGCCATCATACCGGTGAAGGACATGCCGAGTCTTGAGAACTGCCGCAACATCTTCGCCCTCTTCGACCAACGGGGACTCGACCGCAAGAGTCTTGCCCTCATCCCCTGTCTCGTCGATGAGCGGATCAAGTTCGACGGCCCCTTCGCCGACCAGAAGACCCTGCTGAAGGCCTACGCCATCAACCGGGGCTACCGCTGCTTCGAAACCTACATCTCCAAGAGCCCCAAGGTGGAGAGCCTCAACACCAACCCAGACGGGAAGATCTACCCGATTCTGACCCATGCCAAGTTGACGGAGGTCCACGGCCAGTTTGCCCAGCTTGCCCAAACGATCATCGGAGAGTACCGCGGCACCGCCGAACCACGCGCCCTCCTCTTCCACCAGTGGCTCCAGGCCGAGGAAGAGCGGAAGAAGGAATCTTTCTTCGCCCGTCTCTCGGGGCTCAAGTCGGAGTGCCTTCTCTGCGGCCGGCCCGCCTCCGGCCAGGGTGGGGACAGAATCTCCTTTTACTTCGAGGTTTCAGACGGCAGTGCCGCCGGCTTTTTCGATGAAGAGTGCTTCTTCCGTCTGCTTATGACAAACGTGTACAACTTGGACACGAATCTGGCGGATGACGATCCTACGCTCCTGATCATGCGTGATGCGGCTCGGGAATCGACGTTCGTCTTCCGTCCGGTGTCCAACGGCAGCGGCACAACGGTCGAATTTCACCGTTTTGACCTCGACGGCGTGCACCATCTGAAAAAAACCTATCCTCTGCGGGAATTCGAGGGGGGGATGCTGCGGCGGGAAAGAAGCAGGTTGTTCTCGTTGATGGCTGAAACTTTCGGCAGTCGACTGGACGGAACACCCGGCAGCTTTCTGCTCGTCCACCCGGTCCACCAGGAAAAGCCCGAGGCGATCTTGCAGGAGGAAAATTACCGGGGCCTCACACGCCTCAAGCAGAGGATTACCCAGCAGGTCCTCCGCCCGACCTGACCTACTACGAACCAACTTCCATTAGCGCACCAGAGATGACGCCGGAACGAACGTAATACCCTCTTCCCGCAGTTTTGGCAGTTCTGCTGCAAGGGCCTGGATAGTGGCAGGATGGGGATGGCAGATGGCAATGGCGTTTCCCCGCTTGCGGGCAATGGCCGCTGCCTGTCTGATCTGCTTCGAGATATATCCCACATCTTGGATATTGTCGAGAAAGACGGCTCTTGACGCAGTCCTCACACCCAATTCACGCGCCATCGACTCTCCCACTGATATCGCCGAAGTCTTACTGTCGACAAAAAACAGTCCCCTCTCCTTGAGCTCCCCCAGTACCACCGCCATCTTATCCCTGCTTTCGGTGAATGCGGACCCCATATGGTTGTTTGCTCCCACCGCCTGAGGAATCTCTCTGAGATAGCCGTTCACCCGTGCAATGATCTCCTCGTTGCTCTGGGCGAGAATAAGACCGTTCTCCTCAAGACGGCGCTCCGGATACCCCTTCGGTTCCATTGGAAGATGGATGATCGTTTCGACCCCTCGACGCTGGGCCTCCTGGGCTACTTGGCGCACCTTCGGAAGGCCCGGGATAATGGCAAATGTCACGGGGACGCCGATGTCGATAATCGAACGGGCCTCCTGCATTCCCTTACCCATGTCGTCAATGATGATGGCGAGACTTCCGGGGCCTGTGGGACGTGGACGGGCAAGCCTCTCCACCGGTGATGGCACAACAGTCGCTGTATAGTCTTCATGAACAACCTGTTCCTTCTCCTTATACTCCCGGAGCGGAAGTTTATGCCGTTCCGTGACTTTCGGCAGATCCGGTCTTCTCTCGGTCCGCTTCTCCTTCAGAAGACCGTCGATGAAGAGGACCGAAAAAACAACAAAAGCTACGAGAGCCATGAGAACAAGAATCGGACGCATGTTCCGCCCTGTCTTTTTTCTGTTTACCCTGATTTTGCCATTTCGATGTCGTGCCACGGATAATCCTTAAAGTGATATACCAACTCCGTTTGTATAGCACACCGCCGTTGCGATGGGCAACGGACATTCAAAACCAAAAAAGAAAGCCCGCCGTGAGCGGGCGGGCTTTCTTGTGGCACAGAGAATTGGGAAAACTGCTTTACTTCTTCATTTCCTTCTTGGCCCCGCCAGACACCAGATAGTTGGCGGTATATATGTAGTCATCCACATAATCCCGCCGACCATCACGATTGAGGTCGAAGGCGGGAGCCTTTTCAGTTCCAGGCTTGGAGAGGAAAACGAAAAAATCAGTATCATCCACCACTCCATTCTTATCGACGTCAATGTCGGCTGGGGGGGCACTGGTAATAGGAGAGTCAATCATCCTCTCTCCTTCGACGATAGTGAGTGTCGCCTCAACTATTCCGACCACTGGTATGGCCTCTATCACCCAGCGATTATCACCCTGTTTCTTCAGAGACTTGAGACTGGCCCCCCTCAAGGCAAAGTTTGGCGCATGATTTCCGTCTCCGGGCAGATCAATCAGGACTTTCACGGTATTTTTGCCATCAGTGATGCAAATGGGAGGTTCCTGTTTGATCGAAGCGGCAACGGGTTGGTCGAACAAAGCCACAAGAGCCTTTGATGTCCTGATACCCCTATACTCCTTGAATCGTTGAAGGATTCCCTTATAGACAACGTATTTTTGTTCCTGTGTCGAGCCGGTACTCGGCAGCACCGTTGCTGGCGACGCGTGCCCCGGTGAAGGCTCGTCTTTGTCAGCATCTGGTTCTTCAGTTCCAGGAGGCGGTTGCCACTCCATCGGTTGCTCGCCCATGGGGGGTGCGGCAGGCTCTTGACCAACGGGCATAGCCTGTTCCGGCGTCTCGGTTACCTCAAACGATCCTACAGCACCCAGATTGATCGTCCCAGGCACAGTAGTTGTCACTATTGGCTGTTGTGATTGCTGGGTTGTGCCCGGTTGCTGAGTCGTGTCAGGTTGTTGACCGGTCGTGCTCGTCAGCGGGGTCGTGTCAGGCGGCGGAGTCGTTTTCGGCGGCAGAGTCGTGTTCGGCGGCGGAGTCGTGTTCGGCGGCGGAGTCGTGTCAGACGGCGGAGTCGTGTCAGGCAGCGGAGTCGTGTCAGACGGCGTAGTCGTGTCAGGCGACGTAGTCGTGTCAGGCGGCGGAGTCGTGTCAGGCGGCGGGGTTGTGTCCGTCTCTTGACCGGTTGCGCTCGTCAACGGGCTGTCGCTCGGTTGATTCGAACTGTCGAGACCGGTCAACTCACAGGTGAGTACTGGCCTCCCCCACAACTTGCCAGTGGGTGTAAATGTGACGATTGCCACGGTGCCTGACCCGGAAACAGGTGGCTCATTGACCATTGCCACCCGCACCTTGCCGGACGCCTCCATTATGTTTGGCAGGAAGATCTGCCAGTCAGCCAGCCCCCCCCTGTCAACCTTTGGATTAGACAATGAAGCCTTGTCATAGGTAAGGGTGAAGTCAATTGCCCCAACATTGATGAGGCCATGGGCAACAACCCTGTACCCTCCGCTGCCCACATCCTCCAAGTTCAGCCCAAGGCAGGCTGCGGCTACATCGGAAACAAGGGGAGAAATGAACATCAGTGCCCCTGAAAGGAGAAAGGAAAGTCTTTTCAATCTCATTAGGCATGCCTCCGTTCTACAGTTCCATTCAGCAAGAAGGACCCAGGATAACTAACCGGGCAAGGCATCGTCAAGCAGCAGTAACGCGACAAAAACACAACTATGGGTTATGAATCTTGTCCCACGGCGCCACCAGTGCCGAAAATAGGACAAATCCTTAGATGAACAACGTTTTTTGACGCAACAAGTAATGATGCAGTTCAGAATGCCATGCAGGGCACAACCTTTCTGCCTGGCTTGACCCTTGTGAATGAAGAAAATCTTACTACAAGAAAGCACGTACGATGCCAAAAAACCTCCATCCCTGACAGACAAAAGGAGCAACTGCAGTCATGCGGAAAAATGACACAACCTTGAAGGAGGACAGGAGGTCTCTACCTGTTTAACTGGCGTGATTAGTTGCGTGAACTGCCTTGAGGAGGGAAATGGCTTCTACAGCGTCCTTATTGCCTTCGAGATGGTAAACCTTTTCAAGGGATATGAGGACCGAACCATGGAGCCTCTCAAGCTCCGTGCGCTCGGCGCAGATGAGGTGATCAAACGGCTCCTCAGGAAGAAACACCCCCGCGGACAAATCCTGAGCAGCTTCAAGATATTTCCTGGCTGCCGAAATGTCCCCGCGAGCCAGCATCTTTATGCCGGTTTGGGCGTAATATTTGAACTGGCTTGAATCTGCGGAGAAAATGCTGAAATCGAGCCGAATTGCCTCCCCGAGGGTTATGATGGGGTTGATACTGCGGGGGCCTGTAAACGATTTGCGAAGTCTGCTCAAGGTGGTTTTGAAGTTCTTGGCGCCAGAAATCGGGTCGCAACCGGGCCACAACATCTCAATAAGTTTGTCCCGATGGAGCCACTGGTCATAAGAAATGAGGAGGTAGCAGAAAAGGATTCTCGCCTTCTGGCTTTCCCATATGATAGTTAGGGGGGAATTGTTATAAAAAAACGCAAGGCCGCCGAAGGTCTTTATCCCGATTTGCTCGGAGTTCCCGCAGCGTTGGTCAGCCATTGCTCCCGTAGGGTGTGTATGCATTTTTATTAACCAAAATTTAGCTTTTGAACATTCGCACGATATTTACTACAAAAGAGAAAAGGAGTCAAGAGACGAACCAACATGCACAAAAAAAGAGGAGAACGACTCCCCTCTTTTTTTGTGCTGTATCGCTTATTATTGTGTTTTATTAATTGTCTTCAGGATCTCCCAGCCCTTGAGGAGATCAAGGGCCCGCAGAACCTGGTAATCCCCTTTCAACTGCTCATCGCTCTTGACGGGTGGAGCCTTCTCTTTCTCGATCTTCTTATCGTCTTCCTCTACCTTCCCGCTGGTCTCGAAGTGGTTTTCCAGATCCTTTTCTCTGATGTGACCTTCCTTCTTCTCGGTAGGCTGGATTTCAGCACGTTCCACAACGATATCAGGCGTGATTCCCTTGGCCTGGATCGACCGTCCGTTCGGTGTATAGTAGCGTGCCGTGGTGAGACGCAGCCCCGAGTCGTCCGAGAGGGGGATAATAGTCTGTACGGACCCCTTGCCAAAACTTTGGGTTCCCATGACGACCGCCCGCTTGTGATCCTGAAGGGCACCGGCCACGATCTCGGATGCGCTCGCGCTGCCACCGTTGATGAGCACGACCACCGGATAGTTCGGCTCAGTTCCCCCCTTCCGGGCGCTGAACTGCATGCGGGAATCCTTTTCACGACCCTCGGTGTAGACGATGAGCCCCTCTTCGACGAAATGATCGGCGACCTTGACTGCCTGGTCGAGAAGTCCGCCGGGATCATTACGGAGGTCAAGGACAAGCCCTTTCAAGGATCCACCATTTTCTTCCTTCAGCGCCTTGAGAGCCTTTACCAAGTCGTCATCGGTTTTTTCCTGGAACTGGGCAATTCTGACATAACCGTAACCATTATCGAGGGTCTTCGAACGGACACTCTTAACCTGGATGATAGCTCGCTCAAGGGTAAAGTCCTTCGGCTTGTCGAATCCCTCACGCACGATTGTCAGGGTGACTTTGCTCCCCTTGGGGCCGCGCATCCGCTTGACGGCATCCATGATGCTCATGTCCTTGGTGAAGCGGTCGTCGATCTTGAGTATCTGGTCACCTGCCTTTATACCGACACGGAATGCCGGGGTATCCTCAATGGGCGAGATAACCGTAAGAATGCCGTCTTTTATGGTTATCTCAATACCAAGCCCACCAAAGGAACCCTTGGTGTCGATCTTCATCTCCTTGTATGTGTCAGGGGGCATGAAGGAACTGTGGGGGTCAAGGGATGACAGCATGCCGTTGATGGCACCATAAATGAGCTTCTTGGTGTCCACCTCTTCAACGTAGCTCTTTTTCACGATGGCGAGGACATCGGTAAACAATTCGATGGATTCATAGTCGTTTCCACCCTCTGCTGCGCACCGCTTCTGAGCAACCAGACCACCTACGGCAGACACCACGAAGAGTGCCACCGCGAACAGCGCAATTTTTTTACCTTTCCTGGTTCCGAACATCATGCCTCCCGTGATGATTAAATGCAGCCTATCTGAACCACGATGCCGGATCAACCGGCCTTCCCTGGTAACGGATTTCGAAGTAGAGCATGTCACCCCGTGGTGAATCCACGTCTCCAACACTGGCGATAGACTCATTTCGCGCCACTTGAGCTCCAACCCGCTTGGTAATACGCGAAGCGTGGGCGTAGAGACTGAAGAACCCGCCGCCATGGTCAACGATCACCATGTTGCCGTAGCCTTTGAAGTAGTTTGCGAAAATGACCTTCCCCTCGTAGACGGCCTTGATATCGGCGCCGGCCGGAGCAGCGATGGAAATGCCGTTGCTGACGGTGTAGGAATTGAACTCCAGATGCTTGTGGCGACCGAAACCACTAACAACCTGACCGCTGACAGGTAGTGACAGCCTTCCCCGCTGGGCGCCGAAACCCGTATTGGGAACGGACGGAAGCCCGGGCGGCATCCCCTTTGACGGGGTCTTTTTATTCGTTGAAGTATAGCTCTTTCTGCTCATGGCTTCAAGCTTTCGTACCATGGCCTGGAGCCTACCGGCATTGGCCTGGAGTTCACGCAACGATGCCAGGTGGGCCTGCTTGTCCTGCCGTACTTTGACGAGATAAGCGGCTTTTTTGCTCTTTTCTCCTGCGATTTCCTGCTTCTTTTGCTCTATTCCAACCTTAAGCCGTTCCTTGCGCGTGGCATCGTTTTCAAGCGTTGCCTTGAGCTTTGAAAGCTCGGCTATCTTTGTGTTGTAGTCGGCGAAGAGTTTCCTGTCGTTCTCAATGACCGACCTCATGTACCGGAGGTTCTCCACCATCTGGGGAAACGACTCAGAAGAGTAGAAAACCCTCAGATTACCGATCTCTCCGGCTTTGTAGACGGAAACGAGGCGCCGCTCGATCTCGTGCTTCTTCTGCTCAACCTCATTCTTTACCGTACCGATCTCCTTCTCGGTCTTTGAGATGGTGCGCTCCACCCCCTGCAACTCCCTGGCAAGAGTGGCAAACTGCGCCTCCTTTTCCTTGAGGCTCCTGTCGATGACAAGAAGTTCTCCCGAGACTTTTTGCTCCACCTTGGCCGTCTTTTTGAGAAGTTGCTTCTTTTCCTTTATCTCCTTCTTGACACCTCGGAGTTCCTCACGCACGTCGGCACCGGATGCTCCCGACGCGAGGAGCACCAGCAAAAGAACAGATATTGACCGTAACCGCTTCATTGCTGGCTGTTGATGAACCGCTTCAGGGACGTGAGACTTCCGAGGAAGCCAAGGATTACTCCTCCCGCTAAAATTCCGGCGATATATACCGGAGGCAGGAAGGAGAGACCCGTTACCGAAGAGGAAAAGTTGACGAAATTCGTCGCGCTGTGGAGAAAGCCGAAATAGGCTGCCACGAGAATGAGAAGCGCCAGGACGGCACCGGCTGCTCCTTGTATGATTCCTTCAATGAGGAAGGGTGCCTTGATGAAAAAGCGGGTGGCCCCCACAAGCTCCATGACCTCAAGCTCCTCTTTTCTGGCATAGATGGTCAGCTTGATGGTATTTGACACAATGAAGAGCACCGCCATAAGGAGAAATCCTCCAAGGAGCGCCCCTACGAAGCGGAGAAAGTTCATGAACGTATTAAAGCGCCTGACCCATTCTTCGCCGTACTGGACCTCCGCTATGCCAGGAACCTTCTTGAGTTGGGCAACATAGGCCTCCATGGCAGCATCCTCACGGCTCTTCCGCTTGAGTGTTATCTCGATGGAAGAGGGAAGCACATCGGCCGGAACGCCGTCGAGAAGGGTCTCCTGCCCCTTCAGACGGGCGCGGAAGCGCTTCATGGCTTCCTCTTTGCCGACGTACCCCACCTTGTCAGTCCCTTCGATGGCCTTGACCCTGGCCATGATGGAGGAAAGTTCCTGGGGGGTGTGTTCCTTGTCGAAATAAGCAGTCACCTGGATCTTTCCGCTCCATTCGTCCGCCGTGGACTCCAGATTCACGAAAACGAGAAGGAAGAGAGAGACGATCAGAAGCGCCAGGGTTATGGTGCCGATGGTGAGGACGTTCACCAGAATGTTCTGACGGATATTGAGGAGTGCCCTGGCAATGAAGTATCGGAACCTTCCCCCTACGCCATCCCCGGACAGGGTGGGACGAATCGACGGCTTATTTCGGGACATCGGTATCCTCCGCAACGCGGCCCTTGTCCAGTACAATTACCCGTTTGTGGCTGTTCTCGATCACCCGGCGGTCGTGGGTCGCCACCACTACCGTGGTCCCCCGGATGTTCGCATCCCGGAAGATGGAAAGGATCTGCTCCTTGTTCTCGTCATCCAGATTACCGGTCGGTTCGTCGGCAAGGAGGATCTTCGGCTCGTTCACCAGCGCCCGTGCCAGGGCAACCCGCTGCTGCTCTCCACCGGAGAGCCGCAGCGGGGTGGCGTTGATCTTGTGCTCGATCCCCAACTGTTTCAGGATGTGGTAGACCTTTTTGCCGATGTCACGCTTGCCCCATCCGAGCACCTCGAGGGTGATGGCTACGTTTTCCAACACGGTTCTGTTGGGCAGTAGCTTGAAGTCCTGGAAAACAACTCCGATGGTGCGGCGAAGGTGCGGAATCTGGGTTCGCGTGAGTCGGGTGATGTTCTGTCCGTCAACGATCACCTGCCCCCGGGTAGGGGTGAGCGCCGCATAGACAAGCCTGAGCAGGGTCGACTTTCCTGCCCCGGAAGGGCCGGTAACAAAAACAAAGTCCCCTTTGGGGACCTTGAGGGTAACATCGTTCAGTGCTGCCGCGTCGCGCTGATAGGACATGAAAACGTTGTGAAACTGAATCATCATCTCCTCTTTTCCCTTTAAAACCTCCGTGGCGGGGTTTTCCCGCAGCACGCTACCATTCGTTGTACGGTTTACCGTCGGTTCCCACCAAGGGGGAACCGCTATGTACATCATAGACGTTGCCTGTTTCCTTTTTCCCGGACGCCGCCTCATCGGTCGGTTCCGGGGGCGGCACCGTAACCCATGAGTCAGTTTTCGCCGTAAAGGGATCCCGGGGGAGATCGCGAAGATATTTCTTGTCAACGAGCTCTTGAAGAGTATCGGGATACTTTCCCTGGTCGGCGTAGAACTGGTCTATGCCACTGCGAAAGCTGTAGAGGTTCTCCCTCAATACCGCCTCTCTCGCCTTGATGAGGCTCCACTTGTAGCTCGGCACCGCTATCGTGGCAAGAATGCCAATGATGGTCACGACGATCATCAGCTCTACGAGCGTGAACCCCCTGCGGTTATTGAGCAGTCGTCTGAACATCGGCGCGTTACCAGTCCTTGTAGAGTGTCCCGTCGATAGCTGTACCCTCACTCAGGGAGTAGACGTCATACACATCGGAATTGTCCCAGGTGGTGCTGTCGGGCTCGTCCTTGTAAGAACGCATTCCCCATTCGGGCTTTTCACCCGGCACGGGACGGTTAAAGGGATCGACGGGGATCCTGCGGAGGAATTTTTTCTTCGTCGTAACCGCCTCGCCACCGAAATCCGTTCCTTCGACGAGAACTTCCAGGGTTTCGGGATATCCCGATTCATTGAGGACTTGCTTCCCCTTGTGGGCCTCGTCATAGGCCTTCTTGTACTCATCAATGGCCGTGCGGATCTCCCTGAGGGATCGGCGCAGCTCAAGCTCCTTGGTGCGTTTGACAGTCATCTGGGTAAAGGGAACCACCACCGTGGCAAGGATGCCGAGGATGGCGACAGTCATCACCAGTTCGATGAAGCTGAGTCCCCCCTGTTGTCGGGCAATCCTTCCAATTGACGGGGAAAAAGCTTTCACGCTCACTTCACTTCGACAACCGTATTGTAAGGGATGATATCAAGCGGCCTGTTTGCCTGGTCGGTAAAGGTTACATTCTGAAGCCCGAGACTTGCCGGCCCCTTGTTCTTGGCGGCAAAGGTCACCGCAAGGAGCGATCCTGCGCCATCGATCCCCTCGGTAACGGTGCGCCCCATCGTAATCGTCACCCTCCCCGTCCCCTTGTCGGCCTGGGCGTTGAAGGTGGTCGGCTTGCCGTCACGATTCAGAAATGTCCCTTCCACCGCCCCCACATACTCGATGAATATAGGATCATAAAGAAGCACAAAGGGTGCCTTGGTAAGCCCCTTGACATCGGAAACTCTGATTTCGACCTTGAACTGGGAGCCGAGATCCACCGCTGCCGGCGCCGATATATTGAGGCTTCCGCGCACGGGGGGCACAGGTGTCGCAGCGGCAGGAGCAGCAGCCTGAGAGAGCGGCACGGGAAGCGGTGCTACCGCCTGGAGTTGAACGGCGGCCGGAACAGGTTGCTGCCCTGGTGTCGGCGTCTGTTGTGTCGCCGACTGGGGAGTCGTTGCCTGCGGGGCAACTGGGGAAGCAGGACTCCCTCCCTCAACCTGAGGCACGGGCTGCTGTGGTGTGATTGCCTGAGCAGGAACAGGGGCGGGTTTTGGCGATGCTGCTGTCGGCGTCTTGACGGCTTTCGATTGGGCCGGCTGGCCAGTGGTAAACTCCGGCTCAAGCTCAAAGGAAGCGAACGGCTTGACAACCGAAGGATCGTCCTCCTTGCCGGACCAGAAGGAAGCGACATCCGGCTCGGGTACGGTAACAGAACGCACGAGGCGCGGCGTGATTGCAAGAATCAGCTCGCGCTTTTGGTTATCGGTGGTGTTGTCGGACAGGAGCGGACCGATGAACGGGATGTCGCCCAGCAAAAAGATCTTTTGCTTTCCCTTAGTCTTGGAATCTTCAATCAGTCCTCCGATGACACTCGTCTCGCCATCCTTGAGGTTTAACACCGTATCCAGGTTACGGGTACCGATGGTGACGACCGTTGTTGCCGAATCCGTCCCCCCCACCGTTTCCTTGTCAACGATCGAACTGACCTCGAGACCGAGCTTGATCGACACCTCGTTGTTGAGCATAATGGTCGGCTCGGCGTTGAGCTTGACACCGACATCCACATACTGGACGTTCACGCTGAAGCCACCGGTTGTGCCGGTTGTCGACGTAGTGGTGATCGGCACCCTCGTACCGACCGTAAACTTGGACTTTTCCCGGTTCTTGACTCTGATTTTCGGGTTTGCAAGCACCTCGGCGTTGGTAATTCTCTTGCCAAAGCTATAGGTGGCACTTGGAACCGTTATGAAACCTTTGTAGCCGTTCCACGAGAATGTCTGAAGAAGGTTCGACGTATTGGCAGATTCCTGAGTATCACCAAGCTTCGCCTTAAGGAAGGAGTCTGACAAGAAAGATCCTTCCGGGGTCAGTGTGTTAAGCGACACCGCATATCTGCTCAAGGCAAGGCCGAAGTTCTCTATGTTTCGCTTTGACACCTCGATGACTTCAACCTCCAGAAGCACTTCGGCATCGGGAACATCATTGGCCTCCAGAATCTTGCCAGCCACATCGACCAGGTCAGGTGTATCGCGCACGACGATGGCATTCAGCTCCTCGTTCACGTAGACCTTGCGAACCTGAAGCATCGTCCGGAGAAGATTGACGGCTTTCTTGGCATCGAGGGTGTTCAGAAAAAACGTCTTAACAATCAGATCTTCATATTGCTTCGATTTTTCTGGCGTTTTCTGAAAAATGACAATGGTGCTTTCATTCAGCACCTTTTTGCCAAGCTTGTTCATATTGGTCAGGAGGTCGAGGGCCTGCTGGAAATTCGCATTTTCCAGATAGATCGTTACGTTCTGGTCCTTAATCCCCTCATCGAAGATGAAGTTGATGCCGGATAGCTGGGTAACAATGTAGAAGACGTCCTTCAGCTTCGCGTCCTTGAACTTGAGGGTGATCGGCTTTGTGGACTTGAGGTTGAGCTCATATCCTTCCAGACGGGTCTTCTTTGTACTCAATAGACGCTCAAGGGCCTCCTGCGCTTCCTTGTTTTCCCCATTGAGGTCAAGGGCCTTGCGATATGCCTGGAGCGCTTCCCGGGGTTTGTTCCCCCGTTCGAAATCCTGCCCCTCTTTTAAATAGGCCCGCGAATTCCTGTCACGAATGAGCTTGTCGCTCGCCTGTTTCGCACGGTGAAGCGACGGGTCGAGGGAAATGGCGGACTGGAACTCAGCGAGTGCCTCATCATAGCTCTTCAGGGCAAGGTACTCATCGCCCTTTTCAAGGTGTCGAAGAGCCGCCTGCTCGCTGGTCTTGAGGAGCCTCATGCGGTATTCGTTTATGTCAGGATTGGCTACAACCGCCTCGGAATACTTGATGACCGCCTCATCGAGCTTCCCGTCCCGCTCCAGCCTCTCTCCCTTATTGAATGCCGTAAGTCCGGCACCGCACCCTGCAAGGGATGCGAGAAGAGACGACAGGGCGGCTATCTTGAAAATGATTCGCATGTACGCGGCTCCTTGAACCATTGTGACGTTCATCGTAGCTGGCCGGCGAGGGGCCTGTTCTCGACGAGAGGAATAACCATCTCGCTTCCGTCGGCAACGGAACGGATCGAAAGCGCCTCGTCGGTTATGGTTGTCGCTTCGTAATTACCGGCGATCTTGTCACCCTGCCGGACAAGGATGATTTCCTTGTCCCTGGCAAGGAAAATAGTCTTGCGGTTGTCCTTCTTGAGGAACCCCAGGAAGGTAAATCGAGC
The DNA here is from genome assembly GCA_905339345.1 of Geobacteraceae bacterium. Taxonomy (GTDB): domain Bacteria; phylum Desulfobacterota; class Desulfuromonadia; order Geobacterales; family Geobacteraceae; genus Geobacter. The sequence goes on along the minus strand of CAJPFF010000092.1, from coordinate 9,232 downwards.
CATGTCCCGCACGACCTGCGGTGGCTGGGGAGCAACCGGCTGAGGCGCAACCAGTGGCATTGGCAGCGGTGGTGGCGGAACGGGTTTCGGCAATACGGGCAACGGCGGCGGCAGCTTCGTTTCATCCCGGAAAATGGGACGGAAGATGTTTCGGCGGAAACCAGCAAACCGGTTCTGGGGGCATTCGAGGAGATCGAGTCTGAGCTTCCTTTCGTCGCTAACGGCAGCAGGTGACGGTTTCTGAGGACGGGTCACCTTCCCTGGTACATACTTCAACTGAGAAACACTCTGCTGACGCGGCATCCTGACAAAGCTCACGATGGCTGCAACAATAAATACCACGAGGAGAACGGACAGAATCAGCTTCTTGCGATTCATTTCTCCTCCTGACGCAGGTAAGCGGAGAGTTGCATCTTGAGGGAAACCACCTCCTCGGTCATGCTGCCGCTTGAGAGAGAAATCGAATCGATCGTCAATAGTCCTCCATGGCACTGAAGGTCGGAGATGAAACTCTTTATGCCGGCATACTTGCCGTCAAGAGTCATGGATACGCCATAGACAACCAGATTCGAATCCTTGAGCGCCTCGGGCTTGTAGGAAATACCCTTCACCTTCAGGCCGTTGTTGGCGGCTATTTCGAAAACCTCCATCATCTCCCGGGTAAAGTCCCGCTTCCATGGAATGCGTTCCTGAAACACCGCCAAATCGGCAGACCCCTGCCGATAAATAGCCGCCAAGTCACCCTCTCCACCCGCCACAAGGCTCCGTTTTCCCGACCATTCATCTTGGAGCTTTGCAAGTTTCGGCTGCTGGTACGCCCGCGAATAGACCACTAGTCCGATGTTCGTCATGACCAGAACGAGGATCACGGCAAGGGCAACCCGCCTTTCCCTCAGGATATCAAGGAGCTGATGCCTGGTCATGAGAAGTCCACCTTGCAGGTGACTGTGAAACCCACTCCTCTTTGGTTAGCACTTTCCTTGATTTCCGACTGGCTCTGGAGGAAAACATCGGTTATGCGCGGCTCCCCTTCAAGGTTCTCCACAAATGCCCTCAGATTGCGGAATTCCTTCGCAGTTCCCGAAAGCGTCAGAGTCCCCTCCTTGAACTTCGGTTCGATGGAGGAAAGCGCGACGCCCTCGGGCACCACGGCCTCAAGCCGGTCGAGCAGGAGCAGCCAGTTGAGCCCCCTCTTCTTGAGGATACCGTTGGCGGTGGATATTTTCTTGAGAAGATCCTGGTACTCCTTTTCCGATACTCCCTTCGCCGAAGTCGCAAAGCGTGCCTGAAGCTTTGTCAGTTCACCCTCAAGATGTTTTTCATGGCCGGCATCAGTGGCGAACCCCTTAACGTTGAAGAACGCAATAATGATCAGTGCGGCGATCACCGCCGCCAAGACAGTGTTCAGCGTTCGCGTATCGTAAAAATAGCGGGTTGCGAGGTTGAGTTTCAGCTCCATCAGAGGTTCCTCGTTGCAGCACCAAGGGCCGCCGCCAAGGGGGTCAAGACCGCCCCGCCACCCGGGTTATCGATAAACGTATCCGGCAAGAGCATGAAGGGCTCAACGCCGCACGCCTCGGCAATGACGGTCCTGAACAATTCTCCGTTCCCGTTGGGTGCCAAACAGAACGCCTCACGGAACTCACGCCCCGGATTCTTGTCCCGATAGAAGAGGAGCGAGCTGCTGGTTTCCATGAAGACACGATTCATATCGGGATCGTGGTCAGCCAGTTCCTTCGCCCGATAGAACTCAAGGACCCCCTGATGGAAAGCAAGAATGCTCAGCACTCCCTCGTGATAGGTAACAAAAAGAGAGCTTTCGCCCATGTCGATCCGCGGTGAAAAGAGCCGGTAGAGGTTGAAGGTGGTGAAGTCAATGCGATTTGGCTGTATTCCGGCCTCAATAAGCAAATCTTCGTACTGGGTAACCACCTGCCGCGCAATGATCGCCACCAGGACTGAAATTTCACCGTTTTCCTTCTCCCGCAGGATCTGGTAGTCAAGATGGATGTCACTCACATCGAACGGAAGGCTTTTCTTGAGCTTCCAGCGGATGACGTCACGCCCCTCGTCACGGCTCTTGAAACGTGTTTCCAGATCAAGGAGCGTCACCCGGCCACAGGAATCAGGCAGCGACACGGATACGAGATTCGTGCGGTGAAGAAGCTTCAGGTACGCTTCCTTTATCTGCCTGACAAAGAAAGCTGGCTCGACCACATTGGGCTCCCGGTGAACAAGCCTGATGGTCCCGGCAGGGAATTCGGCGATTTCCTTGGCCAACAGTTTCGGCCGGCTCTTATTGCCACCGACCAGGGCCATCTTGACCCCATGCTGGGTTATTTCCATCCCTACCGCGTTACGGGAGAAAAACATGCAAGCCTTCCATCCTGAAATGTGTTCAACGAACTAATCAACAAAAGTGACACGGTTGATTTCCCGCAGTGACGTCTCGCCAGCCAGGACCTTCTCAATGGCCGACTCGCGGAGAAAGACCGTCCCGGCTTCCCGGGCGGCCACCTTGAGTTGGGCAGCGGGCGTCTTCGACATGATCAGTTCACGGATATGGTCATTCAAATCGAGCAGTTCGACAATGGCTGAACGCCCCCGATAGCCGGTGCCGTTACAGTCGTCGCAGCCATGGGCATCGAAGAAGGTTACGCTCCGACACTGCTCCGGGTCAAGCCCTGATTCAATGAGGACTGAATCGGGATGCACGGTCGGGGACTTGCAGTGGGGGCAGAGTTTGCGCACCAAACGCTGTGCCATGACGCAATTGAGGCAGGAAACGAAGTTGTACGGATCGATACCCATGTGGATAAAGCGGCCGAGCACGTCGAAAACATTGTTCGCATGGACAGTGGTGAATACCAAGTGCCCCGTGAGAGCAGACTGAACGGCGATCTGGGCAGTTTCCGGGTCGCGGATCTCCCCCACCATGATTTTGTCAGGGTCGTGCCGCAGCACGGAGCGCAGCCCCCGGGCAAAGGTGAGCCCCTTTTTCTCGTTCACCGGGATCTGGACAATTCCGCGCAGGACATACTCCACCGGGTCCTCGATGGTGATGATCTTCTCCTCACCGGTGTGAATCTCGGTCAGGGCCGCGTAAAGGGTCGTGGTTTTGCCCGAACCGGTCGGACCGGTTACCAGCACCATCCCATAGGGCTCGCGGATCTTTTTCCGCAGCCGCTTCATCTCCCGCGGGTTCATGCCGAGGGTTTCGAGGGTCAACCCCTTGAGATCCGAGGCAATGCTCTCCTTGTCGAGAATACGGATAACCGCGTCCTCGCCGAAGGCGCTCGGCATTATGGATACGCGGAAGTCGATGGCCTTGTCGGCGATCCTGACCTTGAAGCGACCGTCCTGGGGTACGCGTCGCTCGGAAATGTCCAGCTCGCTCATGACCTTGAGGCGGGAGATGATCGGTGCCTGGAAGTGGCTGTCGAGGGGCTCAGTGGCCCGGTAGAGGACCCCATCGATCCGGTATTTGATGATGACTCCTTCAAGGGCCGTTTCGATATGGATATCGCTCGCCCTTCTCGTCAGGGCGTCCATGACGGTGGAGTTCACCAGTTTGATGATCGGGCTCGTGTCGGCGGAGATCTTCTCCATGGAGAGGATTTCCTCACCCTTTTCGTTCTCCCGCACGAGCTGGAGCATGAAGTCCTCGGACACCTCCTTGAGGACTCTGCTTGTCGCCTCACCCTTTTTCAGGATAGTCGAAATCGCCGATTCGGTGGCCAGCTTGATAATGACCGGACGGTCGAGAAGAAGCTCAAGTTCATCGAGCTTAATGACGTCGGTGGGATCGGAGATGAGAATAACCAGACTGTTTCCCTGCTCCTCAAGGGGAACAAAGCGGTAGCGATAGATAGCATCGGGGGGAAGCTTGTTGAGGATCGCCTCGTTGGGGCGCACACCCCGGGCATCCACATACTCGATGCCGAATTGCTCCGACAGGGCGAGGGCGAGAGCCTCCTCGGTAATGAAGCCTTCTTCGACGCAGATCTCACCGAATCGCTTGGAGGTAACCTTCAGCTTCTCGATGACGTACGGCAGGTCATCAGGGCTGAGGACACCGCGTTCCACGAGAATTTCACCGATATTTTTCCGTTTGAAGACGTGTTTCATCATGGCCTGTATGTATCCGATCAGGACGTCCCACCCGTGAAACGTCGCCCGGCTTGGTTATCCCACCGTTCCCGCTATCTTGAACACCGGAAGGTACATGGTGACGATGATGATGCCGACCACCAGCCCCATGACAATCATGATGGCCGGCTCAATGGCAGTGGTGAGGAGGTGGAGCCGGGCATCAATATCACCTTCGAAATAATCAGACACATCGCTCAACATCTCCTCCAGTGAACCGGTGGTTTCCCCCACGCCGAGCATGCGGAGCGCCAGCGGAGGCATAAACTTTACAGATTCGATTGCGTTCGACAGGCTCATTCCCTCTTCCACCTTGACGACCGCCTGGAGAAGCCTCCGCTCCAAAACCACATTATTGAGGGTACCAACCGACATTTTCAGCGATTCGACGATAGGAATCCCGCTTCCGATGACTGTTGCAAGGGTCCTCGTAAAAGAAGCAACGGCAAACTTCGAGAAAACCTCGCCAATAAAGGGAAGCCTGATCGTGAGGTTATCCACCCAGTATCGACCCCGTTCGGTGGCGGCCCAGCGCCTAAAGGCCATAACCCCGAAGACGATCAACCCAACAATGAAGAGAATGTAGTGCTTGAGAGTCGAGGAAAAAGCAATCAGAATCCGTGTGGGGAGCGGTAATTGGGAGCCGGCATCGGCGTAGACTTGGCTAAAGGTCGGAACCACGTACACCAGGAGAAAAGTAATCGCCAAAGTTGCAACGATTATAAGGATCGAAGGATAGACGAGGGCGGAAACAAACCTCTTCCGTACCTCCTCCACGCGCTTCAAAAAAGCGATGTACCGCCTGATGGTCAAGGGAAGGTCGCCGGTACGCTCACCCGCTCTCACTGAAGCCACGTACAGATGGGGAAACGCTTTCGGATACTTCTCCAGGGCGTCGGAAAGGGCCATACCTCCCTTAACGTTCTCGCGGACTTCCACAAGAATTTCCGCGAGCTGCCCCCGGTCGAAGCGTTCCAGAATGGTATCCAGGGCTTGGATAATCGGAAGGCCTGCCTTGATGAGTACCAGCAGTTCCTGATTGAAGGTCAGAAGCGTTTTGTTGTCTACCTTCCGGCGCCCCCCTCCCTTTTCCCACAAAAACTGGAACGGCTTTTTTTTTACCTCGAAGACAAAAAAACCCTGCTCCTCCAGACTGACACGAAGGATCTCAGGATTGACTGATTCAAACTCCTTGACGATGATTCTGCCTTCTGTGGAGCCGAGCTTACAGGTATAGAGGGCCATGGGTGTCTCTTACCACAAAACCGCTAAAATTAGAATGAAAAACCACACGATGTTGTCTTGTGGCTGTCCGGAGCATTCCGAAGCAGCCACCACCGCTGATCATTTTTCGTGACAGGAAAAACAGAGTTTTAACACGGGGAGACGGAGGTGATAATGCCCCTGCTCGTGGTCGGCAGGGTTATTTACGTGCATGGCATGACAGGTAGTGGCACAGGTTATGGTCCCGTCATCAGCTAGGGGGAGCCCCTCGCGGTTCATGTCGGGTTTCTTGCCGACACCGTGACCGAACCCCAAGCCATGACACTGTCTGCAGAGATTCACGTGATCGGCGCTAAGTTGCCTCTTCGAGGTTTTTGACGTGAAGAAGCCCCCCAGCTTCTCAGTGGGAAGCAGATGGCAGACCTCACAACTCTCCTGGTTTTCATGGGGATTAACCTCGGTATTGACCGTCTCTGGAGCAGCACTCCCCGTGCCAGAAAAAACGAGCCCCGCAACGAGCACTCCGGCTGTAATACTATGCTTCATGAATGACATCACCGTGGCGCCTCTTAGTAAACCTTTGGATTGTGATCGACACCATGACAGGAAAGGTAGCACTCGCCCCGGAATGTCGAAACCCCCTTTTCCACGAATTTGAGCTGTCCCTGGGAGTTTGGTGAAACAACCGATTTATTGAACATAATCAGATACTTGTTGTCGGGACTCCCGTGGGAATTGTGGCAAGTGTAGCAGGAAGTCCCCGTGGCGCCGGTGCTCCCTCCCCTTCCCTGGATGTGCAGGGCATGGAACCGGAAACTCTCGTTGCCGAGGATGCTCGATCGGTCGTGGCAACGGTAGCAGAGGGCATAGGCAAAGGGTGTTTCCGCCAGATTGTCGCTTTTCGAGTAATGATCCACAAGGATATGCTCGTAGAGCGACCCATGTGGGCCCCGCGGTGAGTCGGAGTTTTCGCTGCCGTGGCAGTCACCGCATGAGATGGTAGAAATATCTCCGGCATTTACTTTTTTTTCTTTATACGGCTTCAGAAGACTAATGGCTGCGGTGTTCTTCCCCTCGCCTTCCACCGGATGGAAGGAGGGATTGGTCAGTGCGAACTCCCTCCGTTTGTTGGTGAATCGTCCAGGCAGATTGGCGCTCTCAGCATGACACTTGTAGCAGAGCTCATATTCTTTGGTTACGGATGAAACCACGTTGCCAACCCGTTTCCCCCGAATCCCCGCAAACTTGTTCTCCCTGGTCACATAATGGGGGTTGTGGCAATCGACGCACTCAGCATGGCGGGGCATGCGGGAGTCCGTCTCGGGAAGGATTTCATTACTCCGATGACTCCCCTTGGCGTCGAACGTAGGATGGCGATAGGTCTTGACGAACTCTGCCTCGATGTTCTTTAGATTCTTCACCATCGGGACAAACCTCTTCGGCATGTTCTTATATTCTTTCGTCAGCCTGCTCGGGTCGCCATGGCAGATAATACAGGTCTCTGGCCCCCCGCCAGACTTGAAGTTAAAGCTCAAGTGACAAGTAGAGCACCCCGCAGGCACTTTATTCCTGTCGAGATGCACGGCATCCTTGGGGTATGACGCCGCAAAGAGCATAGTCGGTACCGCCACCAGGAAAGTTGTAATGACAAGTAAGTACTTCAGAATCATGGAGGAATCTCTCAAGGGTTGCCGACAAACGTATGACAGTCGGTACAGACCGAGTCATGGGCGTCAGTTGCGTCCGTTCCGCCGAGCACCCAAAAGGGAGTGGAAGGGTCGTCAAACTGCGTCTGATGGGGATCGTGACAGGTTATACATTGCATCCTTTTTTCCCTGTCCAGCCGAACCTTGGCGTTGGCAGGAAGCTTGTACGTCCCCGCTCCCTCCAGGGTATTGAGCCGATCACGAACCGCAGCATTATACACAAAGGAAACCGGATGATGTGAATTGGTAATCCTGGTCCGATCAAAGACCTTAGCCCCCGCCATTGCCGTGTAGATGCTGCTGTTCACCTCGATGGCACTGCCGTTCAGAACAGCCCCCAGTGCGGTCACCCCGTCGTGACAACTCATGCAAAGGCGGGAGGAACCGTTGGGCTCAGTCTTGTAGTCGCTGGAGGTCCGGGCCGTCGTATCGGTGTGGATGGCCAATGTGTCGGAGGAATAGTGACCAAAGGTCTGGGTAGTATCGTTACGGTTCCAGAGCACTGTCTGGGGTTTGGCGTTGTGGGGGGTATGACAGAAAATGCATATCTGATTAGCCCTGGGATCTGAAGCGCTTGTGGCCTTATAGTTCACGCCAGTATTGCTGAACGAGAGGTTATGCTTGTTACCGCCGTCTTTGAACTTGGGACCAGGAGCGCCAATACTCACGCCAGCGTCAAAAAAAATCACAATCAACACAATAAAGACTGACAGCACGTTTCCTGCTCCAACTATCATGGTGTGCCCTGTCTCAGATATTCGAATACCTGGATACGCTTGTTATACGTATCGGAGACGAAGATCCGGTCGTTTCTGTCGATAAAAATTCCGCTCGGAAGATAGAACTCGCCCGGCCCCTTGCCGGGCTTACCAACGAAAAGGAGAAGTTTCCCTTCCTGGTCAAAAATCTGAAAATTGTCGAAGGTAGCATCAACGACATACACATGGAGATCGCTGTCTACCGCCACCCCCCGTGGTCTAGCGAAAGAACCGGGAGCGTCGCCGATTTCACCGAAACTTCTGAGGTAATTACCGTCACGGTCATACTTTTTCACCGTAAAGTTCATGGAGTCGGTGACATAAACATGCCCAGCCCTATCGACTGCCACGTTGGACGGCAGATACAGCGGCTCACCACTTCCCTCCCGGGGAAACTCGCCTATGTAGCGTCCAGTCTTTTCAAAAACTTTCAATTTATGTGCCAAAACATCGACTACATACACGTCACCATTGACAGCAACGGCAATCCCTGCGGGCCGCTGGAACCTGACCGCCCCACTGCCCAATTCGCGGAGAAACTCACCCTGTGGTGAGAAGATGTAAACCTTTGAGTTGACCGAATCGGACACCAGGACATTGCTGGCCACATCCAGAGCAACCCCCACGGGGCTCGCTAGCGGTTCGTCTCCTGCCTGCAGAATATAGTGAACTTCTCGTTTAGTCAGATCATAGCACTGAACCGTTCTTGCCGACGTATCCGCCACACACAGCAATCCTGCGCCGTCACTGGCAATGCCATAGGGCGTCAAGAACGGTATCGCCAGCTGCTCTTCGCCAGTAACGATCTCCCAAAGTTGTCTAAACTTTCCCTGATTTGGCACTATCTGCTGGGGCCCCGTTATTTCACGGAGAAAACGAACCCGCGGCGAACTGGGCGGAGGAGGCCAGGCACGATCAACGGCAGGGTCTCGCAGAGGGAGGGGGTCAACACCGAGGCCGGCACACCCGGCAGAACAGAAAACAACAAGAAGGAAAAGAATGATCCGACACAATACAACACGAGCAGCAGGCCTCATGCCATCACCATCCCTGTAATCCAGAGGGCGAAAAAGGCCACCACAGCCACGCCCCACCATCCCGCTGCTTTTCCGTTCATGGCGCCACATGCTGGGAATGCCTTAACAATAAGAACCGTGGTCGAAGCTATCCAGCCCCACAATCCCGCCTGACAGACGAACGCCCATCCCTCATGAAGCATGGGAGCCTCCCCTGCGTGTCAACCTTTTGACCATCGAGCCTGCCTTGAGCTTCCAGACCATCAGCACGGCTTCGCGGACAATCTTCTTCGACATTTTAGAACTTCCCGCATGGCGGTCGATGAAAATAATGGGAATTTCTCCGACGAGGAACCCCCGTTCGACGCACCGATAGTTC
>CAJPFF010000091.1 GCA_905339345.1 Geobacteraceae bacterium | reverse complement strand
TTGTCGCTGCCTTCGGCCATTGCGAGACGATTGAAGAGGGGGCTGCCACCTTTGTTGTTGCCGGGCGGATCATCGCCCTCCGTTCCTTTGGCAAGGCCGCCTTCATCCAGCTCCAGGATCGCAAGGGGCGCATCCAGCTCTACGTGCGCAAAGATACCGTCGGTGCCGACTCCTTTGAAACCTTTGAATCCTTCGATATCGGTGACATCATCGGCGCTACCGGAACTCCCTTCCGGACCAAGACCGGCGAGCTCTCCCTCAACGTCAGCGAAGTCAGGCTCCTCACCAAGTCGTTTCTTCCCCTCCCCGAAAAGTTCCATGGTCTCACCGACGTGGAGACCCGGTACCGCCAGCGTTACGTTGACCTGATCGTGAACCCCGAGGTTCGCGAGGTTTTTTTCAAGCGTTCCCGGATCGTCAATCTGATTCGCGAATTCATGGTTTCGCACGATTTCCTCGAAGTGGAAACGCCGATGATGCAACAGATCCCCGGCGGCGCCACGGCCCGCCCCTTCGTCACCCACCACAACGCCCTCGACATGGAGCTTTTTCTTCGCATCGCGCCGGAGCTCTATCTCAAGCGTCTCGTGGTCGGAGGGTTCGACCGGGTCTTCGAGATCAACCGCAACTTCCGCAACGAAGGCATCTCGGTTCGCCACAATCCCGAGTTCACCATGATGGAGTTCTATCAGGCCTACGCCACGTTCGAGGACCTGATGGACTTCACCGAGAGGCTCCTGAGCCATGTTGCCCAGGAGGTGCTCGGTACCCTCGACTTCACCTATCAGGGGATGGAGATCAGCTTCCAGCGCCCCTGGAAGAGGCTCACCGTCAAGGAGGCGATCCTGGAGTACGGCGACATTGACGCCAAATCCCTGGACGACCGTGACCTGGCTTACGCCTATGCCCAGCGGATCGGGCTCGATCTGCCGTCCGACGTGGGCTACGGCAAGCTCATCACTGAGATTTTCGAGGAGGTGGCCGAGGCAAAGCTGATTCAGCCGACCTTCATCACCGCGTATCCCACTGAGGTGTCGCCCCTTTCCCGCAAGAGCGACAAGGACCCCGAGATCGTCGACCGCTTCGAGTTCTTCTGTGCCGGTCGCGAAATGGCCAACGCCTTTTCGGAGCTGAACGACCCGGTGGACCAGAAGGAACGCTTCCTTGGCCAGGTTGCCCAGAAGGCAAAGGGGGACGAAGAGGCCCATTATATGGACGAGGACTACATCAGGGCCCTCGAGTACGGGATGCCGCCGACGGCTGGAGAGGGGATCGGGATCGACCGCCTCGTCATGCTCCTGACCGACTCACCCTCCATCCGCGACGTCATTCTTTTCCCGCAACTGCGCAAGGAAAAATAGCAGGGACTGGGTTCAGGGACGGGGTTTCAGGTTACCCAATCCCTCGGCCCCATTCCCCCATCTCAGGTTTACCAATGTCCTACGAGCTCTTCATCGGCCTCCGCTACCTGAAGGCCAAGCGGAAGTCGACTTTCATATCGATCATCACCTTTATCTCCACAGCCGGGGTAGCCCTCGGGGTGATGGCCCTCATCATCGTGCTGGCAGTCATGACCGGCTTTGAGGAGGATCTGAAGGAAAAGATCCTCGGAACCAATGCCCACGTGGTTGTCCTGAAATCCAGCGGCACCATGGAAGACTATCCAGCACTCATGGCCCGGCTGAAGGGGGTGAAGGGGGTCGAGGCCGTCACTCCCTTCATCTACAGCCAGGTTATGCTCTCCTCCGGCTCCAATGTCTCCGGCGTGGTGCTCCGGGGCATCGACGTCAAGACTGATCCTTTGGTGACCAACCTCCATCGCTCCCTTGTGGAGGGGAAGCTGGGAGATCTGGAGCGCTCACCTCTCCCCCTCGCTTCCCAGGAATCGCCCCGGCCGGGCATCATTATCGGCAGGGAGCTTGCCCGATCGCTCAATATCTACACCGGCGACACAATCAACGTCATTTCACCCCTGGGGAACATCACTCCCCTTGGCATGGTGCCGAAAATGAAGCAGTTTCGGGTTGTGGGACTCTTCAACACCGGCATGTTCGAATACGATTCCACCCTTGCCTACGTGGGACTTGGCGAGGCCCAGCAGTTCCTTTCCCTGGACCATGGGGTGACCGGCATCCAGCTCAGGGTGAAGGACGTCTACCGGACCGGCGAGCTGGTCCAGCAGATCAACCGCGAGCTGGGTTTCCCCTTCTACGCCCGGGACTGGATGCAGATGAACAAGAACATTCTTTTTGCGTTGAAGACGGAAAAGATGGTAATGTTCATCATTCTGACCCTGATCGTACTGGTCGCCGCCTTCGGCATTGCCTCGACGCTCTTCATGGTGGTGCTGGAAAAGACCAAGGACATTGCGATCCTCAAGTCCATGGGGGCCACGGGGCGGAGCATCATGAAGATTTTCGTGCTGGAGGGGCTCATCATCGGTATCGCCGGAACCGTCATCGGCGTCACCGGGGGGCTCCTCGTGGCCTACAACCTTGAGCCGATCGTCGGCGCCATACAGAAAGTGACCGGTTTCGAGCTTTTCAGCAAAGACGTTTATTACCTGGATCATTTCCCCTCCCAGGTGGTCCTGTCTGACGTTCTCCTGATCTCCGTGACGGCGGTGCTCATATCGCTCGTGGCGACCCTCTACCCGTCATGGCAGGCATCAAAACTGCCACCGGCGGAGGCGCTGCGCTATGAGTAGCCTCCTTGAGGTGGCCGACCTCACGAAGAGCTACGGTTCAGGGGAGACCCGGGTTGATGTGCTGAAGGGGATCAACCTGACGGTGGCAGAGGGCGAAACCATCGCCCTTGTCGGAGCTTCCGGCACCGGCAAGAGTACGCTTCTCCACATCATGGGAACTTTGGACCGTCCCACGTCGGGAAATGTGCTGTTTGGCGGGGAAGATGTCTTCCGGTTGGGTGAAGCAGCCTTGGCCACCTTCAGGAACCGCTCCATCGGCTTTGTGTTCCAGTTCCATCACTTGCTTCCCGAGTTTACGGCCGTCGAGAATGTCATGATGCCGCTCCTTATCGCCGGCATGAAACGTTCCGAGGCCGCGGTGCCTGCCCGGGAACTGCTGGCCGAAGTGGGGCTTGGCCACCGTCTTACCCATAAGCCCGGCGAACTCTCCGGAGGCGAGCAACAGCGGGTCGCCATCGCCCGGGCATTGGTTCTCTCGCCGAAGCTTCTTCTGGCGGACGAGCCCACCGGCAACCTGGACATGAAGACCAGTGACGAAGTGCACGAAACCCTCGATGGTATTCACCGGAAGCGGGGGGTAACACTCGTCATCGTAACCCACAATGAGAAGCTTGCTTCCTGTATGGGAAGAACGGTCCGTCTTGTGGACGGTCGTGTGGTTTCAGACTAGCGCGGCACAACCCGCGCGTTAACCAGGATGTACATTCCATTCTCCCGGGGGAGAAGTGATTCAGTTATACGCAACCAGAGCAGGTGTTGTGGCGACGGTCGTCCTTGCGGCCCAAGGAGCCTTTGCCGAAGGGGAGAAAATCTCCGACCTTCAGGTGAGGGGCAACCGAAGGATCGATACGGCGGCCATCCTCAATGCCGTGAAGCTGAAGACGGGCGACCTCCTCTACGTGGAGAAGGTCGACGCGGACATCCGCGCCATCTACCGACTGGGGCAGTTTCAGGACGTGAAGGCCGAGACGGAGAAGGCTGACGGTGGCGTGGTTCTCGTCTATACGGTGGTCGAGAAGCCGATTATTCGCGAGATCAGGATCGAGGGGACCAAGCAAATCTCCACCGACAAGGTCAGAGAGGCCCTCGGTCTCAAGACCAACAGTATCTTCTCCCAGAAAGAACTGACCCAGAGCGCCAAGAAGGTCAAGAAACTTTACTCCGACGAGGGTTATTACCTGGCCGAGGTCGACGTGAGGAGCGAAAAGCGCTCCGACACCGATGTCGGGGTGGTAGCCACCATTACCGAAGGGGAAAAGGTACTCATCAAGTTCATCCGGTTCGAGGGAAACAGGTCCTTCACCGAGAAGAAGCTCCGCAGCGTCATGGAGACCAAGGAGAAATGGTTCCTTTCCTGGCTCACCGGCGCCGGTACCTATAAGGACGAAGTCCTCAAGAACGACGTGAACCTCATCGCTGACCTCTACTTCAACAACGGCTACGTGAACGTGAAGCTGGGGGAGCCCGAGATCAAGCTTCTGGACGACCGTAGCGGCCTTGCTGTGACCATAGGAATCACCGAGGGTGACCAGTACAAGACCGGCTCCATCGGGTTCAAGGGAGACCTCCTGGAGAAGGAAGAGGTTCTCGCCCAGGGGCTTCGGCTCAAGGGGGGGGAAATTTTCAACCGCGCCAATCTTCGGGCCGACGTGTTGAGCCTCACCGACCTCTATGCAGACAAGGGGTACGCCTTCACCAACGTCACTCCTCTTTCCAAGATCAACCCCGACCAGAAGACTGTCGACATAACCTTCGATTTCGAGAAGGGGGAGAAGGTCTTCATCGACCGGATAACCGTCCTTGGCAACACCAAGACCCGGGACAAGGTCCTTCGGCGCGAGTTGAAGGTGGTCGAGGGGGAAAATTACAGCAGCACCGGCCTCAAGAAGAGCAAGCAGAGCCTGATGAACCTCGGCTTCTTCGAAGAGGTAAACATTGCCACCGCAAAGGGAAGCGCCGACAACAAGCTCGATGTAAATGTTGAGGTGAAGGAGAAGCCGACCGGAACCTTCAGTATCGGCGCCGGTTACAGCTCCCTCGATGGTCTCATCGGCCAGGGCTCGGTATCCCAGGGAAACTTCCTGGGGCTTGGCCTCAAGGCGAACCTGGCCGCCTCCCTGGGTGGCGAGTCGTCCACTTACAACGTGGGGCTCACCGATCCCTACTTCCTGGACACCCGCTGGACCCTGGGGGCTGACCTCTACCGCACCGAACGGGAATACATCGATTTCACCAAGCGGGCAACCGGTGGTGATATCAAGGCCGGGTATCCGTTGAGCGACACCATGCGTACCCTCTGGATGTACAAGTTCGAAGACAAGAAGATCTTCGACGTCAACACGGAGAGCGATGAGATCATTCCTGAAACCACTTCCACCACCAGTTCCATCTTCGGGAGCTTGACCCGGGACACCACCGACTACCGCCTCGACCCTACCCGGGGGATGGTGAACAATGTGTCCATAGAGGTTGCCGGCCTTGGCGGAACCAACAAATTTATACGCTACATGGGTGATACCTCGGTATTCTTCCCCCTGAAGTGGAGCACGGTTCTCACCCTCAAGGGTAGTCTCGGCTACATCCAGGGCATCGGCGAGGATATCTCCATTGACGAGCGGTTTTTTGCCGGCGGTATCAATACGATCCGCGGTTACGAGGGGCGAAGCATCAGCCCCTACACAATTAATTCTTCCGGTGATCCGTCTTACACCGGCGGCGACAAGGAAGCCATCTTCAACGTGGAGTATAACTTCCCCCTTCTCAAGGATGCCGGGCTCAAGGGGGTTGCCTTTTTTGACGTAGGGAACGTCTATGATGATAATGAGAACATGTTCTCCAGTTTCAGGATGAGCTACGGTGCCGGCATCCGCTGGGTATCCCCCATGGGGCCGTTGCGTCTGGAGTACGGTATCCCCATTAACCCCCGGGATGGCATAGACAAGTCCAGCGGCCGGTTCGAGTTCTCCATCGGGAGCTTTTTCTGACAGTCAGGACGCGTAGCGCTCGCTATGATATCTTTCGCAGTATTACGGCACGAAAGGAAGAAACAATGAAAAAGTTCGTAACAGTTGCATCTATCGTGGGTTCTCTGGTACTTGCTTCCGTTGCCCTTGGGGCCGACGGAGGCAAACTCGGCTACATCGACATGCAGAAGGCCCTCAATCTCTCCGACTCGGGCAAAGAGGCCAAGGAGCAGCTTGCCGCCAAGGTCAAGAAGTACCAGGACGAGATCAATGCCAAGCAGGAGGAGTTGAAAAAACTCAAGGAAGACCTGGAGAAGCAGAGCGTTCTCCTGTCCGAGGCTGCCCGCGGCAACAAGGAGAAGGACTACCAGCAGAAGCTCAAGGAGTTCCAGCGCTTTACGAAGGACGCCCAGGACGAGCTTCAGGCAAAGGACGAGGAATATACCAAAAAGATCATCGAGGAAATGGAGCGGGTGATCCAGGATTACGGCAAGAAGAACGGCTACTCGTTCATTTTTATCCGGAACGAGGGGATGATCTACGTGGACGACAAGTCCGACGTGACTGACGAAATCCTCAAGCTGTTCAATTCCTCCCGGAAGAAGTAGAACCATGGCGACTTCACGTACCCTCAGGGAACTGGCCGATTATCTCGGCGGCACGGTCGCCGGCGACGAGTCAAAGACGGTCACCGGCGTTGCGAGTCTCGACGATGCCGCTGATAACCAGATCACCTTTCTCGCCAATCCCCGCTATGCACCCAAGGTCGCCACGACCGGTGCAGGTGCGGTGGTGCTGCCGCCAGGGGCTGAGCGCCACGGAAGGAATGCCATCCATGTGGCAAACCCCTACCTGGCCTTTGCCAAGCTCCTCACCCTCTTTCACGTGGCTCCGCGGGAGCCGCTGGGGGTCATGGAGGGGGCGCTGGTTGGCCACAAGGTCACCATGGGGAGCGACGTGACCGTCTATCCCGGTGCCGTCGTGGGAGACGGCGTCACGCTCGGCGACCGGGTGACGATATATCCGGGAGTGGTTCTCTACGAAGGGGTCACGGTTGGCAACGATGTGACGCTCCATGCCAACGTTGTGGTCTATCAGGGGTGCCGCATCGGGAACCGGGTCACGATTCATGCCGGCACGATTATCGGCTCTGACGGTTTCGGTTACGCCCCGGACGGCGATGGCTTGTACAAGATCCCCCAGTTGGGCATCGTCGTCATCGAGGATGACGTGGAGATTGGCGCTAACACCACCATCGACCGGGCGGCCCTCAGCGCAACCGTCATCGGCAGGGGGACAAAGATCGACAACCTTGTCATGATCGCCCATAACTGTGTCATCGGCGAGAACTGCACCATTGTCTCACAAGTGGGGATCTCGGGCAGCACGAAGCTCGGCAGGCGTGTGACCCTCGCCGGCCAGGTGGGAGTTGCCGGCCATCTGGAGATCGGCGACAACGTCATGGTAGGGGCCAAGTCCGGCATTCCCGGCAATGTCCCAGCCGGCTCCATGGTGAGCGGCATGCCGGCCTTCAATCACCGGGATTGGCTCCGTTCATCGGCCGTGGTGCCGAAGCTCCCCGAGTTGAAGAAGACGATTGCCGCAATGGAAAAGCGGATCCAGCAGCTTGAAGAGAAGCAAGGAGCATGATTATGGAAACTGTCTTTGACATCAATGAGATCATGAATATTCTCCCCCATCGCTACCCTTTTCTCCTGGTGGACCGGATCGTGGAGCATGTGCCTGAGGAGCGGATTGTCGGGATCAAAAACGTCAGCATCAACGAGCCCTTTTTTCAGGGGCACTTCCCCGGTCATCCCATCATGCCGGGAGTGCTGATCGTGGAGGCCATGGCCCAAGTGGGGGGGATCTTCGCGTACGTAGCGCTGGGTGACGAGGTGCGCGACAAGATCTGTTACTTCGCCGCCATCGACAACGTAAAGTTCCGCAAGCCGGTGATGCCGGGCGATCAACTAAGGATTGAGGTGTCGATCAACGGTCGCAAGCGGGGGATCTGGAGTTTCAGCGGCAAGGCGTACGTCAATGGCAAAGTGACGACCGAGGCGGACCTCAAGGCTACCTTCGCCGACCGGAACAGGCTGTAGGATGATTCATCCCACGGCAATCGTCCACCCCGCCGCCCAAGTGGCCGAAGGGGTTGAGATCGGACCCTACGCCATCATCGGAGAGCATGTCCGGATCGGTCGCGGTTCTAAGATCGGTCCCCATACGGTTATCGAAGGCTGGACCGAGATTGGCGATGAGTGTCAGATCTTTCACTTCGCGTCGGTGGGGGGAATTCCCCAGGACCTGAAGTACCGGGGCGAAGAAACCTGGCTGCGAATCGGCAACCGGAACGTCATCCGGGAGTTCGCGACGCTCCAGCCAGGAACCGTGACCGGTATCGGCGAAACGGTTATCGGCGACAACAATCTCTTCATGGCCTATTGCCACGTTGCCCACGACTGCGTCGTCGGCAACCGGGTCATCATGGCCAACGGGTCAACCCTTGCCGGCCATGTGGTGGTGGAGGATTTCGCCATCCTCGGCGGGCTTTCGGCTGTCCATCAGTTCGTCCGGATCGGTGAGAGTGCCATGCTCTCCGGCGGCGCCATGGTGGTTCAGGATGTTCTCCCCTACACAATAGCCAGCGGCAACCGGGCAACATCGGCGGGACTCAATACCGTAGGGCTCAAGCGGCGCGGCTTTTCGCCGGAGGTCATAAGCGGAGTAAAGAAGGCCTATCGACTGATTTTCCGTTCGGGGCTTCGACTCGATGAGGCCCTTGCCCGCATCAGGGAAGAGGTGGCGATGTCGTCCGAAATTGCTCATTTCGTGGAGTTTGCCGAGAAATCGGAAAGGGGTATCTGTCGATGACGGACAAGATTCGGACCGCAGTGATCGGTGTTGGCTACTTGGGGCTCTTCCATGCGGAAAAATTCGCCCAGCTTCCCGATGCGGATCTGGTTGGCGTGGTCGATACCAGCAGGCTGCGGGCGGAGGAAGTTGCCGCCAAGGTTGGCACGACCGCCTATACCGACTACCGGGAGCTGCTTGACAAGGTCGACGCCGTGAGCATCGTGGTTCCGACCCAGTACCACTTCGAGGTGGCGCGGGCGTTCCTTGAGCGGGGCGTTCATGTCCTCCTGGAGAAGCCGATCACAACCACCGTGGCGGAGGCCGACAAGCTCATCCGGCTTGCCGAGGAGAAGGGAGCCGTTTTCCAGGTGGGGCACCTTGAGCGGTTCAACCCGGTTATCGTCGGTCTCAAGGGGTTCCTGACCGTGCCCCGTTTCATTGAATCGATCCGGATTGCACCCTTCAAGCCTCGGGGAACCGACGTGAACGTGGTCCTGGATCTCATGATTCACGACATCGACATCCTCCAGACCATCGTCGGCTCGCCGGTGAAGCAGATCAGCTCAATCGGCGCACCGGTCTTCACCGACGAAGAGGACATCGCCAACGCCCGCATCCAGTTCGAGAACGGGTGCGTTGCCAACGTCACCGCAAGCCGCATCAGCCTCAAGAGCGAGCGGAAGATGCGCATATTCCAGGCAGATTCCTACATCTCCGTCGACTTCCAGAACAAGAAGCTGGCGGTGTTCCGCAAGGGGAGCGGCGAGATGTTCCCCGGCGTCCCCAAGGTCGATATGGAGGAAACTTCCTTCGAGCAGGGGGATGCCCTGAAGGCGGAAATCGCCTCGTTCCTGGACTGCGTCCGCACGGGAGCAAAGCCGGTGGTATCTGGCGAAGACGGCAAGCGAGCGCTGGAAACGGCGCTCAAGATCAGCAAGAAACTGTGAGGTTGCCATGAATATTCCGATGGTTGATTTGAAGGTGCAGTACCATGCGATAAAAGAGGAGATCGACCGGGGCATCCTGGAGGCCCTGGAAAAGACCCAGTTCATCCTTGGCCCCAACGTCTCGGCGTTCGAGGAGGAAGCTGCCGCGTTTCTTGGCGTGAAGCACGCCATCGGCGTCGCCTCGGGGACAGACGCCCTCCATCTGGCCCTTGCCGCGGCGGGGATCAAGGAGGGAGACGAGGTGATAACCTCGCCGTTCACCTTCATCGCTACTGCCGAGGCGATCCGCTACGTGGGAGCCACGCCGGTCTTTGTGGACGTGGACCCGAAGAGCTTCAACATTGATCCGGCCAAGGTCGAGGCGGCCATCACCCCCAAGACACGGGCGATCCTTCCGGTTCACCTCTTTGGCCAGCCGGCTGACATGGCGGCTATCCAGGCGCTCTGCACGAAGCATGGCCTCCTTCTCATCGAGGACTGCGCCCAATCTTTCGGCGCCGACCTGGATGGCCGCATGACCGGCACCATCGGTGCGCTGGGTGCCTTCAGCTTCTTCCCCAGCAAGAACCTGGGCTGCTTTGGCGACGGCGGCCTTGTCACCACATCCTGTCCCGAGCTTGCCGAGCGGGTGAAGATGCTCCGCAACCACGGGAGCAAGGTGCGCTACCACCACTCAGTCATCGGCTTCAACAGCCGCCTCGACGAGATCCAGGCGGTCATCCTCCGGGTGAAGCTCAAGCACATCAGGGACTACAACGAGGGGCGTCGCCGCGTTGCCCACCTCTACAGCGAACTGCTGGCAGGCACCGGCGTCGTGACCCCCTTCGAGGACGGCAAAGGGACCCATGTCTACCACCAGTACACCCTTCTCACCGACCGCCGCGATGCCATCATGAAGGCCCTCACCGACGCGGAGATCGCCTCGGCGGTCTACTACCCGATCCCGCTCCACAAGCAGGATGTCTTTGCGGCCGACTACGCGGGGGTTGCGCTCCCCGTGGCCGAGGAGGTGGCATCGCGCTGCATGTCCCTCCCCATCTTCCCGGAGATGACCGACGAACAGGTGCGTCGGGTCGTGGAAGTCGTTAAGTCGGCCCTCAAGGCATAACCGGAGCAACGCTTTCGTGCATGAAAGGGAGAGACGCCCCCCGTGGGCGTCTCTTTGTATTCGTATGGGTACTGCTCCGAATAAACGCGTGATGATCGTGGCCGGCGAGGCCTCTGGTGACCTCCACGGCTCGAATCTGGTGAAAGAGGCGCTCCGCCTCGACCCTACCCTCTCATTTTTCGGCATCGGTGGGCCGCACATGCGTGAGGCGGGGGTGGAGACCCTTGTCGATTCGTCCGAAATGGCGGTGGTGGGGCTTGTAGAGGTGCTTGCCCACTTCGGCGTCATCTACCGGGCGTACGCAACCCTTAAGCGGGCCATCACGAACAACCCGCCGGATCTGCTGATCCTCATCGACTACCCGGACTTCAACATGCTCGTGGCCCGTGTTGCCAAGCGGGCGGGGGTCAAGGTCCTCTACTACATCAGCCCCCAGGTCTGGGCCTGGCGCACCGGACGGGTGAAAAAAATCGCTCGGCTCGTGGACAGGATGGCGGTAGTCTTTCCCTTCGAGGTGCCATTCTACGAGAAGGCCGGAGTGCCGGTCACCTTCGTGGGGCACCCCCTGGCGGACCGGGTCCGGCCCACCATGACGCGGGACGAGGCGTTGACCTCCTTTGGGCTCGACCCTTCCCGGCGCGTGATCGGCCTTTTCCCCGGCAGCCGGCGGGGGGAGATCGCCCGGCTTTTCCCTGTAATTATCGAAAGCACGAAGCTCCTCAAGGCACGCTACCCGGAGTTGCAGTTCATCCTGCCACTCGCGTCCAGTCTGACCAGCGCCGACATCGAGCCGCACATGGCTTCAGCGGGGCTCGAGATTGCCGTGGTCCGGGACAAAGTTTACGACGTGATGCAGATCTGCGATGCCATCATGACGGTGTCGGGGACGGTCACCCTGGAAATTGCCCTCATGGGGGTGCCGATGGTGATTATCTACACGGTATCTCCTTTGACCTATGAAGTGGGCAAGCGGCTCGTCCGGGTGGACCACATCGGCATTTGCAATATCGTAGCCGGCAAGCGGGTGGTACCGGAACTGATTCAGCACGAGGTCACGGCGGACCGGCTCGCAGAGGAGATCGGCCGCTACCTGGATGACCCTGTCTATACCGAGAATACCCGGGCGGAGCTTGCCACCGTCAAGGAGAAGCTTGGTGCCGGCGGCGGCTCGGAGCGGGTGGCAGGGATTGTTCTTGAGATGCTCGGAAAGTAGAATATGGACACCTTTAAGCGCCTCATAGTTTACAGCAAGCCCTACGGGTGGCGGATTGCCATTTCCATGGTGGCGTCGTTCGCGGTCGGGGGGACGGATGCCGCAATTGCCTACATGGTGGAGCCGCTTCTCAAAAAGATCTTTACCGAAAAGGACATGACTATCTTTGTCCTCTTACCCGTGGCGGTTATTATCGTTTTTCTTGCTCGGGGGGTTGCCCGTTTTATCCAGGAATATTACATCCGAACCGCCGGTCAACTTGCTATCCAGGACATCCGCAACGAGTTCTACCGAAAGCACATGGAATTGTCGCTGCGTCATTTCTCAGACAACCCCGCCGGAGTCCTCATATCGCGGGTTATGAGTGACGTGGGGCAGATGCAGCAGGGTGTGGCAAACGTGGTCACGGGTCTGCTGCGTGACGGGGTTACGGCAATAGGTCTCCTTGGAGTCATTTTCTACCGTAACTGGCAGTTGGCGCTCATCACCTTCATCGTATTGCCCCTCACAGCACTGCCTGCCCAGAAGATCGGCATGCGGATCAAAAAACTGGCGAAGCAGTCTCTGGAGCAGATGGGGGAAATTACGAGCATCCTCCAGGAAACCTTCACCGGTATCAAGGTGATCAAGGCCTTTCGGCTGGAGCAGAGAGTCATCGACCGGTTCAGTCGAACGAATTTCGGTCTGTACCGAAATCTCCGCAAGAGCATAAAATATTCTGCCCTCCACACGCCAATCATGGAGGTCATCACGTCTTTTGGGGTGGCGGGGGTGATCTGGTTTGGCGGCAGCCAGGTCCTGGGGGGGAGGATGTCGGCGTCAGAGTTCTTCTCTTTTCTTACCGCCATGGTGATGCTCTACAGCCCGGTAAAGAAAGTGCTCAACGCCTATAATTCTGTCCAGCAGTCCATAGGAGCCGCCGAACGGGTATTCGATGTCCTGGATCAGAAACCCGAGGTGGAAGACCCGGCGGACCCCCTTACGCTCGTAAAGGCTCGGGGCGATGTGGAGCTGCGTAACGTCTCGTTCCGCTACAACGACGAGGAGGTCCTGCGCGACGTGTCGCTTACGGCCCGTCGGGGCGAGGTGATTGCCCTCGTCGGTCCCTCGGGGGCCGGGAAGACCACCATCATGTCGCTCATCCCTCGCTTCTACGATGTGGCCGGCGGCGCCGTGCTCCTCGACGGGATTGACGTGCGACGGCTGCGCCTGGATGACCTGCTCAGTCAAATCGCCCTGGTGGATCAGGAGACGGTGCTCTTCAATGACACCATCGCCAACAACATCCGCCTCGGCTGTCCAGGGGCTCCTCTGGAGGATGTGGAGCGGGCGGCCCGGGCGGCCTTTGCCCATGACTTCATCATGGAGATGCCCGAGGGGTACGAAACGAACATCGGTGATCGGGGGGTTCGTCTCTCCGGCGGTCAGCGCCAGCGGCTGTGCATTGCACGGGCCATCCTCAAGGATGCGCCCATCCTGCTCCTGGACGAGGCCACCAGCGCCCTGGATACCGAGAGTGAGCACATGGTGCAGCAGGCCCTTGCAAATCTTATGCAGAACCGGACTACCCTCGTCATCGCCCACCGGCTCTCCACCGTCCTTCATGCGGACCGGATCGTGGTTATCGACAAGGGTAGGGTGGTGGAGACGGGGACCAATGACGAACTCCTGGCGCGCGGTGGGCTCTACCGCAAGCTCTACGACATGCAATTCACTTAGAGGTCGGGAGCTGCGCTTGTGGCTCATGACCGATCCTCTGAAGGACCGATGTTTTTTGTTCTCTATGACATACTTCTGATTCTGCTTGCCCCCGCCATCATTGCCCACCACGTCTGGAGGACCGTGAGTCGCGGACGGACCTTCGCCGGGTTTGCCGAGAGGTTCGGGTTCATTGCACCCGAAAGTCTGGTGCCGGTTACCGGAAGAGGGGCTATCTGGGTCCACGCAGTGTCGGTGGGAGAGACCATGGCGGTGAAGCCGCTCTTGCGGGAGCTGAAACGCCGCTTCCCCGAACGGCCCATCGTCCTCTCATCGGTGACCGAGACGGGGCGTTCGGTGGCGGTGGCCATCCCCGAACCGGATCTGGTGGTCTACTTTCCGTTCGATTTCGGATTCGCCGCCTCCCGGGCTTTACGGCTCGTATCGCCAAAGCTTGTCATTGTGGTGGAGACTGAGATCTGGCCTAATTTCCTCCGGTACGCCCGACGAATGGGGATACCCGCCGTTATGGTCAACGGGCGCATCTCTGACCGCTCCTTTCCACGCTACCTCCGGTTTTCCCGTTTCTTCGCCCCGATCCTGAACAATCTCTCCGCCCTCTGCATGCAAAGCGATGAGGATGCCCGCCGCATTGTCGCCATTGGAGCGCCTGCAGAACGGGTATTCGTTACGCGTAACCTCAAATACGATCTGCCCCTGAGAAGGCTTGGTCCGACGGAGCAGGAGGAACTGCGCAATCGCTACCGGTTGCCGGCCGGGGCCCTCGTCATCACTGCGGGCAGTACCCATTCCGGTGAGGAGGAGCTTGTGGCGGAATCCTACCTACGCCTCTTTGCCGAACGTCCGGGACTCTTCCTGGTCCTCGTGCCGCGCCACCCTGAGCGGGCCGCCGAGGTGGGGATGCTCCTGGAGGCGAAAGGGATTCCCTTTGTCCGGCGTTCGGCTCTCGATGGGGCGCAGGAGCTTGAGGCCGGCAGTGTCCTCCTCGTGGATACCATTGGTGAGCTCATGAACCTGTATGCCCTGTCGGACGTGGTCTTCGTGGGTGGAAGTCTTGTCCCGGTGGGGGGGCACAATCTCCTGGAACCCTCGTCGGTGGGGGTGCCGGTCCTGTTTGGTCCCCACATGCACAACTTCCGCGAGATCACGACCCTGGTGCTCGCCGCGGGGGCCGGAGAGCAGGTCGAGGACCGCACGGGACTGGAAGCGGCCCTGCGCCGTCTGCTGGAAGATGAATCCGCCCGTCGGGCCATGGGAGAAAACGGCAGCCGGCTCATGGCAGAACAGGGAGGTGCAGCCGCACGGCACCTGGAGATCATTGAACCGCTCTTTGAGCGAGGTAGCAAGGCAGCGAGGTAGCGAGGGTGTTGCTCTGGTGCTCCCTCTCACTATTTCGCCATCGTGCAATCTCACCTGGATAACCCATGTCATTTGAAGGATACTTTCGCAGTCTGGTTTCCGGCGAACGACGGGGATTGGTCGACCGACTTCTCCTGGCGTTTCTCGTTATGTTCTCCGTACCGTACGGGATCGTGGTCCGGCTGCGGGCGCTCGCTTACGCGAAGGGGATATTCCGGGTCCATCGCCTGAACCGCCCCGTGATCTCGGTGGGAAACCTCACGGTAGGTGGTACCGGCAAGACACCGATGGTGGCGCTTGTTACGCGTCTGCTCATGGAGCGGGGGAAACGGGTGGCGGTCATCTCACGGGGGTACGGCGGGTCGCTGGAGGGGGAGACGCGCATCGTCTCCGACGGGTACACCGTATTCCTCACCGCGGCCGAAGCAGGTGACGAGCCGGTGCATCTGGCCACGGCAGTGCCGGGGCTCATGGCAGTCATCGGTTCCGACCGCCACGCGGCTGGACGTCTGGCGCTGGAGCAGCTCAATCCTGACGTTTTCATTCTGGACGACGGCTTCCAGCACCTTCGGCTCCACCGGGATCTAAACATCCTCCTTATGGACTGCCGCTCTCCCCTCGGCAACGGTCACACCCTCCCCGCGGGCCTTCTCCGGGAACCGCCGTCGGCCCTGAAGAGGGCGGATCTGGTGGTCTACACCCGCTGCGCCGGAGTCGGGGCGCCGTCGGTGCATGGTACCGTTCCCTCATGCCGGGCCGGACACTCGCTGACGGGGGTAGAGCTTCTCCCCAGCGGAGATCGGCAACCGTTTGAGAAGCTGCGCGGCCGGAGAGGGGTCGCCTTTGCCGGCATAGCCGAACCAGAGGCCTTCTTCGCCTCACTCAGAGACAAAGGGGTGGACATCGTGGCCACCGTTCCCTTTGACGATCACTGCCGCTACGGCGAACCGGAGGTGGCACGGCTTGCTGAGACATGCCGCACTGCCGGTGCCGATTTCCTGATAACCACCGGCAAGGATGCGGTGAAGCTGACTCCCCTCCTGGGAGGACTGGGTCCTGTCTATGTGGCGGTGCTGGAGATGCGCCTCATTGATCTCAACCCCCTCGAAACTGCCATCGACAAAGTGCTTTGAAAGGAGATGCCCTCTATGGCATTATCAATTGACTTGCTCAAGATTTTAGCCTGTCCTCGCTGCCGGGGGGAGGTATGCAGTGCTGATGACGGCTCGGGTCTTATCTGCCCGGCATGCCGTCTGAAATATCCCGTCCGTGACGGTATCCCGGTAATGCTTGCTGACGAGGCGGAGCACATCGGAGACCAGGGACCGGAAACCGGGGAACGGCAAGCGCTTTGAAAATAAAGAAGGAGACGATCAGCAACATTCTCGTCCGGTCCACCAACTGGATCGGGGACGCAGTCATGACCACCCCGGCGCTGCGGGCCATCCGCGAGAGTTTTCCCGGTGCCCGGGTGACGGTTCTGGCAAACCCCCTTGTGGCGCCGCTTTTTGCCGTACACGGGGCAGTTGACGACGTCATTGTCTATGACCGCAGAGGGGTCCATGCCGGCTTGAGAGGAAAGCTCAGGCTCGCGAAGGAAGTCAGGGCACGGCGGTTCGAACTGGCAATTCTCCTTCAGAACGCCGTCGATGCGGCGCTCATCGCCTGGCTTGCCCGGATACCCCGGCGCATGGGATACCGAACCGATGGCCGTGGACTGCTCCTGACCCACGGTGTGCCGGTTGATGAGCAAACGCGCCAGCTCCATCATGTGGAATATTACCTCGCCATGCTCGGTCGTTTCGATATCACCACCCGCGACCGGAGCCTCAACCTCTTCACGACACCCGGCGAGGACGCTGCCATGGCGGAATTTCTGGCCGAACACGGAATCGGTAAGGGAGACGTTCTCCTCGGCATCAACCCCGGCGCCTCCTATGGCGCGGCCAAACGCTGGTACCCGGAGCGCTTCGCTGCCGTGGCCGATGAGCTGTCCCGCCGCTGGGGTGCACGGGTCGTGGTGACCGGCGGACCGGGTGAAGCGGCCATCGCCGCCGATATTGCCACGGCCATGTCCTCCCCATGCCTCGTCATGGCCGGGAAAACGTCGGTGCGTGAGCTGATGTCACTCATCAAACGCTGCGACTTCTTCGTCACCAATGATTCGGGTCCCATGCACATCGCCGCCGCCTTCGGCATTCCTCTTGTGGCGGTGTTCGGCTCCACGGACCATACGACCACATCGCCTTGGAGTGACCGGGCCGTCATCGTGCGCCGCGACACCGACTGCGCCCCGTGCCTTCTGCGGGAGTGCCCCACGGACCACCGGTGCATGACGGCGGTGACGGT
>CAJPFF010000090.1 GCA_905339345.1 Geobacteraceae bacterium | reverse complement strand
ATGCTGGAGATAACCGCCGGTGTCAAGCCGGGCGACAAGATCGCCCTCAAGCCCCTCGACAAGCTCAAGGACGGGGCGAAGATCAAGACGGCGGAGAAGTAGATGGCAGAAACCACCCCCCCCATCGTCGCCGTGCGAAACCTCTCCAAGTCGTACCGGAGGGGAGCCCAGACCGTGCCGGTGCTCCAGGACATCTCCTTTGACATCGCGCAGGGAGAGTTTCTGGCCCTCATGGGGCCGTCGGGGTCGGGGAAGAGCACGCTCCTGAACCTCATCGCCGGCATCGACAAGGCCGACGGCGGCACCATCACCATCGGCGGGGTGGAGATCTCCACCCTCCCGGAGGCGGAGCTGGCCGCCTGGCGGGCCGCCAGCGTGGGGTTCATCTTCCAGTTCTACAACCTGATCCCGGTGCTCACCGCCTTCGAGAACGTGGAGCTCCCCCTGCTCCTGACGGGGCTTACGCGCCGGCAGCGGCGGGAGCATGTGGAGACGGTGCTGGGGCTCGTTGGGCTCTCCGACCGGATGGACCACTACCCCTCCCAGCTTTCGGGGGGGCAGCAGCAGCGGGTCGCCATCGCCCGGGCCATGGTAACCGACCCTGACATTCTCGTGGCCGACGAGCCCACCGGCGACCTGGACAAGGTATCGGCCGGGGAGATCCTCGCCCTCATGGAGCGGCTCGTCCACGGTTTCGGCAAGACCATCATCATGGTCACCCACGACCCCCGGGCCGCCGAGCAGGCCCACCGGCTCCTCCACCTGGAGAAGGGGGAGCTGACCGACGGGGCGGGGTAGACCGTGTTCATTCTCAAGCTCCTCATACGCAACGCCTTCCGCCACAAGCTCCGGACCATCCTCACCATCGTGGGGGTGGCCATCGCCATCGTGGCCTTCGGCCTCCTGCGGACCCTCGTTGACCTCTGGTACGCGGGGGTGGAGGCGTCCTCCTCTTCCCGCCTCATTACCCGCAATTCCATCTCCCTCGTCTTTCCCCTCCCCATTTCCTACAAGGACCGCATCCGTCAGGTACCGGGGGTGAAGGATGTCTCCTGGGGAAACTGGTTCGGCGGCATCTACAAGGAGGAAAAGAACTTTTTCCCCAACTTTGCCGTTGAGCCCAAGAGCTACCTGGCCATGTACCCCGAGTACCTCATCGACCCTGATCAGGTGAAGGCCTTTGTCCTTGACCGGAAGGGGTGCATCGTGGGGAGAAAGACCGCCGAGCGCTTCGGCTGGAAGGTGGGGGACCAGGTGTCGCTGCGGGGGACCATCTTCTCCGGCCAGTGGGAGTTCGTGATCCGGGGAATCTACCGGGGGGCCGAGAAGAACACCGACGAAACGCAACTCCTCTTCCACTGGGACTACCTGAACGAATCCGTCAAGAAGACCGTCGGCCGTCGGGCCGATCAGGTGGGGTACTACATCATCTCCCTCACCAAGCCCGAGCTGGCGGCGGAGGTCTCCCTGGCGGTGGATGCCATCTTCAGGAACTCCCTGGCCGAGACCCTGACCGAGACCGAGAAGGCCTTCCAGATGAGCTTTGTCTCCATGACTGAGGCGATCCTGATCGCCATCCAGATCGTCTCCTACGTGGTGATCGTCATCATCATGGTGGTGGCGGCCAACACCATGGCCATGACCGCCCGGGAGCGGATCGCCGAGTATGCCACCATGAAAACCCTCGGCTTCGGAGCGTTCCACATCGCGGGGGTGGTCTTCGGCGAGTCCATTGTCATCGCCCTGATCGGCGGGGTTGCAGGGGTGGCCTGCACTTTTCCGGCGGCCCACTGGATCGAGACGGAGCTCTCCCAGTTCTTCCCGGTCTTCTCCATCACACCCGAAACCATCATGATGGATCTGGCCGCCGCCCTTGTGGTGGGAGTCGTGGCCGGGATTTTTCCCACCTGGCGCGGGGCGACGATACGGATCGCCGACGGGTTGCGGAGGATTGGGTAAATGGGGATTCCCTACTCCTACAGCTTCCGTAACCTCTGGACCCGCCGCCTGACCACGGTCCTCACCGCATCGGGTATGGCCCTGGTGGTCTTCGTCTTCGCGGCGACGCTGATGCTGGCCGAGGGGCTGCGGAAGACCCTGGTGGACACCGGCTCCTACGACAACGTAGTGGTTATCAGGAAATCGGCTCAGACCGAGGTGCAAAGCGGCATCGACCGCTCCCAGGCCGCCGTGGTGGAGACCCAGCCGGAGGTGGCGATTGCAGGGGGAGAGCGCCTCGCGGCCAAGGAGATCGTGGTCCTCATCAGTCTCCCCAAGCGGGGGAGCGGCAAGCCCTCCAACGTCGTCATCCGGGGGGTAGGGGCGAACTCCCTCCTCATGCGCCCCCAGGTGCGGGTCGTGGAGGGGCGGATGCCGCGCCCCGGCTCCGCCGAGATAATGGCCGGGGCCAGCATTGCCAAGCGGTTCCAGGGGGGAGGCATCGGCGAGACGCTCCGCTTCGGCATGCGGGATTGGACCGTGGTGGGGATATTCGATGCTGGGAGCACCGGCTTTTCCTCGGAGATATGGGGCGACGCGGACCAGCTCATGCAGGCCTTCCGCCGGCCGGTCTACTCCTCCATGATCTTCAAGCTGCGGGACCCTTCGGAGTTCGCGAGGGTGAAGGAGCGGCTCGAATCCGATCCGCGCCTCACCCTGGAGGCGAAGCGGGAAATTACCTTCTACGCCGACCAGTCGGAGGCCATGGCCAAGTTCCTCCGGATTCTCGGGGTGACACTCACCATCATCTTCTCCCTCGGGGCGGTAATCGGCGCCATGATCACCATGTACGCCGCCGTGGCCAACCGGGTGACCGAGATCGGGACTCTGCGGGCCCTGGGATTCCAGAGGGGGAGCATCCTTGCCGCCTTCGTCCTGGAGTCGCTTTTCCTGGGGCTTTTGGGCGGAGTAGTGGGGCTCTTCTTCGCCTCGTTCATGCAGCTCGTCACCATCTCCACCATGAACTGGCAGACCTTCTCGGAG
>CAJPFF010000089.1 GCA_905339345.1 Geobacteraceae bacterium | reverse complement strand
CCGGTCGTAGGCGAAAACGTTGCCGGCGTGGTTCAGGATGATGTCGAGGATGACGTAGATGCCGTTGGCGTGGGCGACGCGAACCAGTTCACGCAGATCGTCGGCGGTGCCGAAGTGGGGGTCCACATCGAGGAAGTTCTGGATGCCGTAGCCGTGGTAGGTGGAGACGAAGGAGCACTGCTTGAAGAGGGGGCTCACCCAGACGGCGGTTACCCCGAGACGCCGCAGATACCCCATCTTGCTTGTGAGCCCCTTCAGGGTTCCGCCACACCAGCGGGTGCCGGCCTCGCGCCAGACGGCCGCTTCGGGCTCGGTACGGATGGCGTTTCCCTCGTCGCCGGGACGGAAGACAGGGGTGGCCCCCCTGGTCACCCGCCGCCCCCGGTTGTCGCGAAACCCCTGCTCCTTCCCGTCGGAGAAGCGGTCGAGGAGGAGAAAGTAGAGCACCTGGTCCTCCCAGGCCACGGGCGAGGGGTGAAAGGTGCGGTTCGTGAGGCGCTTCAGATCCAGGTCCGTGACCGATTGCGGTGCCGTCATGGCCATCTCCTCTCCAAAAGCGAAGGGGGCGCCGTCGCCAGCGCCCCCCCACGTTGTCTTTCCCTATGAAATCTTCAGCACAATCTTCCCGAAATGCTTGTCCTCTTCCATCATCCGGTGGGCTTCCACCACCTGGTCCAGGGGGAAAACCTTCTCGATGATGGGAACGATGGTCCGGTCGGCGAATTTCGGCAGCGCTGTCCGGGTGAACTCCGCCACGATCTCACCCTTGTCCTTCACCGGCCGCGAGCGGAGCACGGAGCCGATGATCTGCTGGCGCTTCACCATCATGAGGGCCAGGTTCAGTTCGGCCTTGATGCCGCTGATGACTCCGATGAGAACGAGGCGTCCCGCGTAGGCCAGGGAGTTCATGTTGGGCGCCAGGTACTTGGCCCCCACGTGGTCGAGGATCACATCGGCCCCCTTCTTGTTGGTGAACTCCTTGACCGCCTCGGAGAAGTCGGGGGTCTGGGTAAAGTCGATGGCCAGGTCGGCCCCCAACTCCTTCACCCGCTCCATCTTGGTTGGGTGAACAGTGACGATGATCTTCGTGTTGGGAACAAGCGCCTTGCAGAGCTGGAGACCGGCGGTATTGACCCCTCCCCCGCCGCCGTGGAGAATGACGGTATTGTTGTCCTTGAGGCCACCAATCATGAAGACGTTGAGAAATGCCGTGATGTACGACTCGCAGACGCAGGCCGCCTCCTCGAAGCTCATGGCCTCGGGAATCCGCATCAGGTGGCTGGCATAGGCCACGGCATACTCGGCGTAGGCGCCGCCACCCACCAGCGTCATGACCCGGTCACCAACCTGCCAGCCGGTTACGCCGGGTCCCAGCTCCTCAATGGTGCCGGAAACCTCCAGGCCCAGAATCTCCGAATCGCCCGGCGGGGGGGGATAGTTCCCTTCCCGCTGCACAAGGTCCGGCCGGTTGATGGAGGTGGCCACCACCTTCACGAGAACCTGCCCCTCGGCGGGCTTCGGCTTCTCCGCCTCTCCCACCGTGAGTACGTCCAGACCGCCGAACCCGTTGAGAAGAACTGCTTTCATACGCTTTTCCTCCTTGCATGGATAGGTAACGAAATCAATCCGGCAACTCTAACGAACTGGCGGGATTGTGTAAACAGGAAATCCGGAGAAAAGCCGCCGTCCCACGGACCTCACAGAAGGTACGCCGCCACGAATATCCCGATCATCGTAAAGACGAGGGCAACCTTGGCAGCCACACCGAAAGCCAATCCCACCCAGGTGCCGACGCCGGCCTTCCCCGCCTGGGCCAGGTCCCGCGTGGCGAGGAATTCTCCGGCCACCGCTCCGATGAAAGGTCCGGCGATGAGCCCGGGGATGCCGAAGAATATCCCCACGATGGTCCCCACCGTGGCCCCGAGCACCGCCTTGCCGCTGGCCCCCGTTCTGCGGGCGCCGTGGCCGGTCACCACCACTTCGACCACGAACGTGAGGAGGGTAAGGAGCGCGAGGACAAGGAGGGAGACCCAGCCGACACGCTGGAATCCATCGGCCCAGGCAGCGAGCAGCAACCCGAGAAAGACCAGGGGCGCTCCCGGCAGGGCGGGCAGGACCGTACCAGCAACGCCGACAAGAACAAGGGCAACGACAGCAACCCAGAGAACCGTCATCATGGATCGGCTACCCCTTGAGGCGAAGGACCGGGATTTTTGCCAGAGCCCGCCCGCGCTTGTCCATGTCGGGGTTAAGCCGGACCGCGTCCATCATGAAACCGACAGTCTCCACAAAGGTCAGGGCGTCCCGCACCACGCTGGCACATTCTGCCGCGTCAGCGGGCTGCCTCTCAGGGGAATAGACAAGGGTCGTGCGGTCGGAGGCGAGGCTCCAGGCAACATACACCCGGAACCGCCCACCCCTTTTCAAGGCAATGACATAGGCCCCGCAGGGCTGTGGCGTGCGCCCCGCCGGGGTAATGTTCACCACGTTGAGGGAGTTGTGGACCTCGATGACATCCGCCGGGCCGTCGCACTCGATCATCTCCAGCGTCCTGTCAAGGTTGAACCCGACGCCCGCACCAGCCCCTCCCTCCCCCCCTGGGGCACCGAACGAGACGAATTCCTCTCCCTCTCCTCCACCCATGAAACTGAAGGGGTCGGTTTCCCCCTCCGCAAGGGCCTCTCCCACGGCAGCGGCCACCTCATCATCCCATTGGGCCACCGGAGAGACGTCTGCCGCTGCCGCCCCTCCCTCTGCCCCGGCAATGACCGGTGCCGGTTTCAGCGGCTCGGCATGCCCATGGCGCGCCGGAGCCGAAGCCTCTTCGTTGGCGACAAGGCGCGTGACCTCCGCCTGAAGGGACGAAACCCGGGTGGTGGTCGTCTGCGCGACAAGGGTCTTTTCCGCCGCAAGCCGCTCCACCTCACGCCTGAGGGTTGCCGCCTCGGCCTCTGCCCGCGCCAGGGCGTCCGCCATCTCGCCGCCCCCCCTCCTGGAGAGGACCTGCTCAACAGCCTCCCGCTCGGCCGCCAGAACCTCCACCTCTGCGGCCAGTCGAACAAGCCGCCCGACCGCCAGCTTGCGGGATGCCTCCTTTTCCGCCGTCCGCTGCTCGATTATCGCCTCCAAGGCGGCGATGTCCGCTGCTGCCCGCTTCTCGGCCGCTGCGTTCTCGGCGGCGAGCCGCTCCGCCTCTGCTTCAAGCGCCCTGATTCGGGCGGCGCTATCCTGGGCACCCTTTTCCCCTTCGGCCGAAAGGACGGCCAGTCGTGCCTTAAGGGATTCGATCCGCTCGGCCGCCGCACACCCCTCCTTATCCCGCGCTGCGGCAAGCTTTTCCACCTCCGTGCGCAGCCGCTCCTCCTCACGGGCGGTTTCCTCTCCGGACCGGTCCTTCTCGGCCTTCAGCCAGGCGATTTCGTCCCGCAGGGAGGCGAGGATCGCCGGCGACTCCTTCCCCAGGGCCTCCACCTCTCCCTTGAGGCGTTCTACGGTATTTTTGAGAGGCGCGACTGTCTGGGCTTGCTCCCGGTCGGCCTGCTCCTTCTCTGCGGTCAACCGTGCGACCTCCTCCTTTAGGGCAGTCTCCTGGGCCGAAAAGGCGGCATCCTGTTCTTTCCTCTCCGCCACCAGAAGGTCGATCCGGGCCGTGAGCGCCGCAAACTGCTCCCGGGACTCCCGCTCCGCTGCGGCCTTTTCGGCGGCAAGGCGCTCTGCCAGGGCCTTTGCCTCGTCCACGTCCCGAGGAGCGGGTTTCACCTCCCGCTCCTTTTCCGCAGGGGGGTGCACTCCCTTCTTCTCCTTCGGAACGGCCTCCTTCTTCGCCTCGCCCGTGGTTCCGCCGGCGGGCGCAGGAGGCGGCGTGACAGGCGAAGCAGCCTCCTTCGGCGCATCGGCGCCCGCCGGTTTCTCCTGTCCACGGGCCGGAGAAGGCCGACGGATCACCGGGATGTCGCGAATCACCACCTCCCGCAACGCCTTGCCGTAGCTGAGATTGACCTCCTGCAGCGTGAAGCCGAGCGAGACGGCAAAGGCGAGCCCGTCCGTAAGAAGCGGGAGATACGCTTCGCCCTCCGCAACCCCTTCCGGAGCGGCGAAAACCCACCTCCCCTTCCGGTCGGCATGCTCGAGGACAACGTAAACGCTGACGATCCCCTTACGGCGGATGGCGCAGACGTAGGCATTGCACAGACGGAGAGAGATACCCTCGGGAGCCGCGGCTGCGGGCTCCGTCGAGCGGTGAATCGCAATAACATCGGCCTCGTCGGCCTCAATGAAGGAGAGCGCCGGATCGTGAACAAACATGGCAAACCTCGGTAAAGTAGTGCACTGTCACCTGCGGAAACCGCAGGATGGATCAGGACCTTCTTGGTGGGAACCCCATCGAGTACACTCTACCCGATTTTTCAGCCAAGGCAAACCCCGAGGAGTGAAGGCGGGCTGGGTGGGTGGGGGAACGAGATGTGGCGACGGGAAAATAGTTAGGCGGGCAGAATGCGTTACGAAATTTCCACAAGGAGACGATCGCCCGGCACTGCCTCCAGCTTCTTCTCGATGGACGTGCAGAGGATGATTTTCCCATCATAGGAAGAATCGCTCTCATTCACGATCATCACCGGGAAAACGCCGGTGGTTCCGTTGGTGCGATTGGTAAGCTTCAGCCTCTTGAAGGCCCCCCCTCTGTAGAAGGAGGAAACGTGCCGGGCCGTGGCCGGAGTAAGGGCGGCCATGCCGAACTGCTCGAAGGAACTCCCCTTTGTTCCGTCAGCGAGATGGCACACCGTAAGCTCCATCAGATCAGGAGTGACAGCGGCGGCCACTGTCAACGGGGAATCCTGAGTGGCGACCAGGAGCGACTCCAGCTTTCCCTTGGCCACGTTGAGGGAAATAGTGAGCACCCCAAGGTTGACCCCCTTGGTGCAGAGCAGCAGGAGAAACGCATTCCGAAGGGGCTTGATGACGATCCTTCCGTCACCATAGCGGAAATCGAGGAGGTCTGCCGAATCAATGGCGTTCCGGATGCCACTGGCGGGGTCTGCCACGGTGGCGGAAACTCCCTCGATGATGGCGGCATCGAACAGGGGAGGGAAAGCACGGGCCACGACTCCGCCATCGCCTCCGCAGACGAGGCTTCCTATCACCCCTGGAACCCCATTGAGTTGTTGAAGGATTGCATCCATGCGAATCGTCTGTCCTGATTCGGCGTAATTATTTCCTGGCCCCGAAGGTGGCGCGGATATCGGATTCCACTTGGGCAAGGGAGTTCTCCCCCCTTACTGCAATGGAAATATAATGGTTCTTCGCCTCGAAGAGGAGCCGTTGATCTGTTTTGGCCTGGACGGCTGCGGACTTCACCCCGCCGAGGCCGAACAGTTCGCCGAGCCTGTTTCCGAGAAGGGACAGATCTCTGCCCGTGCCAGCCAAAACCGTGGCCTCTCGACTGTCATCCTCCACCGGCGTGCCGTCCTTCTTGAGAAGAACAGCGTTGGCAACCCCAGGGATTTGGAGAAGCCGCTCCGCGATCGCACTCTTCCCGCGCTTTCCCGATGCAGCGCTCCCATCGCTCCTCGCAGGACCAAGTCCCGCCTTCTCCTCGTCCATGAGTCGGTGCGCCTCCAGCAGGAGATAGCTGATGCTCTGCTGGATCGAGCGGCTCGTGGTGGTCACCTTGGGCTGGATGGCGAACCTCCCCCCGGGCCAGCGGATGATCTCGAAGAGGGCCGGCTCACCGACGGTACCCCCCTGCTCCGCATGGATGATCTCGCCATCGCGGAAAAAGATCATCCCCTGCCGCTGGTTGTACTCCACGGAAATGGAGCCGGAGAAGCGGTTGTGCCCCTTTAGCTGGATTACGTCGGTGAGCGGAAGACCGGCAACAGAGCCTTCGAAACCTGCGATACTGGTTTGTTGTGGTCTATCCGGCATCATCATTGGCACCCTTCTGACAGTTTCCCTGCCGGACAACTTGCATGCTTCATGCCTTTGATAAAGTTCCTATGCGAGTCACAAACCGTACGCCGACACGAGGTCACCTGGTAAGGTCAGCGTGGCAGCTCGTACAGTTGCGGTTCGGCGTGAAATCAATCCTGGGTATTCCATCAGGGCCTATAACAAACGTAAATGAGTGACAGTACAGGCATCCCAAACTGGTGATATTCTCTGGCGTGTGGTGCCTGTCCACGGTAGACCCTGAACCGTTCTCCCCGTGGCATTTTCTGCAATCATCCTCCGTAGCACGAATCTCTTTAGGCAGTGCCTCGTGCTCCAGGTGGATCGGCGCGTTCTTCTCCTTGCTATCACGCACCCTACTTACAAAAGCCAGAAAATCAGGATCACTCAGATGACTCTTTCGGCCAGAGCTTGACATCCACTTCTGTATGGGTACTACCGGCGGAGCCCCGTGACAGGAATAACAGCGGACAGGATAGGTCACCGGGTCAAGGACATGACAGCTTAGACAGTCGGAACCCTTGTAGTTCTCTCGTGGACCCGCCAGCGAAGGACCGTGACAAACACGGCACTGGATTACGTTTTCGTTGACTAACGATTGCCCGCTACTGTAAACGGCAAAGCCGTTGGCATCTATCGATGGAACCTGCTTAGTAGTCTCGAAGCTGAACAGCGAGTCCCGATGGTACGTCACCCACGTCGCCTCGTGGGCTTGGTCCGCTTTCGGCGCATCTGAATTCGATGAGTTCATGCCGCACCCGGCAAGCATCGCCACTGCCACCATCATGAAAAGGGAACAAATCCGCATACTCTCTCCATACAAGCGTCTCTTCCCCTTATCCATGGCACGGCCGGCACGTCTGCGACGACTGGGGATTGCCGTGGCAGCGGTAGCAGGAGGTGGGGTCGAGGCGGCCGTCGATCCGGTGGCGGGAGAGATATTCTCCCCGGTGTTGCATCCGCCGGTAGTTCTCCGTCTGGTTCTTGATCGATGGTTTCAGTTCCGTCTGGGTCACGTGGCAGTCGTTGCAGAAGCTCTGCTCGTGGCAGAGGGCGCAGATCCGCTGGTCCTGGTAGGCCACGAGACGATGGGATTCGGTGAAGAGGGGGGTATGGTTGTACCGCTCGAAGTCCACCGGCGTTTTCTTGTAGCCGTGGCACTTCGTGCAGAACTCCCGGCGATCGCCCAACTCGTAGATGTTAGGGTGCTTGGCCGGAAGTCGGTAGGCGGGGGTTGAGGCGCACGCCGCGAGGAGCGCGACTGTCAGGCCTGCCGCCAGGAACGCCATAATTATGCCTTTTTTCATGGGTAGGTGCTCCATCCGCGACCGTCACTTGCCAAAGGCATAGGAGACGGCCAGGGTGCCGCGGTAATCCTTGTCGAAGTAAGGGTCCTGACTGTAGTCGAGGGAAAGCTTCACGTTGAGGGCCTTGTCGAGGAACTTCCTTCCCGCGCCGACTGACGCGAAGAAAGCGCTGTCTTTGCCGTACATGCTGTAGACGTTCCCGTCATCGTAGTTCACGTAAACCACGTCTGCCGTGACAAAAGCTGGGGCAATATCCCAGTAGACGTAGGCCCTTCCGAGATAGTACCGGTTCTGGGCGATGTCCCCCTCCACCCGGCCAAACTCCACCCCCACCTCGGAAAAAATCTTGCGCCTGACAGCAGCCAGAACCGTGTACATGTCGGCAGCACCATAGCGCTTGTCATACTCGTAGTGCTTGTAGCGGGCACCGAATTCCATGTTTTCCGCCGGGTACCAGAAAGCTTCGGTCCCTGCAATGTCCACCTTTTCTCCAAGCTGGGACATGAACCGGAAGGGAGCGGAGCCGCCGGGCCTGCGGTTCAGAAAATCCTCGTACCGGTAGCGTTGGTAGAAGGGGCGAAGCTCGAAGGCCTTGAAGGGAAGCCGTAGCTCATAGGAGTGCTCTCCCCATCCGCCGGTGACGAGATTCCATGTGGTGTGCCCGAGCAGAGTAATGCTGGCGGGGAGAAGCAGCGTGACGTCAGCCCCCAGGAACTGCTCGTCGGTGGAGCCGTGATTTCCCGTGTGCTTGTAGGCCAGAGCCACGTCGTAGCGGCCGGGAATCCCCTGGGCGACCCGCGCGCCGTAAATCCAGTCGCCCCCCCTTCCCTTGACATCCTCCACGTTCACCGGAAAGCCGGCATAGGCCGAGGCGGTCACCGTCGGCACCAGATCGGTCTTGACGTAGACGCCGTCGACGCTCTCCCGC
The DNA here is from genome assembly GCA_905339345.1 of Geobacteraceae bacterium. Taxonomy (GTDB): domain Bacteria; phylum Desulfobacterota; class Desulfuromonadia; order Geobacterales; family Geobacteraceae; genus Geobacter. Next base: position 3,271 of record CAJPFF010000089.1, on the reverse strand, counting down.
GTCACCCCCTCGAAGATGTACTGGCGCCCAAGACGGACCTGGTAGTCCCGGTTCTTCGGGTCCAGATAGTCGAGATAGGCATAGAGGAGTTCCCCGTCGGCGGTATCATCGGCATTGCCGAAGTCGTCACGGAGGTTCACCCGCCCCCATCCGTAGGCATGAAGCGAGAGACCGGGGGTTTTGGGAGCCGTATAGTCGAGCCGGAGGAACTCGTAGACCGGCAGGAGGGAACGTTGCCGCCCACCATTGTCGTCCCGTTCGTAGAGGCGAACGATGGTGTCGGAGGTGATGCCGAGACTGGCGGCCGAGCCCGTCACCGGCGCCAAGAGCAGCGCCGCGGCCAGCATCGTCACCCCTAAGGTAAAGCCTTTGTGAAGCTTCACGCATCCCCCCTTTAAATTATCATGACAACAAAGAAAACTATTGAGAGATCCCCTCCAGAGGGGACCTCTCTGGACTTGCCGTTAACGCTGCCGCACGGGCGGATTGTGCGCATCCTGGTGGCAGGTGAGACACTTCGGGAACCGCTCGTGGAGCTGCTTGCTGTGGGGCAGCCCGTGGCAGTCGGTGCACTGCGGGATAAAGCCGTGCTTGGTGTGGCAGGCAGCGCAGTTGACCTTGCCGTGACGGCTCGGTGTCTTGGTCCAGGTGGCATAGACCCCGTCGTGGCAGGATCCGCAGGTGCGGGCTCCAACATCCTTTTTGTATGAAATCTCTTTCGGCTTGTGAACCGGGTGGCACTCGCTGGCGCAGGTCTTAAATTCCTGCCCCTCGTAGTGGGGCTTATGGCACATGTTGCAGGACGGTATGAGACCGTGGCGCGTGTGGCAGTCGGCGCAGGAGAGATTTGTATGCTTGCTCGGGAACTGTTTCAGCTCCGCCGGAGGTCCGGCATGGCAGGTGGCGCAGGAGGCGAGGAGCTTCTGGCTCATCGGCATGATTTTTATCGAGTGAGGATTGGAGTGGCACTCGGCGCACTGGTTGAAAATCTGCGCATGGGCGACCGTTGCCGGCGAGTGGCAATCGGAACACTTGGGCATGATCTGGTCCCAGTTGTTCTTACGGGGATTGTAGCTGTGGAAGCTCTTGTGGCAGTTCTGACAGGTGAAGGCGTGGCGCCCGCCATCCTTCTTGATGTCCTGGAATGCAGTCGGGTGACACTGGCCGCACTGGGTAACAGTAAGGGGGGGCGGGTCAGACGCAAATATCTCCGGCTGCGTCGGGAACTGGACCGTTGCCACCGGAGCCGTCGACCGTTTACCCATATCCACCGTGCCGGCTGCCTGGTCCGCGGCGGATGCGGGCCCCGCTCCCACCGTCGTCCATCCGAGAAGCGCGACGCCAACCAAAAATTTCACGAACCTGTTCAGTCCCTGTTCCATCGGATGTAGTCCCTTTCTGCGAGATTCAGAACCCCTCGCTCCGCCCTTTCGCGGAAAACCCTGGCGATTTGACATGTATTAGTACCCTTTAACCGGCCTGTATGTCAACCGGAAATCAGATTGATTCTTCTTTGGTGCCGAGAGGAAACCGACGCAGAGTCAATATAATAACCCGGTTTATGCCCTAAAGAAATACGGCGACCTGCCGAAGAGTACATCAACTGAGCATATCTTGATTCCATGGGACTTCATCCCATGTGATGCAATGGGGCACCATGGCAATCGATCCCCTCCATAACCGCATCCTCGGATATTTCGAAAACGAAATCGATGCTGCCCGCAAACAGCTCAAGGCCGGGCTATTCGAAAGCTTCAAGGATCAGGTCATCGCCGGCCGTAAAATCGCCGCGGCACTGGAACTCCTGACCCCTTACGCGCAGGGGGACTGGCGGGCCCAGAGGCTCGTCAAAAGCGGCGAGACACTCATCCAGGAACTCCTGTCTGTCCGCAAGGTGATCCGCAAGCGGAGCGGTTCGGCCCACAAACGGCAGTTGCTCCTGATCTCCCAGGTTATGCCGGTGGAAAACTATCTCCATTAATCCGCTCCCCCTCCCGACACCCCCCTGAGGTGCCGCCTACCGTGAAACGCTTGCCTTCAACCCCTCCTGCAAGGTTGGATAGAGGAGTTTAACCTCCAGTTTACGCAACATTTTCGCGTTGTCCATCCGCCGCGACTCGGTCACGTAGGAAAGCATGAGGGGCGACATGACCTTTTTGGCCTCCTCCATGGTCACCTGGCGGGGCCGCGGCAGTCCCAAGGCATCGGCGCAGGCGTTGAAATACTCGGTCATGGTGCCGGGGATGCCGTCGCTCACGTTGAAGATGTCGCTGTCCTCAACCCCCTCGGCAGCGGCCATGCAGACCCTGGCCAAATCCTCCGAATGGATCCGGTTGGTGTAGGATGCCTCGCTCTCCAGAAGGACCGGCTGGCCGGCCGTAAGCTGCTGGAGCGGAAGCCGCCCCGGACCATAGATGCCCGTGACCCGCAGGATGACGATTGGAACGCCCCGCTCCGCACCCCAGGCGCGAAAGACCGTTTCGGCGTCGTAGCGCCGCTTTGCCCGGGCCGTCTGGGGATTGGCCGGCGTATCCTCGGTCACCATCATATCGCCGCAGTCGCCGTAGACGCCGCTCGTGCTGATGTAAACCACCTTCGCCGGCTCGTCGCCGGGCCTGACGGCTTCGCAGAACGCCCGGACCCGCGGTTCGATGATCCCCCCACCCGGCGGGGGAGCAAAGTAGAAGACGACCGACCCCCGGGTCGGAAGGCCGACAAGGGATTCCGGATCGTCCAGGTGCCCTTCCACCGTGTCGATGCCGAGATCTTTCAGCCTGGCGGCGCTTTCCTCCGAACGGACGAGCGCCGTCACCGCGGCCCCCCCCGTCATGGCAAGCCGCGCCACCCGTTTTCCGATATCGCCGCATCCCACGATGAACACCCGCTCCACGTCCGTCCCTCCCCTCTCAACTCTGCAACGCCGTCGTTCACACAAGTACTTCACGAAGTAGCTCTAATACCACCCCCCGCGGAAGCATGTCAATACGCACGAGTCCGCGCGGCTAAAGGTGTAGCGGATTGACAGTTTCTCATGGATGGCGTAGTGGCTCCCTCTGTATTGACAAAGTTACCCACATGATACCGGAGGAACCCTGCTCCGTCCACCGGCAGCAACACCAATAATCCGATTCCTTGACAGGATGCCGCACCGCGCTAGACTTACACCGTTGTAATCAATCATGAAGGAGGAACTCGCAAATGGCATGCGACATCACGTCCCACAAAATGCACATGTGTGCCCTCAAGGCCGAGGGATGCAGCGACGAGGTGG
>CAJPFF010000088.1 GCA_905339345.1 Geobacteraceae bacterium | reverse complement strand
TATTACTCCGGCAAATAAACAGAGCAATTAAGATGCATAGGCAGCACAGGGGTGCTCGAAGAACTTTTTCACTTTGGTTCGGTTGTTCTGTAAATGCCGCATATGCTTTCTGGCCTTTGACTCAAGTTGCTTGGCATTTTGTGCCCGTTCCCCTGAATGGACACGCCCTTTCAGGCTGTTGTTGAGATACTCATCAGGATTCAGTTCCGGTGAATAGGACGGCAGGTAGAACACTTCGATCTTCTCCTCGTGCTTCGCCAGCCATTTCTTCACCAGTTCGCTGTGATGGACTTTCAGGTTGTCGAGGATCAGGTAGACCTTTCTGCCGGCATCCTTGACAAGTCTCACCATGAAGCTTATCAGGCGCTTGCTGTTCATGGTTTCCTTGTAGAACATGAACCTGACTTTGCCCTGATTGGTAATGGCAGAGATCATGTTGATCCGGTCTTTTCTGCCGGTTTGGCGTATAGCTGGGGTCTTGCCTTTGGGAGAGTATCCCCTCTCAACATTGGCGCCGGTCTGAAGCCCGGTTTCGTCGCCCCAGTAGATTTCGGCCTTCTCCTGTTTGGCTCGCTTCTCTATGGCCGGATATTCCTTGAGAAGCCAGTTGGCAATGGCAGGGGTGCTTTGCTCTTTAGCCCATTTGACCGGCTTCTGGGGGGTAAAACCCCATCGATTAAGGTATTCGCCAACAGTTCTGATCGGCATTGACAGCCCGCACCGCTGTTCGATCAGAAGGCGAACGGCATCACGTGTCCACAGTGCAAAGGAGAGCTTCAGCTGATTAGGGGCTTTATCAATGATGAGCCGTTTGATTTCAGCTTCCTGCTCTGGAGTAAGATTTCGCTGCTCTCCCTGCCTGCGACCGCGCTTTGCTTTGGCAACGGCTTGTGCGCCACCTTTCTGATAGCGTGTCCAGACACGACTACAATGGGACTCGGTGACACCTACGATCTCGGCAATTTCCTTGTGCGGACGACCAGCCCTGCGCAGCCTTATGATCTGGTTCCGCAAGGCCTCCTGCGCTTCTTGATTCAGTGTTCGTGCATCGATCTTTTCCATGCCCGAACGATATCACAAACCGGCTTTTTATGCACTATTTAATTGCCGTGGTAATATCCCAACGGCGAAGTTCAGGGGCGGCGCTTGGCTGCCGCCCCCTGGAACGCCTCGTTAGGGGGCATTGCTGCCGCACGACCGTGCAAGCAGCACAAGGGCAAATGCGAAAGCCAATATGTATTCAAAGGTTCGAACAGAGTACCAGATTTGTCCGTGCGGAGTTGCCCATGGAAGGCCATTGGTCTCACAAACCGACCTGATGGCAGTTCTGATTGCCGGAGTGAGAGGTTCCCACCGATTAGATTGGGGGCACAATGGAGTGAGCGCCCCAACTGCTTCCTTGTTGAAGGTAACAATAGCCTTGAGAGGCCAGCTGTTGCCATTGGACTCTTTCCACTCCGGCAGCGTAGTTGATGTTGCCAACGACAACGCACCCTTCGATTTCGAGTACTCATCTGGAGTCATTGACAATAGCAACACGATTGAGCTCGACGGCTTTCTCGAGAATGCCTCATTAATTTCCCACGCAATACCAGGGCTACTACCAACTCTAATTAGGACGAGCGCAGATTGGTCTATCAGATCCTGAACACGAGCCTTCCAGTGAGTATTGTCGACGTACTCGCGGGCAGCTCCAAGTTCAGGTAACGGCTCGCCGGGCTTACCAATGGCGACCAGCCCCCCTATCGGCTCGACGGCCTTCCTAATCTGCTCTTCTTCCGTAACAAGGGAAGAAAACGGCATGCCACCGAACTCCGCAGTCGCACGCGCCCGTACATCATCGGTGAAGGCCCGCAGGTACAACACAATATCTTGGTTGGGTACGGTGCTCTCAATCAAACCAATGGCTAATCGTAACCTCTTGGCGTTGAATAGTAGTGCTCGGCCCAACTCAACGCAAACGAGGAAACCGATGGCGGCCAAGAGCATCACATACCATGGCGCATTGGGATATACCTTCGATATGTTTGGAACAGATAGAACTATCAGTCCTGCGACAAACCAAAGGCTGTATCCTGTTAGATAGAGAAGAGTAACTCGCAGTATGTTCGCCATAGGTTTTCTGTGTCGCGCATTGCCCGGCGCCTGGTTATGCGGCCTAACGTCAGGCTTCAGGGGCCGGCGCGAAGAGCCGGCCCCCCTGGAAGTACCCGTTGGGCAATTACACTCTTGTCAAATGTGTAGCTCTGACACCTTTAGCTGACACTTGTCAAATGTGTAGCTCTGACACCTTTAGCTGACACCTTTAGATGAACCAGCCGCACTGTAGCTCTGACACCTTTAGATGTCTCGCTGACACCTTTAGATGTACTGAGATCGACATCGAAGGAGTGCTCATTTCGTTCTGTCCTTCAAGTAGTTGACTACAGCTTGAAGTTGGCTCTTGTTCACAGATCCAACCTGCGATAACAGCTTCAACTGCTCGTCGCTAACAATCGTCCGTTGCGCCCAGTCTACCGCCCTGCGCCCAGCGTTATCCTCTTGCAATGGGTCTGCACCTCTATTGCATAGATACTCGACAATGTCTAGATGGCCACAAGCTGCTGCATATAGCAGAGCAAATTCTCCCTTCAAATTGCGGTAATTGACTTCAGCTCCACGCTCACAGAGCATTGTGACGCAGTCCATATTGCCACCTAGGCAAGCAAACTCCAAGATGCTTATTTCAGCTCCAGCGCCATCCATACGTGTGTTCGAACTTGTTCCCCGATCCAAGAACAGTTTGAGCAACTCCGACTGGCCTTGGAGTGCGGCTGATGTAGCAGCGGACCAACTGTTGAATCCTGTGGTGCCATACTGGTGATGTGGGTTCGCTCCCACGTCAAGAAGTATCTCGATTTGATTGATATCAGTGCTCAGACCAAGAGCAAGATCTAAGTCCTGTTGCTGCGCATTCAATTTCTTCATCGTTTCTCTTACGCCAGCTGGCCCAGCTGTTATCGGGACTCGAAGTAATTTTCTACCCTTGTTTGAAATCATAAAGAAGGCAATGATCCTGATCACACCAATAGCAACTGCTAAAAGAACAATTATTGCGATCGTTGTCATTGATGAACTCACCTAGTAGTCGTCCCTGCCCAACGTGAAGTAGCCCCCCTAAAAGGGGCTTTTTTTTGCCCGAAGTATGATGTATAAAACGGACCCAGTCAAGATCTCTAACTAAAATCACTTAACTTTTTCCGACAATACACCCCCTAAAAGGAACGGTAAATACCCCATGCAATCTCCAACCAGCAAGCCTCGCCTCCTTGACCAGATCCGTGACCGTATCCGGCTCAAGCACTACAGTTACCGCACTGAGCAAACCTACGTCGAGTGGGCGAAGCGGTTCATCCTCTTTCACAACAAGCGTCACCCCCAGGAGATGGGCAAGACGGAGGTTGAGGCGTTCCTCACCCACCTGGCCGTGACCCACAAGGTCTCGGCCTCTACCCAGAACCAGGCACGGGCCGCGATCCTCTTTCTCTAC
>CAJPFF010000087.1 GCA_905339345.1 Geobacteraceae bacterium | reverse complement strand
CTTCCCTTCGCACTGTCGTCATCTGCCATCGATGGCGGAGGAAGCCCCGAGGCAGACTCATCAGTATAATCAGCGCCCCATGGGCAGTGAAAAGCTACGAAGCGTCTGGAGGCGTTCTTCGGTGCGGCAGGAACATCGGTACCCGTTCCTGATAGCGCCGGTAGGAATCGCCGAATTCAGCAACCAGTCTCCGCTCCTCGATTCGCGCTCCTACCACGAAGTAGACCGTCGAGAACATGGTGAGGATCAACCATTTGAGGGTCATTACGGGGTTGAGTACCAGGAAGATGAGCGCCAGGGAGTAGAGTGGATGGCGCACCCGGTTGTAGCAGCCGGTGGTGACAAGGCGACGGTCTCCGGGATTGCCACGCAGCTGCCTCAGCCCCAGGAAGTCGCCGATGCCGGTCTGGGCTGCGCATCGGACAAGGGAAACGAGGCACACCAACTGCATGAGGTGAAACAGGAGGCTGCCGGCTCCGGGGACAATATAGAGAACCGGTGACAGGTGCCAAGCGGCCATTGCCCAGAAGAAGGTCACGAGGGCGATGAAGTTGTAGATGAGCCGGTAGAAACGCCCGGCTCGGGGAAATATCTTCCCGATGCGCCTCTGGAGGTTGGGAAGCGCCAACAGCGAGTGGATGACGGCGAAAACGAGCAAGCGGGTAATGAAATCAACCATGTGGCTCCCGGAAAAATTCCGTGAAACAGCGTCGTTGTGGGGCATGGTACCATACAAATTACCCCCTTGTATACGTCTCCTCGTCATGATAATATCGAGCACTTTTTGCGAGCTTCGGAGGGGTTTATGGCGATTATTACGATTTCCAGAGAGATGGGGACTGGCGCCTACCAGATTGCCCGCGAGTTGGCGAAACGACTGAAACATACGCTCGTCGACGGTTCAAAGATTGCGGAGCTTGCTCCCCAGTACGGTCTTGACCGGGAGGTTCTCAAACGGGTGGATGAGAAGCCGCCGGTCTACATCACCGCTGAGGACCGGCTCCATGCCGCACACCTGAACACTATCGAGATTATCCTGCTCGACTGCGCCCGGAAAGGTGATGTGATCCTCTATGGACGGGGTTCTCAGGACCTTCTCTCAGAGGTGGAAAACATCCTTCGGCTCCGTTTTGTTGCACCCTTCGAAGACCGGGTGGAAAGCCTTTCCGAGCGGGAGTGGATCGATCCTGACCTGGCTCGCGAGCTTATCCGCAAGAGCGATCACCAGCGGGGTGGGTTCATTCATTTCTACTTCAATCGCGACTGGAATGATCCCCTTGGCTACGATCAGGTGTTCAATACCTCTCGCATGTCTCAGGGTGCCATCATCGAGAGCATCGTTGCCGCCGCCAAGGATCCCCGCCTTAAAAACGACGAGGAAAATACCCGTGAGATAGTCGACGAGATCATCCTCTGTAAGAAGATAGAGACAGAGCTCTTCCGCTCGAACGCCATCGAGAATCTCCATTTTAAAATCAGTACAAAGAATGGCGTTGCCTGTCTCTCAGGCCACGCCCATTCCGATGCCGAGAAGCAGGAGGCGCTTCGGATCGCTGAGGGTGTGGAGGGTGTGGAGAGGATAGAGGATGACCTGCAGGTGGTGAACTACAGACCCTACAAGGAGTGATGCCACGATTGGCGCATCATGCCCTATCCGCAGCGTCGCCCCAGTGACGTTGCAGCCAGAAATAGAAAAAAGGACCCGCACATGCCGTGGGTCCTTTTTCGTTGCAGGGGAGGGGATTGCTATTGGTTGGCGTCGTCACTGGGCGGGTCGACGAGCCTGATACTGATACGGCGGATGAGTCCTTCAATCTGCCTCAGTTTGTCTTCGTACTGCTGGAGGTAGTAGCTTCGGCGGTCGCTTTCGTAGAAGGTTACCCCGTCGCGCAGCATGGAAATTCTGGTCCGTGCCACCTCTCTCATCATCTCCAGGACTTCCCGGGCGTCGGCCATGGCAGGTTCTTTCAGGGGCGGCTTCCGGGTGAAGTGATCCTCCGTGATTCCGCCAGGTTTTTGACTGCTTCGGCAAGCCGGTGTGATACCGCGAGTCCACCCCGACCGATGCCAATCTCCACATCATCCTCAAACCCGTGGAAGTCGGAGCCGCCGGTCATGAGGAGACCGAGTTCTCCACTCAGGAATTCGAGAAAAAGCATGTCGTCCTTGTAGCACATGTTGTTGAACACTTCAAGGCCGTCCAACCCCAGTGCGGCAAGCTCAGTGATGACCCTGCGGAGCTCACGGCGGTTGTCGCTGACAGTAATGGGGTGGGCCAGAACCGCTACGCCGCCGGTTCTCCTGATTTCCGCAATTGCTTCGCCGGCAGGGAGGTAGCGCTTGGGTACATTGCACGGGATGAGGTACCGCCGGAAGGCGTCCTCCATGTCCCGGGCATAACCCCGCTCCACGAGCACCCTGCCGATGTGGGGTCTCCCTACCGCACCACCGGCGATGTCGATCACCTCGTCGTAGGAGAGGGGAGACCTTCGTCCGTCCACAAGTCGTCGGTTAATCTTCTCGACGATGGCTCTCCCCCTGTTGTCTCGGTTGGTGCGGAATTCGGCGAGCATCTGTGCCAGATTGGTGTCCCGGTGATTTATGTGGTAGCCAAGGATATGCATGTCGTGGTGGCGTCCGAGTTCCACCGAAAGCTCGACGGCGGGTACCACTTCAATCCCCAGGCGTGCGCCGGCGGCCAGTGCCTCGTCGATTCCGTCCACCGAATCGTGGTCGGCGATGGCAATGGCGGCGAGGCCCTGCTGGGCCGCCATTCTGACGAGGTCGGCAGGGGGATGGAGACCGTCGGAGTGGTTTGAATGGACGTGGAGATCAACCGTTTTCATGGTGGAATTATTCCTGTTCTGCTGTGGCGCTGACTGACAGATAAACTTAACCACGCTCCATGATCCATTGCAAGCACAAGCGACGCATCTGAAGCGATGATTGATAGATAGCGGTTGCCAGTATCCCACGCTTTCGGTACTATTTCCCGTCACGGGCAGCCGGGCGAAAGTCTTTTGCGGCAGTTGGTTCGTGGAACATTCAGTCAAGGAGATGAAGACAATGGCGAAAAAACAAGGGGCTGCCCTGGCAGTGGTTGCACTGGGGCTCTACATATTCGGCGGCATTCTTACCTTCGTCGGACTCTATCTGATCGTTTTCATGCACGGCAACGACGTCATGGGGTGGGGTGAAGGGCGGAGTCTCGGCTATCTCTTCTTCTGTGCGGGGCTTGGTCTCTCCGTCATTGGGGTTCTCTTTATGCGAATCTTCAGGAATCGGGGCTTTTCGTGAGGGATGGAGACATTCACCCGGTCATGGCTCTCCTCGCCGAGGCCGTGAAGTCGTGGCCGTCTCCTGCTGTCACCATCCTATCCCAGCGTGAGGGAAACCCCTTCAAGGTTCTAGTATCCTGTATTCTTTCGCTCCGCACCCAGGACAGGACAACCGGTCCGGCATCGGAGCGTCTCTTTTTCCAGGCCGATACGCCGGAAAAGATGCTCTCCCTCTCCCGGGATGAAATTGAACGTGCTATCTATCCCGTGGGGTTTTACCGGAACAAAGCGGCCCAGATCCTTGCCATCTGCCGGACCCTGGTGGAGAAATACGACGGAGTGGTTCCCGATGGGATTGACGAACTCCTAACCTTCAAGGGAGTGGGTCGGAAAACGGCGAATCTCGTGGTGACCCTCGGATTCGGCAAGCCGGCAATCTGTGTCGATACCCATGTGCACCGTATCTGTAACCGATGGGGATACACCTGTACCAAGACGCCGGAAGAGACCGAGTTCGCCCTCCGGGAGAAGCTTCCCGGAGAATACTGGTCCGTCATCAACGATTATCTCGTCACATTCGGCCAGAACCACTGCACACCGGTTTCGCCCCGGTGTTCCACCTGTACCCTAACCTCATTCTGCAATAGGGTGGGCGTGACGAAGTCCCGATAAAGAAAACAGCGTTATTTTTTTAAACTCTTCTATTGTACAAGCGTTAAACACATTGTACTATTATCAGCGTTCAGGAATATATTTACTTAAAGTGACTCAGGAGGCGTGCAATGTTGAGAAATATTGGTTTCTTGGGACTGGGTACGGTCGGCAGGCATATGGCCGCGAATCTTCTCAAGGGAAGCTACAATCTCACGGTTTATGATTCGGACCCTGAAGTTGTTGCTGAGCTCGTGAAACAGGGGGCCACCGGCGCAGGTACTCCGCGGGAGGCTGCCAAGGGGAAGGACCTGGTTATCTATATCCGCCCAGAGAAAGAACGGCTGAAGCCCGACATCTATGGTCCGGACGGCATTTTTGCCGGCATCGATCCCGGTACGATCCTTGTCGACATGGGGACCCATTCCCTCGAAAGCACCAAGGAAATGGCCGAGGAGGCCGCCAAGCACCGGGTCATGTTCCTTGATGCGCCGGTCTGGGGTACAAAGGAACACGCCGCCAACGGGCTCGTCACCATCCTTGCCGGAGGGGACCCGTCGCTTATCGGGCGGTGTCGTGAGCTCTTCTCCTTCTTCGGTCTCAACATCATCCATGTGGGAGCCATTGGCGACGCCACCCGCATGAAATTCGTGGTAAACCTGGTCCAGGCCGAGCTGATGGAGACCCTGGCCGAAGCCATTGTCTTTGGCGAGAAAATGGGTTTCAACGTCGACAAGATTCTCGAGGTGCTCGACTCGGGAGGGGTCGCCTCACCTCTTTTCCATTCCAAGGGGCGCATTATTGCCAGGGGAGACTTTACCCGCAACCTTGCCCTCAAGTATGTTCATGAGCAGCTGGAACTGGTGCTTGAGAAGGCCCAGAAACTGGGTCTCGATCTCCCTGCTGCGTCGGTGGCATGCAAAAACTACGAACAGGGGGTCAAAGACGGGCGCGGGGAAGAGGACTTCTCGGCGGTCGTCAAGGTGTTGCGAAAGTAGCAGTCAAGACAGGATAGATGTGGTGAAGAGGGGGGCGCTCAGACGGACGCCCTTCTTTTTTTGCGTCGTGAATGGGGATGGTTCCGTGGGGGCGCCTCGGTCTGCCCCTTGCCGGCGCTTTTGTCGCCATCGGATTTAACGAGAAGGGCCACGTTCTCAACGTGGGGGGTCTGGGGAAACATGTCTACGGGCTGAATTTCCCGGGTACGGTAGCCGAGTCGTGCCAGGATGTCCAGGTCGCGGGCAAGGGTGACGGGGGAGCAGGATACGTAGATCATCGTGCTCGGGCCTGACGCGGCTGCGGCCTCAAGCACCCTGCGGTCGCACCCTTTGCGGGGGGGATTGAAGACGACGAGGTCGGGCTTCGTTCCCTCATCAACCAGTTCTTCCAGCAGTTCGGACGCATCGCCGGCCTCGAAGGTGCAGTTGCGGACCCGGTTCAGGCGGGCATTGCGCTCTGCGTCGGCCACGGCGGCATCCACGTACTCGATGCCGTGAACCTCCTTCGCCTGAGCCGCAAGAAAAAGCGATATCCCGCCGATGCCGCAGTATAAATCGACCACCTTCTCCGTGCCGGTCAGGGCGCTCCACTCACGGACCTTTTCGTAGATGATGCGGGCACTGCCGCTGTTCACCTGGAAAAAGGAGCGGGGGGAGATGGAAAAGCGGACCCCCCCAAGCTCTTCGATGAGGACGTGATCTTTGGTCAGAAAATGGTCCTGCTGGCCGAGGATGACATTCCCTTCCGAACTGTTCACGTTCTGAACCGCCACGTCCAGCTTGGGCACCTCTTTCTGAACGAACTTCGCCAAGTGATGAATTTCGTTGTAACTCCTTCTGGCCGTGACAAAGACAACCATGGCACGACCGGAGTGCTCGGAAACCCGTACCACCAGGTAGCGGAGAATGCCGGTGCCTGTCCGGGGATTGTAGACCGGAACCTTTCCCTTGGTGATACCTTCCTTGACGGCAGCAACGACCCGGTTGATGAGGGGGTGATGGAGCGGGCAGGAACCGATATTGACCACGTCATGGCTGTTGCGGCGGTAGATGCCGATGATCGGCGCCCTGAAAGTGCCCGCCACCACGAGCTTTGCAGAGTTTCGGTACTCAAGGGGGCGTGGCGAAGGGATCACGTCGTGTACCGGGACGGTGCGGAGCGATGAGAAAGAACGGATCTCATTTTCGACGAAGTTGAGCTTCAGGGCAAGCTGGGCCCGGTAGTCCATGGGAATAAGCGGACAGTTTATGCAGGCGGGGGTTTTGCAGGGAGATGATGCCGTGCGGGATGGGGAAGGAGAAAGTATCTTGATGGTCTCCCCGAATACGGTCCGTGCTCCGCTGTGGGTTACCCTGAAACTAACCGTTTCGCCCGGAAGAGCCCCAGTCACGAGAACCTTTTTCCCTTCGTGGGATGCTGTTCCGAACCCTTCATCATCTAAACCGGATATTTTGAGCGATACGATCTGTCCGGTGCGTAACATTCGCTGATCAGAGTTGTTCGGATCTTTTCTTTTGTCGTCAGAGTGCTTGTTTTTGGTGGCCATTTCCCTATTAACGATGAGTTGCACTTTCCTGTCAAGAAACTTTATGTTCCGGTGGCTAAACATATGAGTTGTTGTTTTCATCCTGATGGACATCAAGCCGCAGTTCAATGTTCATGCATGCAGGAATACAAGCTACTGAAGCATGAAGGTCTTGTACTCCAGCGTATCCAGGTCCCGGTCCAGCAGGAACATGCCGCACATGATCGTAATGCACAGCGAACCTGCAAAACCATAGCCGTAGAAGTAGGGACTGAGGTTGATGGATATGATTGACAGAATAAGATTCAGGGTGGCGAACAGTGCTGTCAGGAACAGGGCGCGTCCTCGCCGGTCAAGATAGAAATAGATGTTGATAAGCCCAAGCAGAACCACCTGCAGCCCGGCTGAAACTACGTCGATATTGAGCAGCGGCACATAGGCCAGTGAGATTCCTGCCATGGAGAGCATGGTTGGCCCGAAAAGAAATATGACAATGGTGGCGATGGACTGAATCTTGATGATGTCGTAGATTCCTTCCCGTGCTATGTGCACCATTTCGTTCTTCATTGACTTTATGGTAGTCAGTGATCCTCCTTCGCGAACCGAATCATAGAAACGGTCATAATACTCGACGAAATCGGTTTCCATCCGCACCAGGAACACGGCCATACCGGGCAGAATTGAGAGATAGGCGAGGAATATCGGAAAATCATATATTTCTGAAGCGTTCAAGGGACCGATCACCTTGCTGCCGGTATACGGATGAAACCAAAAAACGAATTTATCAGTCCATATCGCCAAGTTGTAGAAGAAGCCAGTAAGCATCAGGGAGTAATGCACACGCCGCTTGCGCAGAAAATCGAATTCCAAGAAGGTGCGTGACGGGTAGTTGCGGAAAATAACAAACAGCATCCCTTTGAGAAGCACGAACTGACCGGTCAGAAATGCCAGCAACAGTCCTTCCAATTTCCAGGCCCGCAGGAAAAAAGCAAGAAACAGCGCGGTGCCATAACCAATGGCAAAATTGTACAGTATTGCCTTGTAGTCTTTCAGGCCTGAGAGAAGAATGGCAGCCAGCCATACGCAGGAGACAGTGACGAAGGTGGTGGCGAAGAGAAGGCGGTAGATTAGCGATGTTTCGGGGAACAGAACGATGGTCAGGGGGAAGGAAATCAGACCTCCCACCGTGGTCACCAGGAGGAGCAGGCCGTTCAGATTGGGAAGCAGTCTGAAATGTTCCTTCTCGAAGATTCTGTCGGCCGAATAGCGGGTGAAGGCCAACTGGAACAAGCCCGTATAGATCAGGGAGAGGGCGATCAGGTAGGTAATTGATGTCTGGAACTGCGACACCAGAACTGGCGGAATGACGACCGGCAGCGAGATGAAGCCGATCAACATCACTGCAAAGATGGAGAGCACCCAGGGGCCGGAGCTGATAATCCCGGCATACCCGTAGGTCTGCAGCAACGAAAAAAAGGTGCCGCGTTTGAGCAGCTTGCGCAGTTCGAAGCCGATGCCTGCCATCAGTCTATTCCTTGCTGGTACAATTGTCGGTACCTGTCGAACATCTGTTGCTCGGTATAGAACCGCTCGACCCTCGTAATGGCCGCCTGGCTGGCACGTTTCCATCGAGCGGGGTCTTCCAGGAGTCGCAGTGTCTCCCTTGCAAGATCATGGGGGTTGTTGATGGATACCACCCCTCCGGCCGGTCCGATGGCTTCATCCTCTTGGCCGTGACCCATTATCAGCTGACGACAGGCGCCGACATCGGTTGCCACGACCGGTATACCGGCGGCAAACGCCTCCAGAATGGCCAGAGGCAACCCCTCGCTGACCGAGCTGAGTATCATGACGCCAGTATCCGGGAAAATTTCCATTGGATTTCTGAACCCCATGAAACTGAGGTTCGAGGCGATCTGGAGACTTTCTGCAAGAGCCCGGCACTCTGCGGCATATTCAGGGTCCTCGTCTTCAGGTCCGATGATCCATCCCTGTACCTCCGGCAGGCTGTTGGCAACCAGACGTAGAGCCCGGATGAAAGTTTTGATGTCCTTAATCGGCACTACGCGCCCCAGCAAGGTCAGTACCGGTGGGGTGTCAGGTCGTCTTTCCCGCAACGTCGCAAATTGGGCGATATTGATCCCATTGGGTACCACCATGGTGCGTTCACGGGGGGCGCCGTCACCTATTTCGCGTTCCCTGGCCTCTTCGTAGAGTGACACGATGTTGTCTGCCGCTCCATAGCAGAAACGGCCGATGGTTTCAAAAAATCGTATCCACAGGTCGCGGTAATAGCTTACTTCCGTGGGGTCTTTCTGCAGGGCGTTGCGGTTGTCCTGAATCCAGTCGCTGCTGAAGATATCGATGCGTCGCTCCTTCGTGTAGATGCCGTGTTCGCTCAGGATCAGCGGCCGCCCGCTGCTGTAGTGAAGAAGTGCACCCAGGAAACCGGCATAGCCGGTTGACACCGTATGATACACCCGAGCCGGTATAAGTTGCTTTGCGATGGAGGCCAACATCCAGATGGGAGTATGCATGTTACGGACTGTCCAGAAATAATCGACGAAGGATGGATCATTACAGCGTTCTTGGTAGAGATCACAGATCAGTTCCCAGGACTTTTTCGAGTAGAGGAACTGATCGAAGTTCGCACCGTTGTCAGAGTCAAGGTAAAAGTCTGGCGTTTTCAGGGCGCTGTCAAGTGTACTCGGGTCGGGATTCAGAAACCAGTCATGGATACGTCGTACGGTTTCGAATACGCCGTGGTTGCCCGTCATGGAGCCAATGGCTGGCATAGCCAATTCGTCATGAAGGTAATGACACTCCACGTGGACCAGGTTTGGCGGAAGATCATACTTTAATCCGCCATAATCATTGCGGGCGCTGCCTATGAATAGTGCGCCGAAACGGTATTCCGGGAACGCGATGATGATCTGGTTGACCCAGTTGGATACTCCGCCTCTGACGTAGGGGAAGGTCCCTTCCAGAAGCAGCATGATATCAACGCTCTCTGATTTCGGGAAACTGTCCATAAGGTTATCCCATCCAGAATTGCACCACTGGCCCTATCCCGGGTTTGTGGCGCAGTAGAGGATTCAGTTCGAAATAGTTTCTCATCGTGACGAAATCCCTGCGGAGGAAAGCCAGTTCAGCCAGATACGGGACCACACGGTCACGGTGTGCGCCGTTGTTCATGGCAGCGTAGATCGCCTTCTCAGCTGCCTCCAGATTCCCCCTCCACAGGTGCAGGCGTCCCAGCAGTATCAGCAGGTTGGGGTCATTGGCGACTATATCCAGCGCCTGGGTAGCATAAGAGAGAGACTGCGAGATATAGAACTCTGCAAGGTCTTGTTGGGCAAGATCATTGAAAATAAGTTCCCAGTACGAAAAGGCCAGCTTGCGGCAGTGCGGAAACCGTTCGTCACGGATCTCCGCCTTCTTCAGTTTGGCCAGCGACTCTGATATTGCCTTGTTGATGACCTTCTCGTGCTGGTCTGTAATGTTGAAGGCTAGGAGGCGGATTTCGTCATCATTGTCGCTGGTAGCAAAGTGCAACAACCTGCTGACATTCCGACCGCTGCCGGAGCCGACGGCCAGCAGGGCCTTCAGGCGCATGGGGCGGGGCAGGGATTCTGTCCGCAGTCGCGACCAGGCACCTCCTTCTCCCATCCCCGGAGACGGTCCCCCTGATTCCTGCATGAATGGGGTCATCGGAACGCTGAAAAATTCGGGCCTAGTATCAAATCGGAGAAAAAAGCGGAAATAGATAAGGGTACACAGCATTCCTATGCATCCGAAAACAGGAATGAAAAAGGCGAAGCTGAAGAATAATGCCAGAGTGCCCCATTTTTGGGTGTCACCTTGACGCGGCAGGGACAGTCTGAGCAAAAACGCAAGGGATACTGCTGCGATCAGGTGAGAAGCAAGAAACAGAAAAAGGCGTGTCCAGACCGGCTGCTGGCTGAAAAGCGCCTGAAGGGCGGCATTCTCACATAGAACCCCCAAGAGCAGCAGAATGATCCGAATCATTGTCGTTCCTCCAGCAGATCAACCAACTGGACAAGGGGATCATCGGCGGCCACAATCGCAGAGCGCATGGTGATGCCCTCCTGACCGATACTTTTGCCAAACTGGCGCCGCAGTATTTCGTCTAGGCGCGACTGATACCCTTCGATGGAGGCCGGCCCTGAAAAGGGCATCAAGGTAACAAACTGTGCTCCCCCTTTCACCGTGCGCTGCCATGAGTGATCCAGGCCACGTTGCTGTCGCTCCATGGTTCTGGATATTTCATCCAGGCGGGAGGCAGTAACGACTTTCAGCATCACCAGGGCGCTGCTTACATCAAGGTCACGCTTCAGTCGAACAGTCTTGATCAGTTCAGCTGCAAAATTGGGGGGGCAGTCCGGAAAGTGGTTCAGCAAGTCGCTGGCTCGCTCGACGGATTCTGCCTGATCGGAGGCATAGGCCAGCAGAACGCCCATTATCTGCAGTGTTTCGCGGTGCAGGTTAAGGAAAGGCATTTCAGTGACAAGCAACAAACCGAGCAGTTTGCCCGAACTGGTGCGCATCGGCGCGACCACGAGATATGAAGTCTGCTCCTTCTGGTCGAGGCGCGATGTGTCAACGCTCCAGACCGCCGACGAAAGCGCTGCTGGAGATGATGAAGTCTGCCCCTCAATAATACGACTGTTGATGGATTGGTAGGCGGCTTGGCCTGACTCGATGGCCGAGCGGAGCAGAAGGTCGTCTTTCTTCAGCGTTGCGCCCTTGCCGCACTGGGCAAGGGGATGATCCGCTATCTCGTTGTCATCATTTGCCAGATAGAGGGCAGCGCTTTGCAGACTGCAGTAGTGCATCAGGATCGAGAGGAGGGCTGCGCCGGTTTCGCTGTCCATTCTTCCGCCATGTTTTAGCAGAAGATTGCGAAGGTTGATCATGGCATCCCGCAGTGTGACCGGCCGGCTGATCAGGTTCTGCTCCAGCCTGTCATGGGAAAGACGGACCATGAAGTAAGCGCGCGACAGTTGCTCGAAGCGGTCACTCGTATG
>CAJPFF010000086.1 GCA_905339345.1 Geobacteraceae bacterium | reverse complement strand
GTCAACCGCTTGATGCAACTCATGTCTCAGCGGATGGAAGAATTGGAGATTCGGACCGAGGTCCGCATCGACTCTCCCCTGCTCATTGTCTGCGACCCCGGGCAGATTCATCAGGTGCTCCTGAACCTTGTAGTCAATGCCGTTGAAGCCATGAAGGAGAAACCGATCGGCGAGCGGGTGCTTACCATCACCGCCCATGGCAAGGACGAGATGGCGATGCTCAGGGTAAGCGACACCGGTGGCGGTATTCCGCCCAGCAAGCTTGACCAGCTTTTCGAGCCATTTTTCACCACCAAGGCTTCCGGCGGCGGGTTGGGTCTGTCGATCCTTCAGACAATTGTCCTGCGCCACGGCGGATCGGTTTCCGTCGACAGCGAACCCGGTCTGGGTGCCACCTTTACCGTTACCCTTCCCCTCAAGGGGCCCACCGAGAAAGGAGATGGCCTGCCATGAAAACGATTTTGATAGCCGATGACGACAGAGCCATTCGTCGAACACTGGAGCTGCATCTTGGTGAGGTGGGGTATGCGGTCATCACGGCAACCAGCGGTAACGATGCGATCGAACTGGCCCTGACCCGGGATGTTGACCTGATGCTGCTCGATCTGCGGCTGACCGGCATGGATGGTTTCGAGGTTCTGACCCTCATAAAGGAAAAGAAACCCTCACTGCCGATAATCATGGTTACGGCCTACGATGACATGCAGACCGCAATCGAGGCGATCCGTCTCGGCGCCATCGATCATCTTGGCAAGCCCGTCGACCTTGATCATCTGGACCAGGTGATCGAAAAGATTTTCGAAATGAGTGACCTGTCCCGCACCGGTGTCGCCTTGTGCGACTCCATTGACGCGCCTTTTGAGCAGAACATATTGGTGGGCCGCTCCCGGGTAATGAAGGAAGTTTATAAAACCATTGGAGCCATTGCCGACTTCCGGGCCACGGTTCTTATCCAGGGAGAGAGCGGCACCGGCAAGGAGATGGTGGCCCGTGCCATCCATTTCAACAGCAAATTCCGCAATCGTCCGTTCATTGCCGTGGCCTGTTCCGCCCTTTCGCCAACGGTTCTCGAAAGCGAACTGTTCGGCCATGAAAAGGGGGCGTTCACCGGGGCGTATCGAACAAAACCGGGAAAGTTCGAGCTGGCCCAGGGGGGGACATTGTTTCTCGACGAGATATCCGAGATCAGTCCCGATTTGCAGGTCAAATTGCTCCGTTTCATCCAGGAGAGGGAGTTCGAGCGGGTAGGGGGAATCGAGACCATCAAGGCCGATGTGCGCATTGTCGCCGCCACCAACAAGAATCTTCTCACCCTTGCCAATAGCGGCATATTTCGCCATGACCTGTATTATCGCCTGAAAGTGGTTTCCATCGATCTTCCGCCCCTCAGGGAACGCAGGGACGATATCCCCATTCTGGTGAAATATCTGCTGGAAAAGCTGCACCATGAAACCGGCAAGCGGGTGGATATCATCCCCCATGAGACCATGAACGCTATCCTTTCCCACCCCTGGCCGGGAAATGTTCGGGAGTTGGAGAACACGCTGAGGCGTGCCGTTCTTCTTTCCCACGGCACTGTGTTATCGCCCGAGTCTCTCCACCTGGATGAGGGAGGTGAGGGTGACGTCTTTCCCCTGGGGCTCAAGCCCCTGTACGAAATTGAGCGGGAACATATCCAGAAGGTACTTGCCTTTACCCACAACGAGAAAAAACGGGCGGCCGAGATCCTCGGCATCTCGCGGCCCACTCTCGATCGCCGTCTCAAGGAATACGGGCTTGAAGAAGACTGAAGTCTGACCCGCCATCTCAAACCTTTACGTCTCTCATCACATTTTTACACCTCACATGTGTCCGTAGCCCGCCTGGTAAACCATCGTAATAAATCCATCCATAAAAAACATATATAAAACGATATGTTATATTTGTTTATGTGCGACAATTCCATTGTCTGGTGTTATGGAGTTGATATTGCAAACAGCTTTTTAAATTGTACCCGCAATTGGAAAACACCCATTACACCTGGTTTGAGAGAGGGAGGATGTCATGGAGAAAAAGAAGATACTGGTGCTCAATCTTGGCTCTACGTC
>CAJPFF010000085.1 GCA_905339345.1 Geobacteraceae bacterium | reverse complement strand
ATCAGGATCGAGTTGGCGATCCCCTTCTGAATACCCTCTTCCAGGATTCGCGGGTTGGTGACGAAGAGGTCGTCGCCGACGATCTGGATCCGCTTGCCCAACCGGTCGGTGAGGAGTTTCCAGCCGTCCCAGTCGTTCTCGGCCATGCCGTCCTCGATGGAGATGATCGGGTACTTGTTCACCAGGTTTTCGTAGAAATCCACCATCTGAGCCGGGGTTTTCTTCGGCTCGGCCTCATTTCCCAGGGTGTAGACGCCATCCTTGAACAGCTCTGACGATGCCACGTCCAGGGCCAGGAGCACTTCTTCGCCCGGCTTGTAGCCGGCCTTCTGGATTGCCTCCATGATAACTTCCAGAGCCTCTTCGTTGGACTTCAGGTTCGGCGCGAACCCTCCCTCGTCACCCACCGCGGTGTTGTACCCTTTACCCTTCAGCACACCCTTCAGGGCATGGAAGATCTCGGCACCCATCCGCAGCGCCTCGGTGAAGGATTTGGCGCCGGCCGGCATGATCATGAACTCCTGGATGTCGACGTTGTTGTCGGCATGGGCGCCGCCGTTCAGGATGTTCATCATCGGCAGCGGGAGCTCCTTTGCATTGCTGCCGCCAATATACTGGTAGAGGGGGAGCCCGACTTCTTCGGCAGCGGCCTTGGCCACGGCCAGCGAAACGCCGAGAATGGCGTTGGCTCCCAGGTTGCTCTTGTACTCGGTGCCGTCCAGATCCAGCATCCTCTGGTCGATCCCGATCTGGTCGGTGGCTTCCATGCCGATGATCTGCTCGGCGATGACGTTGTTGACGTTGTCGACTGCCTTGAGGACCCCCTTGCCGAGGTAGCGGGACTTGTCTCCGTCGCGCAGCTCCAGAGCCTCGCGCTCGCCGGTTGATGCGCCGGACGGCACCGCCGCCCTTCCCATGACGCCGGACTCCAGGAATACTTCGACCTCCAGGGTCGGGTTGCCGCGGGAATCGAGTATTTCTCGCGCATAGACATCGGTAATTTCGCTCATTCTAGCCCCCTTGCAGAGAATGTGTGTCTGGTCTTGTGACCATCTGTAAAACGGCGAAAATATAACAGACCCGAAAGAATATGGAAACATATTTCATGTGCTGAACCACATGGGCGCCATGCAGCATGGGGGCAGACGCTTTTATCGGAGTTGACAGGCCCCGGACGGGAACGATATAGTGATTTCCTTATCGGTTTCTTCGGAACGGACGCTAACTGTCACGGCATCACAGATGCCAACAGGTAACCATACAGAAATCAATCATGCCCTCCCAAAGCGGCAACACCGACCAGGACATACGGGGATCCCTTCCCCTTTCCCTCGGGAGGATCCTCGACAATCTCCTGGAGCGCTTCTCGAATCCGCGCCAGGAGGCCAGGAACCGCCGTATCCTCCTCCTTCTTACGGCCTTTTTCCTCACGCTTCTGATCCTTCCCCGCCAGGAGTTCCTCTCCGTCAGGTACAAAGCTGGCGACATCGCTACCACCGACATCCGGGCGACCCAGGACTACCTGTTGGAAGATCGCCTTCTCACCGATAAAAAGCGCCGTGAGGCAGAGGCGGCGGTCCCCTATGTGTACAGCTTTACCCAGGAAGGGGCGGGCGAGTCGGTTGGGCGCATCGAACAGGCCCTCGCCCTTCTCCAGCAGGCGGCCACGGCGGCGTCTCCCGCGGGTGATCCCGCCCTTGACGACTCCCTGAAGGGGCTTTTCGGGTTCAGACTCTCCACCGACGAGAAAGCCGCCCTCATGCGGATTGGAGCCGATCCCGGCCTCATGGATCAGGTGCGGGTTCTGGCCGAGCGGCTCTACACCAACAAGATTGTGGTCGACAAGCGTTCGTTTGCCGGCGACACCGCCCATGGCATCGCCCTTGTTGATGCCCGGACCGGCGAGTCGCTGGGGCGGATGGAATATACGGTTTCTCCCATCGAGCCCGCCGAGGTCATGGAGATCGTCAAGGGGATGAAAGTCACTGCTCCCGGCTTGTCTCCACGCGAGATCGATACCCTGAAGGGGTTCGTGGCGAAGGTGGTGCGTCCAAACCTCACCTTCAGCAGGGATCTGACCGAGCAGGCGCAAGGAAGGGCCCGGAATGAGGTTCGCCCCGTTCTTTTGCAGGTGAAGCAGGGGGAGATGATTGTCAGGGTTGGAGAGCGGGTGACCGCTGAACAGATCCAGAAGCTTGAGATGATTTCCTCTGCCCGCGGCGATATCAACAAGCTTTTCGTCGGTATCGGCCTCTTTGGCCTCGTCCTTGTCATCCTCTATTTCCCTTACCGGTTCGCCCGGAAAAATATTCGGAAATTCAATCCAGTCACCAAGGATCTCGTTCTCATCTCCCTGGTAACGACTGGCATATTCTTTCTGCTGAAAATCGCCATGACCATTTCTGCGGCCTTGGGGACACCGTTCCCCAGCATCGATACCCGCGACTATTTCTACCTTTTCCCCTTCGCCGTAGGACCGATGCTGATCCGGATAATCCTCAATTCCGAGGTGGCGATGGTCTATACGGCCATCACGGCGCCGCTTCTGGGGATCATGTTCAACAACAGCCTCTTCGTGGTGGTCTACGCCCTGCTGGGGGGGATAGTCGGTGCCCACGGTGTGCGCCACTGCAAGGACCGCAGTCGCATCTACACCGCCGGCCTCAAGGTGAGTGTCGTGAACTTCGCCATGGCGCTGGCCTTCCAGACCATGAGCGACAGTTTCCTCTCCCTGCAGACCATCTGGAGCGCCGTCTTCGCCCTGGCTGGCGGGCTCCTCTGCTCGGCAGTCGTCACCGGCACCATCCCGCTCATCGAAACCGTTTTTCATTACGTGACCGACATCAAGCTGCTGGAACTCTCCAATCTCAACTCGCCGGTCCTGCGCGAGCTCATGGTCCGTGCCCCCGGCACCTACCACCACAGCGTCCTGGTGGGAAACCTGGTGGAGGCGGCTGCCGAGACGATAAACGCGAACCCGCTCCTGGCAAGGGTAGCGGCCTATTATCATGATATCGGCAAAATCAGCAAGCCCCAGTATTTCATCGAGAATACAGGGGGGGGCGACAACCGCCACGACAAGCTCGCCCCGAGCATGAGCGCCCTCATCCTCATCTCCCATGTGAAGGAGGGGGTTGAGCTTGCCCGGGAGCATCGGGTGGGGCGCCCCATAGTCGACATCATCCGGCAGTCCCACGGCACGGCCCTCATGACCTTCTTTTTCCAGAAGGCCAAGAGTCTGGCCGGCGACGGGCAGACGGTGCACGAGCGCGATTTCCGCTATCCCGGCCCCAAGCCCCAGTCGCGGGAAGCGGGTCTCGTCATGCTGGCCGACTGCGTGGAGGCCGCTTCCCGTACCCTCGTGAACCCCACTTCCGACCGGATACAGGGGCTGGTGCAGAAGATCATCAACAACATCTTCATTGACGGTCAGCTGGACGAATGCGAGTTGACCCTCAAGAACCTCCACGAAATAGCCAAAAGCTTC
Source organism: Geobacteraceae bacterium (assembly GCA_905339345.1). Taxonomy (GTDB): domain Bacteria; phylum Desulfobacterota; class Desulfuromonadia; order Geobacterales; family Geobacteraceae; genus Geobacter. Next base: position 9,436 of record CAJPFF010000085.1, on the reverse strand, counting down.
AACCGCATTCTGGCCGGCATCTATCACCACCGCATCGACTACCCGGAGCCGGCCTACAAGGAAAAAGAGAAACTGACCGGAGGTAAGAAACCGAGTGAAGGTAGCGATAGCGAACCGGCAAAGGCGGCATCCGATCGGGACGCCACGCCTGAGAAAAGTGGCGGAGACGATATTAAGCGCCTTGGGATATCCCGATAGCGAGCTCTCGGTGGTCATCACCGGCGATCTCGGCATCCGGCGCGTCAACCGCGAGTATCTCCATAAGGACCACCCCACGAACGTCATCTCCTTTGCCATGGCCGAGGGTGAGTTCGGCGACATGAATCCCGGCATGCTGGGCGATGTGATCATCTCCGCCGATACGGCGGCCCGGGAGGCGGAAGAGGGGGGGATCTCCTTCTGGTCCCGGCTCTGTTTCCTGCTGCTGCACGGCGTTCTTCACATCACCGGCTACGACCACGAGCGGAGCGGCGAGGCGGAGGCCCGGCGGATGGAGGCGAAGGAGCGGGAGATCTTCGCGATCCTGGAGAGGGAAGGGCTTGTCTAGCCCCTACGGAGAGACGGATGCCGATGGCGCCCCGCTTCGGCCGACTCCGACGGCGCCCAACGGCGACCCGGTGAAGCCGTCCCGCTTCATCGACTCCGTCAATTGCGCCATCGAGGGGATATTCTGGGCCACCCGGACCCAGAAGCACATGCGCCGGCACTTCCTGTCGGCCCTGATTCTCCTGTTCGCGGTGCTCTTCCTCCGGGTGTCGGCCCTTGAGTTCACGCTCCTGGCGGTATCGGTTTCGTTCGTGCTCTTTGCCGAGCTGATGAACACGGCGGTCGAGGTGGTGGTGGACATGGTTTCACCGGAGTACCACCCCCTTGCCAAGATCGCCAAGGACGTTGCTGCCGGCGGGGTGCTCGTGGCGGCCATCGGCGCCGCGGTCATGGGCTACCTGATCCTGTCCCATTACATTTTTCCCATTTACAAGGAGGCGCTTGCCATGATAGGTACCCCGTCGGAGATGGGGGCGGTGGTGGCCCTGCTGGCGGTGGTGATCGTGGTGGTGATCCTCAAGTCGATTTCAGGCAAGGGGACGCCGCTTGAGGGGGGACTCCCCAGCGGCCATGCGGCGGTGGCCTTCTCCATCGCCACCCTGGTCACTCTCAACACCCAGGACCCCCTCATCTCGATTCTGACCATCGCCCTCGCGGTAATGGTGAGCCACTCGCGGCTTCTGCTCAGCATCCACACCATGCGCGAGGTAGTATTCGGCGCGGTTACCGGGGCGGGGGTCACCCTCTTGGTGCTGATGCTGTTCCGGTTCATGAAATAGGCGTTTTTTACGCCAACACACGACAAAGGAGGAACACAGGCCTTGGACGAGGGCTCTGGCAGGAAAAGCTCCGGACTGATTGACATGTTTGGCAGGTTTCTGACCGGCAAGAAACGGATCACCGAAGAGGAGATCCAGGAGATCATCGACGCCAGCGAGGAAGAGGGGCTCATCAATCCGGAAGAGAACGAGATGATCCGCTCCATCTTTGCGCTCAGCGATACGGTGGTCAGGGAGATCATGGTGCCGCGCACCGACATGGCCAGCGTCTCCGTCGACACCTCGGTGGGAGAGGTTCTGAGGACCATCATAGCCTGCGGCCATTCACGGATTCCGGTGTACGACGGGACCGTCGACAACATCACGGGTCTCATCTACGCCAAGGACCTCCTCAAGTACTGGGGGATGAGCGACGCATCCATCAATATCAAGCGGATCATGCGGACCCCCTACTTCATCCCCGAGACCAAGAACCTGGAAGAGCTCCTCCAAGAGTTCAAGCGCAAGCGGGTCCACATCGCCATCGTCATCGACGAGTACGGCGGCACATCGGGGCTCGTCACCATCGAAGACCTCCTGGAGCAGATCGTGGGGGATATTCAGGACGAGTACGATCTGGAGGAGGACTGGCTTGTGGAGGAACCCGACGGCTCGGTCCTTGTGGACGCCCGGCTCCCCATCGAGGAGTTGGAGGAGCGCTTCGGTATCGAAATCGAGCGTGATAAGTTCGACACCGTGGCCGGCCTCATCTTCCATCTGACCGGTCGGATTCCGAAGGTGGGCGAGGAGATCGAGAACGGCACCCTCCGGATGACCGTTCTCGAAGGAGGCGAGCGGAACATCAGGAAGGTGCGTGTGATCCGTCGGACCGGCGCTTCTGAGGAGACCGAGGGGTAGTGGACTACCACAGATTACGGATGCCTGATTTTGACGCCATTCCCCGGCGCGACTACCTGATGGCAATTCTCTCTGGTGCGCTTCTTGCGCTCTCGTTTCCGAGTGCCGGTATCTCTATCTTCGCCTGGGTCGCGTTCGTGCCGCTCCTTCTCGCCTGCGGCCGGAAGGATCCCCGCAAGGCCTTCCGCCTTGGCTTCGTGGCGGGTCTCACAGCCTACGCGGGCATCCTCTACTGGATCACCATCGTCGTCACCACCTACGGCAAGCTTCCGTGGATAGTGAGCCTTGGTGTACTTTCAATGCTCGTGTCATACCTGGCCCTTTACCCGGCCCTGACAGCCTACCTGGTCCGGCGGGGGGAGGAGCGGGGTATTTCACTCCTCATTTCGTTCCCGTTCATCTGGGTGGGGCTTGAGTACGTGCGGGCCTTCCTCGTTACCGGGTTCCCCTGGGCAAGCCTCGGCTACACCCAGTACCGGACTCTCCCCCTTATCCAGATCGCCGACGTTACCGGGGTCTATGGCCTGAGTTTTCTCATCGCCCTGGCGAACGTGGTTCTCTACCGGATCATCCGCGGTTTTGCGGCACGGGAGCCGGCTCCCTACCCGGTGAAGAGCGCCGTGTTTCTGATTGCCCTGCTCCTTGCCACAGTTGCCTACGGTTTCAAGCGCCTCCATGTCCCCGAGAACGGTGCGCCCTTCAAGGTGGCCCTCATCCAGGGGAACATCGACCAGAACGTAAAGTGGGATCCGTCGTTCCAGGAAGAGACTGTTGCCATCTACGAGAGGCTTTCGCGCAAGGCATGCGCCGCGGGGCCGGCAGATCTCCTGGTCTGGCCCGAGAGCGCCGCCCCCTTCTACTTCCAGGACGAGGCGCGGTATGCCTCCCGCATCAAGGATTTAACCAAGGAGCTCAACACCTGTGCCGTGGTCGGGAGTCCCGCCTACGAAAATGATGGGGAGCGGTTGAAGTATTTGAACAGTGCCTTCCTCCTCTCTCCGTGGGGTGACGTGATTGGCCGCAGTGACAAGATCCACCTGGTTCCTTTCGGCGAGTACGTGCCGATGGCGAAACTCCTCCCCTTCGTCAACAAACTCGTGGCCGGCATCGGCGATTTCTCGCCCGGTGCACAGATAGCCGCCCTGGACACCGGCAAGGGGAGGATCGGCATCCTCGTCTGCTTCGAGGGAATCTTCCCGGAACTCTCCCGGGCCTACGTGCAGGCCGGAAGCCGCCTCCTCGTCAACATCACCAACGACGCCTGGTTCGGACGCTCGTCGGCACCCTACCAGCATCTCTCCATGACTGTCTTCCGTGCCGTAGAGAACCGGGTGCCGCTGGTGCGGGCGGCCAACACCGGCATAACCTCTATCATCGACAGTAAGGGGCACATCCGGGGAATGACGCCGCTCTTCCAGGAGGCGGTGTTGAACGGAGAGGTGAGGCTGGGCGAGGGAGTGACCTTCTACAACCGCCACGGGGACATCTTCGCCTGGGGGTGTCTCGCTGTGGCGGCAATCGTTGTTGTTATCGCGTTCAGGAGGAAAAACTCTAGGGCCTGAGTTTTCCACCCGGGAGAGGGCGCAGCAAGCAGCGCCCCTCCATGGATTATCACCATCATCACAAGGAGTCATGGATGTTCAGAGAAGAAGTAGCCCGCGTCGAAAATCTCTCGGAGAGAATTGCCAAGCTCCGGGGGTCTCTTTGACATAGATCGGAAGCGGGAAGATATCCAGGAGATGGAGGCCCAGATTGCGGTCCCCGGCTTCTGGGATGACAATGAGAAGGCCCAGCAGGTTCTCAAAGAGCGCACCCGGATCGAGAAGATAGTGGATATCTGGGATCGCCTCAGCCGGCAGACGGAGGATATCCGGGTCCTGATCGAGCTTGGCGAGGAGGCCGCCGACGAGGCGACCCTCGACGAGGTCCGGGGGCTCAATGACCAGCTTGAGAAGGAGGTGGAGGGGGCCGAGTTCCAGCGGATGCTCTCAGGACCCCATGACAAGAGCGCTTGCTTCTTCTCCATCAATGCCGGCGCCGGCGGCACCGAGGCCCAGGACTGGGCCGAAATGCTCTTGCGGATGTATCTCCGCTACTGCGAGCGCAAGGGGTGGAAGACGGAGATTACCGACTACCAGGCCGGGGACGAGGCAGGGGTCAAGTCGGCCACCTTTACCGTTGACGGTGAGTATGCATATGGCTATCTTAAGGCCGAAGCCGGCATCCACCGCCTCGTACGGATTTCTCCCTTTGATTCGAACGCCCGGCGGCATACCTCCTTCGCCTCGGTCTTTGCTTTCCCCGAGATCGAGGATGATATCGAGGTGACTATCGTCGAAACGGACCTGCGGATCGACACGTACCGCTCCAGCGGTGCCGGCGGCCAGCACGTTAACACCACCGATTCGGCCGTCCGTATCACCCATATCCCCACGGGCCTCGTGGCTGCCAGCCAGTGCGAGCGGAGCCAGCACATGAACAAGGCGACCGCCATGCGGATGCTGCGGGCCAAGCTCTACGAGAAAGAGCTTCAGGAGCGCGAGGCAAAGGCGGCCGAGATTGGCGGGGAGAAGAAGGAGATCGGCTGGGGGAGTCAGATCCGTTCCTATGTCCTTCACCCTTACAAAATGGTGAAGGACTTGAGGACCGGTGTTGAAACCGGCAATACCGACGCGGTTCTGGACGGCGGCCTGGAGGAATTCATCGTTGCCTTCCTCATGGGGGTGCGCCGCGACGTGAAGGATACCATCGACTGATGCAGAAATTCGTCGTTCTTCTGACAGTATTTGTCGTCATTTCCATTCTGGCAGCTACCGGTTGTGCTGCCCCGCGGGCCGGACTTTCCCGGGTGGGGCACGCCATACAGGTCGGCGCCTTCTCCGAGGTGAAGAACGCCGAGCGCCTGGCGGCCCAGCTCCAGGTGCGGGGGATAGAAGCATTCTATTTCAAGCGCGACAATGGCCTCTATGCCGTTCGTTTCGGTGATTTCCCGTCCAAGCAGGCAGCCCAGAAGGAAGCCCGGAAGCTGGTTTCCGACGGACTCATCGGGGCCTATTTCATCGCACCTCCCCAGGAGCTTTCCGGCAAGCGCGAAACCGTGGTGAAGCGGGAGCCGGCGACTTCCATCGGTCGTCCCCCCGTGGAGCCCCGCAAAAAACAGCCCGAATCCCCGAAGGGGGACAAGGACATGGGGCAGATTGCCGCGCGCACCGCCGAGCGGTTTGTGGGGATACCCTACCGCTGGGGAGGCAACACGGTGGTGGACGGGATGGACTGCAGCGGCTTTGCCCGCGCCGTCTACAACCTCTGCGGCGTCAACATCCCCCGCACCTCCCGGGAGCAGTTCAAGGTGGGGGACCCGGTGGGTCGTGACGACCTGAAGGATGGCGACCTGGTCTTTTTCGGCGCTTCCGAAGACAGTATCAACCACGTGGGAATCTACGTGGGAGACAGAAGGTTCGTCCATGCTCCCCGCCGTGGGGATGACATCAAGGTATCCTCCCTCGACGAGAGCTACTTCGCCAAGAAGTTCATGGGCGGCCGCCGTTATTTCTGATAGAGACACGAGGTAATTCCATGGCACTGATCAAACCGTTCCGGGCACTGCGCCCGCCTGAATCCCTTGCCGAGAAGGTGGCTGCTCTCCCCTACGACGTCATGAACGTCGAGGAGGCAAAGGCCATGGCTGCGGGCAATCCCTACAGTTTCCTCCACGTCTCGCGTCCCGAGATTGATCTCCCGGCAGAGGTGGACCCCTACGCCGAGGAGGTGTACGAGCAGGGGCGGGAGAACATGAAGCGTTTCATCGCTGAGGGGACCCTTATCCAGGACCGGGATGAATGCTACTACGTCTATCGCCAGAAGATGGGGGCCATCGAGCAGACGGGCCTCGTGGTCTGTGCCGGGGTGGACGACTACGAGAGCGGCGTCATTAAAAAGCACGAGTTGACCCGGGCCGACAAAGAAGAGGACCGGGTAAAGCACATCGATTACCTGGACGCAAACGACGAGCCGGTCTTCTACACCTACCGCAACGACCCCGCCATTACCGCCCTCGTGGCTGGGGTAGCGGCCGGAGAACCCACCTATCACTTCACCACCGGCGACGGTGTTACCCACACCCTCTGGATCATCGCCGAGCAGGCGGCCATCGACGATCTCACACAGCGGTTTGCCGCCATCGAAACCCTCTACGTGGCCGATGGCCACCACCGGAGCGCCGCCGCCGGTCGCGTGCGCGCATTGCGGCGGGCTGCCAACCCCGGCCACACGGGAAGCGAGGAGTACAACTGGTTCCTTACCGTCATCTTCCCCGACAGCGAGATGAACATCATGCCCTATAACCGGGCGGTGAAGGACCTGAACGGCCACTCCGTCGCGGAGCTGATAACCCGCATCGGCGACTGCTTCGCCATAGCGCCGGCGGCCAAGGGGTTCGCGCCGTCCCGGCGGCACGAGTTCGGCATGTACCTGGAGGGGCGCTGGTATCAGCTCGTCGCCAAGCCGGGCACCTTCGACGAGGGGGACGCGGTGTCCCACCTGGATGTGTCTATCCTTCAGAACAACCTTCTAAGCCCGATCCTGGCCATCAGCGATCCCCGTACCGACCAACGGATATCCTTCGTCGGCGGCATCCGGGGGACGGAGGAGCTGAAGCGGCTCGTGGATGGCGGCGACTACCGGATCGCCTTTTCCCTCAACCCCACCTCCATGGAAGATCTCATGCAACTGGCCGACGCCGGGCAGATCATGCCTCCCAAGTCCACCTGGTTCGAGCCGAAACTTCGCAGCGGACTCTTCGTCCACCAGCTTTCGTAGCATCGTGGGGACTGTCCGTGACGCGTAATCGCCGTTTCTGGCTCTTCAAGACTGAGCCATCCTGCTTCTCGTTCGATGACCTGAAGCCGCGCCCTAGCAGCAGGGAGCACTGGGACGGGGTGCGGAACTTCCAGGCCCGGAACCTGCTGCGGGACGAGATCAAACCGGGGGATGGCGTCCTTTTCTATCACAGTAGCATTCCTGAACCGGCGGTCGTTGGCATCGCCGAGGTGGTGAGCGAGGGGTACCCCGACGGGACGGCCCTCGACCCGGCCTGCGAGCACTTCGATCCGCGGGCGAGCCGTGACAACCCAATCTGGTACATGGTTGACGTGAGGTATGGCCGGCCTTTCAAGCGGCCGGTAACCCTCGCCGAGATGAAGATGCATCCCGAACTGGCCGGCATGGTGCTTCTCAAGCGGAGCCGCCTGTCGGTCCAGCCGGTGACGCCTCACGAGTGGGAGTACATCCTCCGCCTGGGCGGAATTGATTGAGCAGGGAGGTTTTTGTGAGATCCGTTGAAAAACTGCTGGTTCTGTTTCTTTTCATCACCGGGGTGGCCATCGCCGCCTGCTCCGACAAGGACGCCAAACCGTCGGGGGAGGCCAAGCCTGCCACCGCAGCGGCACCGGCGTCCGCCGTCACGACCCCGTCCGGGCTTTCCTACGTGGATCTCGTCATTGGCAACGGTCCCCAGCCTACTGCGGGCAAGCCCGTGAAGGTTCACTACACCGGCTGGCTTGAGAATGGCACCAAGTTCGACAGCTCCGTTGACCGGGGGGAACCCTTCGTCTTCACCGTTGGCGCCGGTGAGGTGATCCCCGGCTGGGACGAAGGGGTTCTGACCATGAAGGTGGGAGGCAAACGGCGGCTCATCGTTCCGTCCCAGCTTGGGTATGGCGCGGCAGGCGCTGGCGGCGTGATCCCGCCCAATGCGACGCTCATCTTCGAGGTGGAGCTGCTCGGCGCCGAAAAGTAGCCGGCATCTATTGACGTCGCACGTTGCACAACTGAACTGCCAGGGAGGGCTTATGCGAGTTCTGCTCATTGTAGTCATGGTGTTTTTGGTTGCATCACCGGTCACGGCTGCCCCCGCAAACGTCACGTACTATCTGGACGGTACGCGGGTCGAGGGTGTGGCCCCTGCCCCCAAAGGCTACCTGGAGCTACCGTTTCCCGGCACGTACATCACCGGTTCCTTCCGCGTGCGGCCCGCTGGGTCGGGCTCTGTCACAAGGGTTGACGTAATCCCCACGCGGCCCGACTCCAAGGCAGACAAGGAAATGAAGGAGCTCACCGAGCGGCGCCGTGCCCTTGAAGACCGACTGAAGGCCCTGGAAGTTCGCCAGGAAATCTTCAAGGCGGCCGCCAAGTCCCAGAGCAGCAAGGCACCCCGCAAGACCAAGAACAACCCTGAGCCCCTTGAAACCATCAGGAAGGGGACCGACTATGCCGTTGCTCAACTGGAGGAAGTCTACCGGGGGCGACGCCGGGCGGAGGAGGGGCTCAAGGCGGTCGATGCCCGCATGGATGCCCTTAAGAAGGAGGGGGGGATCGGCGGCAGTGTCGCCCGGATATGGCTGTCGGGGAAGGGAGGAGCTTCCTACAGTTTTCTCACCACGGGGATTGGCTGGACCCCCTTCTACGATTTCAGGCTAGCCGGCAACAAGATGGTAGAGGTGACGGTGAAGGCCCAACTTCCTGGCACCCAGAGGGACAAGAAAGCGTCGGTCGTGGCCCTGAACGTCGCCGAGGCGACGCCGGGGGGGCCTGCCGTTTCCGTTTCCGGGCACCTTGCGCCGGTGGCCAGATTTACTCTTCCCGTCGAGCGGGAAGAGCCCTTCCAGGCTCCCCAGGGTGGGGTGAGTTTCGCCTTCAGAAACACGACTGGCGAACGTCTGGTTGCGGGAGGGGGGGCGTGCTATCTGAACGGGGAGTATCTGGGGCCGGTACGCTTCGAGGGTAGTTCGCCCGGAGAAGTGCGCGAAGTAATCGCGGGAAGCATTCAGGAGTAAGCAGGCGCAACCGGGAGCCACAGCGAGGCTCCCGGGTTTTGTCTTGACTTGGCTCTGCCCGTGGGCTAATTTGTCGGATTGTTAAACCGGCCGAAACCTGCACCGAGAAAGGGATTACACGTCACATGGAAGAACTGAGCGAGTTGCTGCTCCAGAGGCGGCGCAAGGTCGATGCCCTCTGGGAAGCGGGAATCAACCCCTATCCGAACGACTTCAGGCCCCAGCATACGTCGGCAGACGTTGTCGCTGCCTTCGGCCATTGCGAGACGATTGAAGAGGGGGCTGCCACCTTTGTTGTTGCCGGGCGGATCATCGCCCTCCGTTCCTTTGGCAAGGCCGCCTTCATCCAGCTCCAGGATCGCAAGGGGCGCATCCAGCTCT
>CAJPFF010000084.1 GCA_905339345.1 Geobacteraceae bacterium | reverse complement strand
GCGATTGTGGTCAAGTTTTCCGTGCTTGTCTTTTGGCGAGGCCCAGCTCTCCCAGCGGTATTGCGGGTCGAGCACGTAGGAATATTTTCTTCCCTCCAGTCCGGCTTCCATCGCCTTTTGATGTTCCAGCGCATCGAGGTATTTCAGGAACAGCAGCCACGAGGTCTGCTCGGTGTAATCTAGCTCGGTGGTACAGCCCGCTTCTTTCCTGAGGGCGTCGTCTATATTTCTGAAGGTTTGTTCGAACATGACTGCCTGCGATTATTGAATCTTGCAGAGCGTATCATTGAGCGCTGGCTAAGGCTACATTTATGCTGGTATGCAGCGATGCTGCACGCAATGGCCTCGCATATTAGCTTGTCTGTTCAGTGGTTTTTAATTTTGGCTTTTTGAAAAAGCCACCACCATAATCAGTTAAACTTTCGCAATTGGTCATTCAGGATTTTTCAGCCTATGGATGTGGCAAGTTTGCTTTTACTGCTGGCGTTTGCCGCGCTGGTGTGGTTCTGGTTCAACAGCCTGAGCGCGCTTGAGATCGCCCGTGCTAAGGGGAAAAAAGTCTGCAGCGACGCGAATGTGCAATTTCTCGACGACACGGTCGCGAACATCGGGCTGGCGCTGGAGCGGGACAGGTCCGGGCGCCGTGTGTTTCGCCGCACGTATCGTTTTGAATTCAGCGAGACCGGTAATTCCCGACTTGAGGGCAGGCTGGTGGTGCTGGGCGACCGGGTGGAGTCGGTAACGATGGAGCCTTATCAGATATTGCCCTTGACAGGCACCCCTGGCGATCCGCTGCGCGACCTGAGTCTAAGTGATGACAAAAGCGCGCTTGCTGATACTGGCGGTGCTCATGGCGGATGTTGCGGCGGCTGCGGAGGGCGTGAACCTGCCGCCCACAGCAGGGGCGATGAGCCTTGAAAGACTTGGCACAACGTTTATACACTGCTGCACTGCCGATGCTTAGTTACTCGTAGCGCAAAAAATCCTCGGCCGGGGCATCGGCGCCGAAACGGTCGATCAGGTTTTCGATTTCGGGCAACAGCATGTCATCATCTTCCTCTTCCAGCACACCCTCTCCTACCAGGCGGCTGGCCAAGCCGTTGTCGATCGCT
>CAJPFF010000083.1 GCA_905339345.1 Geobacteraceae bacterium | reverse complement strand
CGGCACGCTCTTCGGTCCCCCCTCCTGCAGTGACAAGAAATCCCTGGGTCTGGGCAGCGTGGGCGGTAATGATGTTAATGATGCCATTGACCGCATTGGCCCCCCACAGGGACCCACCCGGGCCACGGATCACCTCGATTCGCTCCACATCCTCGATAAGGGTATCGACCCACTCCCAGGCGATGCCATTCATCATGGAACCGTAGACGGTGCGTCCGTCAATGAGCACCAGGAGCTTGCTGAAGTAGCGGCTGTTCAGACCGCGAACACTGACAGCCCATTCGTTGTTGTCGTGCCGGGCAACCTGGACGCCGGGTACCATGCGGAGGGCATCGGCGATGTTGGTGACACCTGATCGGCGGATATCCTCACGAGTCACCACATACACCGCCGCAGCACTGTCGGCCACGCTCTGGGGCTTTCGGAAAACCGACGTTACCTCAATCCCCATCAGTTCTTCGAGACTCAGGTCCGTCAGGTCGGGCTCATGGGAGTTACTCCCTTGAGCGGTTACGGCGCAGAAAAGAAGTGCCACGACGAGAAGAGCAGTGCGCCGCGCAGATCGAACGATGATGTGCAAAAAGAAGTACAGCATGTCAGTTTTTCAGTTCACCGGGGAAAATTTTGATGATGCAGGGAGCAGAGCGTAGGGAACGCGTCCTGGGGAACACGCGGGGTGATACGGGCTCCGGTATTCAATCTAGGCGCACTTTACGTACGCCGTCAACGGAGACGAGGGCATCGATAACTTCGACTTTCTTGCCACGCATGCTGTATTTGACTTGGAATTTAAAAAAAATGCGCGCGGCATCGATATCCTTCTCCACGTTAAAATCGATTATTTCTAACTCGCCATCTTTCAGTATCCGCTCAATCCTGCCGAGCTGTCCCGCCACATCGTCGCTCCAGACCTTGACGGAGTTGTATGTGTCGCGCTTCAACAAGCCTTCAACCCTCTTCAGGAGAAGAAGGGTTGCCAGCGAAATCACTGTGACGACCAACGATACAATGAAAAGGCCGGCTCCACACGCAAGCCCGATGGCTGCGGCAATCCAGAGACAGGCAGCAGTAGTGAGTCCACGAATGGACGCCCCCTCGCGGATGATTGCCCCCGCGCCAAGAAAGCCGATGCCGGTAACAACCTGGGCAGCAATCCGGCCAGGATCGACACCGATGGGACCGACGCCGCTAAAATTGCCGTAGAGCCGATAGAATTCCAGGGACGTGGCAACAAAGAGGCACGACCCCAGGGACACGAGCAGATGCGTCCTGAACCCGGCTGGCCGGCCGTGAATCTCCCGTTCCAGGCCGATCAGACCTCCCAGGAGGGAGGCCAGGAGAAGCCGGCCGATCATGTCGAGATTGAATTCCATTAGAGGTCACCGCTGCGCATGCCTTAGAGTTGGCGCGGACGAAGCCGCACGCCCTACCTTGACTGTTATGCCACCGAAGGTGTCTCCGGTGCCAAGGAGATCGACAGTACAAACCCTTTTTCAACCCCGCCACACCTGGCGGTAAGGGGAACCCGGAGGGATCCGTCGGGAGTCACCGCGACCCTACCACCCAAGGCAAGGGTCGGTACAGCGTCGGAAAGAGCTTCAGCTGCCCCTTCAATGGTTTCAGCGTCGGTCGTGACCTTTTCTCCCTCCCGCCCCACCGGTTCAGACTCATCATCGGACGGCATCACGGGAACAGCCTGAACAGGAAACGCAGCAAACATGCCGTCCCGTTCACCATCATGCCCCTGTTCCCGAAGTTCTTTCATGATCCGTTTCACAACTGTGGAAAGTACCTGAAGAACCCCCTCCCCTGTTCGGGAAGAAGCCTTCACCGCAGGAAACCCGGCAGAGGCAATAACTCTCGCCACCTCCTCAGGGGAAAGGGCATCGGGCAGATCGCTCTTGTTGCACTGGATCACGCAGGGGAGCTTCTCCAGCTCCTGACCGTAGCTCTGGAGGTAGCCACGCAGACTCTCCATACTGTCCCGGGTAACGGTGCGGGATTCCGGCGACGCGTCTGCAATAAAGACAACACCGTCAGCTCCCTTGAGAACGGTTTTCCAAGTGGAGGGATTCGTTACCTCTCCCTGAACGGTATAGAGATGGAAGCGGACACGGTGGTCGTTCACCTCCCCCAGCTCGGGGGGCATGAAATCAAAGAAGAGCATGCGGTCCATCTGCCCCCCCATCGTTTTCATGGCGCCACGGTACTCCGGCTTCAGCTTCCGGTGGATGAAGTGAAGGGTCGTGGCCTTGCCGGCGAGGGGCGGTCCGAAGTAGACGATCTTTGCGTTAATCTCGCGCTTCGTTCTGTTGAACAGGGCCATCGTTGCCGTCCTCCTATCCTATCGGTCCTTTTTCTTGCTGAGAAGCAGCTTCCTCGCCTGGGTCGAAAGAACCGACGAGATGCTCTTGCTCTTGGCCAGGTGGGCCAAGTCCTTTTCGCCCAAAGTCGCCAGGAAGCGGAGTGCCGTGGGGAGCGGCGTCTTGTTGTTCTCCACGAGCGCCTTGCGTATCTGGTAGTTCTTGATCCACTCCTTGTTGGCACAGATGACGCGGAGAATCTCGTCATTCTGAATGGACGACTTGGCGATCACCAGAACCTCCTGTTCAGTGATCCGGGGGTTCTTGATGACAGTCCCCGACACAAGCTTGTTGGAATCCCGGATAAGGATCATCCGCCATTCCTTGTCGCCGGTCTGGGCTATCTTGATCTTGTCGGACACCCCCATGACCTGGGCAAGCTGGTATTTTCCCCGGAACGCCTCGCTTTCCTCGTCGACCGGCTCCTCACCCTCCTCGGTAAGTTCCTCATCCGCCCTCAGCTCCTCGTTCCTGTGGGGCTGTGCCGCGGCATGGTGAGGCCGAGGCGCGCCCTCTATGCCATGCTCTGCGAGGAATATCCGTGTCTCCTCACTGCAGTTGATGTGGGAGACTATCAGTACGGCCATCTCTCCATTGCGGTAGTGAAGGCGGGCAAGCCCGTCCAGAATTCTCGGATGGAGAGAGGGGGTGGAAACAGCTTCGCGGAGCATACCTTCCGGCAGCTCCGCGAGACGCATCCGTGCTCCATCCCTGACAGCGCCATCCTGGTCATGGGCCAGGAAAAAGAGAACCGTTACCAAATCGGGAGGGGAAAGATCCGCCTCCCCCCCGACCACTTTCAGTTTTTCCTCGCTCGGCACCCCCTTGGCAAGAAACCTCGCGGCCCGGGGAGATATTTTCAGGGTTACTTTCAGGGAAGCTGCTCCGCTACTTGTCGTTTGGGATAACGGACGGAGCAAGCCCTTTTTTCTTCAGTCGCGCCGCATCCTTGAGGGCCTCATCCCGGCTCCCGTACTTGCCTGCCGTCAGGAGGACAGTCGGCACGGCAACGTTCACCTTCCTGAGGGTAAGCCTGTACCCAAGCCCCGCCAGACGCTCCTGCTCCTTGGTGGCTCGCTCCTGCGCGAAGTAGGATCCGGCATAGACCTGATACGCACCTCCCTCTTTGAGAACGAAACCCTCCACGGTGGCATCTTGCAGTCTCTGGAGTTCTTTGCGGGCCGTTTCCTGATCGGCATACTCGCCGAAGAACAACCGGATCATCGGCTCTTTCTTCCTGACTCCCTGCTTCACGACAGGCGTGAGACCGGCCTCGCGGACTTTCACCTTATCCTTCTCCATTGCCGTAGGCACAACATACTCGCCGATCCGTAGCGTGTATTCTCCCGCCCTTTTCGCGGCAGCAGGCTTAGGGGCAGCAGAAGCCTTGGCCGTGATTCGCGTTTTGGCAACGGCAACGCCGGTTGCCTCCTTCTTTGCCGCAGCCTTTTTGCCCTCCTCACCCCTGGCAGTCTTGGGTTTCTCCGGAGTCGAAACAGGCTTCTTCACCTCCTTCGTCGTGGTCTGGGGAGGTGCGGCCTTCTGTTTGTCATCCGCTTGAGTCTGGGCAGCCTTCTGTTTTGCGTCTACCTGGGCCTTTGCCGGTTCAGCAGCTTTGGGCTGTTCTTTCTTCGCTGCAGGGACCTCCGGCTTGGCTGCTTTCGCTGCTTCGGGCTTCGGCGGTTCTGTCTTGGCCTTTTCAGGCGCCTTCTGTTCCTGACCCACCTTCGGCGGCTCAGACTGTGCGGTCGTGGCAGGAGTGACGGCCCCCGGCTGTGAAGATTCGGCAGATGCACCCACAGGCGGCTGGCCGCCTGGTCTGGGAGGGATCGGCTGTTTCACCTGGCTAGGCTGAACCGGCGCCGGCGCCTGGGCCTCCTGGCGTGGTTTGATGAGGTCGGTGAAGTAGAAGAGATAGCCGAATACCGCCACAAGAAGCAGAAGCACCAGAAGGAGGAGACGAGAATTGCTCCCCCCTCCCTTTGATGACTTATCCCCGGGCTCCTGATCAAATTCGATGTTCATCTGATACGTTCCTCCTGATTCTGCCTCGGTCAGTGGCTGTTTTTCTCGTTCGCCTTGGCCGATTCGGCAATGATCTTCTGTGCCAGATGACTCGGCACTTCTTCGTAGTGGGAGAACTCCATGGTAAAGAGGCCACGGTCGCTGGTCATGGATTTCAAATCGTTGGCGTAGGAAAGAACCTCGGCCATGGGAACCACGGACCGGATGATCTGGGAATTGGCCTTGGGCTCGACGCCGACCACCTTGCCACGCCGGGAGTTCAGGTCGCCGATCACGTCACCCATGGTCTCCTCGGGAACCGTCACCTTCATGTTCATCATCGGCTCCAGGAGAACCACCTTGGCCGTCTCCATCGCCTTTTTAAAGGCCAGGGAACCGGCAACCTTGAACGCCATCTCCGATGAATCGACCGTGTGGAAAGAACCATCATAGACAGCAGCCTTGAAGTCCACCATGGGATAGCCGGCCAGGAACCCGTCCTGGGATGCCTCGAAGATTCCCTTCTCCACCGCCGGGATATACTGGCGAGGAATGACGCCGCCAACGATTTTGTCCTCGAACAGGAATCCCTCGCCCCGCTGCTGAGGAGAAAAATCCACCCAGCAGTCGCCGTACTGGCCCCTGCCCCCCGACTGCTTCTTGTATTTCCCCTGGGCCTTCACCTGGGCCTTGAAGGTTTCCAGATAGGGCACCTTCTGGGTTTTCATCTCCACGTCGACATTGAACTTGCGCTTCAGCTTCTCGATGGTAACCTCAAGGTGTACCTGCCCCATGCCCGAGAGAATAAGTTCGCGAGTCTTCTCATCACGGCGGATCTGGATCGTCTGGTCCTCTTCCATGAGCCGTTGGAGCGCGCCGTGAATCTTGTCCTCGTCGTTCTTGGTCTTGGGCTGGATAGCGTAGGAAATGACCGGCTGGAGCAGTTTAGCCGGCTCATAAACGATCGGTTTGTCCTTGTCACAAAGAGTGTCGCCGGTGAGGGTCTCCTTGAGCTTCGCCACCGCCACGATGTCGCCCGCCACGGCCTGTTTGATCGGCTTCTGCTTCTTCCCCTCCAACTCGTAGATCTGGCCGATCCGCTCCTCACATTCGCGGACCGGATTGTAGATAGTCGAATCGGAGTTAAGGACCCCTGAATAAACCCGGAAAATGGAAATCTTGCCGGTATAGGGATCCGACGTGGTCTTGAATACGAGGGCCGAGAAGGGTTCTGCCTCGTCGGGCTTGCGCTCGACCAGTTCGCCGGTCTTGGGATTGGCACCGACAACGGCTCCCCGGTCAAGGGGGGACGGAAGACAGTGGCAGATGTAATCGAGCAGATGGCGAACGCCGATGTTCAAGGTGGCCGAGCCACAGCAGACAGGCGTAAAGGTGTAACGGAGCGTACCGATCCGCAGACCGTCCAGAATCTCCTCCTCGGTAAGCTCTCCGGTTTCCAGATATTTCTCGGTCAGGGCATCATAGGCCTCGGCAACGGTTTCCACGAGGATGTCGCGGAGCCGTTGGGCCTCGTCACGATCTTCAGCGGGAATCTCCTCCTCCGTGAACGTGCCGGAGCCGTCCTTGGCATAGCGGTAGGCCTTCATGGTGATGAGATCGATGACCCCCTCGAAGGTTTCGGCAGCACCGAGGGGCATCTGAACCGCCACGCCGCGGGCCTTAAGGGACTTTTGCATGTCGTCGATGGCTCGGAGAAAGTTGGCATATTCCCGGTCCATCTTGTTGACAAAGGCAATGCGGGGAAGCTCGAACTCGTTGGCCCACTCCCAGACCTCCTCGGTCTGAA
Source organism: Geobacteraceae bacterium (assembly GCA_905339345.1). GTDB lineage: Bacteria > Desulfobacterota > Desulfuromonadia > Geobacterales > Geobacteraceae > Geobacter. The sequence goes on along the minus strand of CAJPFF010000083.1, from coordinate 10,306 downwards.
CCTTGACGCCGGAGATGGCCGAGAGGATCACGACACACCCACCCAGCGCCCGCATGCAGGAACGGGTGTCGGCGATGAAGTTTCCGTAGCCGGGGGTGTCGACGATGTGGAGCGAATGGCCATTCCATTCGCAGTGGTCGAGGGAGGACGAGATTGTGATCTTCCGCTTGATCTCCTCGGGCTCGAAATCCATGGTGGACGTGCCGTCGTCGACCCGGCCAAGACGGTCAATCATCCCCGTGGTGAAGAGTATGGCTTCCGTGAGAGAGGTCTTGCCTGCGCCGCCGTGGGCGACAATTCCGAGGTTTCTCAACTTTGCGGTATCATACTTGCCCATACATCCTCCCGTGATGATAAGGTATAGGTCTTCATCGACCTTTTGACTTCCGCGCTATATCGTTATCTCACTCCCTATTCCGTTCGTACAGTATCCGCAGTCCCTCCAGCGTAAGGTACTCCTCCACCGCCTCGATGGTCTTAGACTCGGGGGCGATAAGCCCGGCGAGTCCCCCCGTGGCGATGATCCGGGGGGTATCCTTACTCTCCGCTTTCATGCGGGTCACGATCTCGTCCACAAGCCCCACATACCCGTAGAAGATGCCAGCCTGCATAGAGTTGACTGTGTTGCGGGCAATAACCACCGGGGGCTTCACGATGTCAACGCGGGGAAGCTTGCTCGCCCTCTGGAACAGGGCCTCCATGGATATGACGAGCCCCGGGGCGATGGCGCCACCGCAGTACTCCCCCTTGCGGTTCACATAATCGAAGGTGGTGGCGGTGCCGAAATCGACGATAATCAAGGATGTCTTGTATTTCTCGTAGCCAGCCACTGCGTTGACAATCCGGTCGGCTCCCACCTCCTTGGGGTTGTCGTACTGGATCGGCATGCCGGTCTTTATGCCGGGACCAACCACAATGGGGCAGTAACCGAAGTAGTTCCGGGAAAGTCTTTCCAGGACTCCGGACAAAGTCGGCACCACCGAAGAAATGATAATGGCCCGCACATCCTTAAAGTCGATACCGGCGCTACGGAAAAGCTCACGGATCAGGATGCCGTACTCGTCGGACGTCTTGGCCTTGTCAGTTGATATCCGCCAGTCCCGTAAGAGCCTGTGGCCGTCGTAGATGCCGAGAACAATATTGGTATTGCCCACGTCGATGACGAGAAGCATGATTTCCCTCCGGAAAACAGCGAGATAGCGAGAGATGGAGACAACGAGGGAGCAACTGCCCTTGCTATCTCAGTACATCACTATCTCGCTTCTTCACTCTTCAATTGTTACATCACCGGCCAGTATCCGCTGCGTCAGACCGTCGGTATCCTTGATGAGAAGGGCGCCGATTTCGTCGATCCCTTCAACAGTCCCTATTCTCTCGCCATCCTGGCCGCTCACCCGGACTCTCCGCCCCATGACGGCGCTCCTGGCAAGCCATGCCTGCCGGAGCGGATCGTATCCACCGGCAAGGTACCGTACATAATGTGAGTCAAGGGATTCCAGGAGCGCCCGGGTAAAGGGAAGCCGCTCCACCTCGCGCCCCGCTTCGATGGCGAGAGAGCTTGCCGGGTGGCGAAGGTCGCGCGGGAACTGATCTCGCTGCATATTGATGTTGACGCCGATGCCAAGGATGAGAAACTCGACCCGCTCGGTCTCGGCGCTCATCTCATTGAGCATGCCGGCCACCTTAAACCCGTTCACAAGGACGTCGTTGGGCCACTTGATTGCTGGTGTTAGGCCAGCAGACCGCTCAATGGCCTCGGCCACCGCCACCGCCGAGAGAAAGGTCAGCTGGGGGGCGTGGAGCGGCATGATTGGGGGACGAAGAATGATGGAACAGTAGAGGTTGACCCCAGGCGGTGACTCCCACTGCCTGCCGAGCCGCCCCTTGCCCCGGGTCTGGGCATCGGCTATCACCACGGTCCCTTCGGCAGCGCCTTCTTCTGCGAGACGGTAGGCAAGGACGTTGGTCGATTCAGCTTCACCAATGCACACGAGCGACGTGCCGATTCTTGTGACGTGAAGGCCGGATGACAGTTCAGCGGGAGTGAGGATATCGGGAGTTGAGACGAGGCTGTATCCACGGGAGGGAACCGCCTCAATGCGGTAGCCAAGGTCCTTGAGGGCCTTGATATGTTTCCAGACGGCGGTGCGTGACACGCCCAGGGACCTGCTCAGCTCTTCGCCGGAAACGACACCCTCGTCCCGGCTCCTGAAGATTTCAAGTATCTTCCGGTCGATCTCCCGGTTGCTGCCTCCATCAGGGCGTGGAGAAGCTACGCTCACTCAGCCTCCAGGAGCATCGAGATGTCCATAGCCCGTGCAGAGTGGGTTAGCGCCCCCACAGAAATGATATCGACGCCGGTCTCGGCGATACCCCGAACCGTCTCCAGGTTGACTCCCCCCGAGGCCTCCACGAGAACCCGTCCACCAATTATGGTAACCGCTTCCCGCATGGTCGCCAGGTCCATATTGTCGAGCATGATGATGTCGGCACCGGCCTCAAGGGCTTCGGTCACCTCAGAGAGGGTCTCGGTCTCCACTTCGATCTTCATGGTGTGGGGAATGTAGGCGCGGGCGCGGCTTATGGCCCGTGTGATACCGCCGGCGGCGGAAATGTGGTTCTCCTTGATGAGGACTCCGTCGTAAAGACCGGTGCGGTGGTTGATGCCTCCACCAACGCGGACGGAGTATTTCTCCAGGACCCGAAGCCCCGGCGTCGTCTTGCGCGTATCGACGATGCGTGCCCCCGTACCTGCAACGGCTTCCACGTATTTGGCCGTGAGGGTTGCGGTGCCGCACATCCGCTGGAGGAGATTGAGCGCTACCCTTTCCCCCTGAAGAAGGATCGCAGAGTCGCCGGCAACTTCGGCAATCAGATCGCCGGCGGCAAGACGCACGCCGTCCCCCTGTTTCACCTCGAAACGGACCGACCCGTCAAGGAAGGTAAAGACCCGAGCGGCCACATCGATGCCGGCCAGAACCAGCGGCTCCTTGGCGATGAGACGGGCGCGGGCCGGGCGTCGATCAGGCACCACCGCAAGGGTCGTTATATCGCCGGTATGGATATCCTCCATGAGGGCATTCTCGATGATCTTGTCTAGGCCGATCATGGGCTCTCCGTGTCCGTAAATTCAGCCTTTATATAGCACAGGACTCGCCCCCTCGCAACCGCAAAGAGGGCGCGTAGCCTGGGCTTTCCCCACGTTGTTGACTTGCCTCGTCCGCTGCACTACAATGAAGCGCTTTGAGGAAACCGCCGCGTGAGTGAATCTATGGTGCATCATCAATCCCGTTCCCGCTTCACCCTCATCCAGAAACTCATCGCGAGCTATGCCGCGATGCTCTTTCTGACCACGACGGCCCTCGCCTTCTCGGTCATGGGGCTCTATTCCCTCAACCGGACCGCGAAGGAAATTGCGAAAACCGACCTTTTTGTCATCAACTCCACCAACCAACTCCGTGAATCAATGCTCGCCCAAGAGCGCCTCGCCGGCAAGTTTGCCATCCTGAAAAGCGACGAATTCAGGGATATGTACCTCCAGCGCCAAGCCGAGTTCCTGACGATACTCGGCGAAATCGGCAAACGGGACAACAACGGTCGCTTCCGCTCTCTTGTCATGGGCTACGAGGCCTACCGGAAGGAGGCCGAGCGCATCTTCGCAACCGGCGGCAGCGACCCTCTTCCCGCCAAGAAAGAGGCCGACGCAGTCGTCGAGTCTATCGAGGAGTTCTCTTCGTCCCGCCAGAAGCTCCTTGCGGAAAAGCTTGCCGAGGCTGACCGGCGCGAAGCGGCCACGGTAAAGCTCACCCTCATGCTGGCATTCTCCGGATTCATCCTTGCCGTTTCCGTTGCAATATTCACCGTTCACACCATCTCCACCTCAATTCGGAAACTCAAGAAGGGAATGCACCGGATAGCCGAAGGAGATTTCGACTACGACCCCCAAATCCCCACGGGTGACGAAATTGGCGCCTTGGCCGAAGATTTCTCCCGCATGGGAAGGAAACTTAAGGAACTGGAGCAAATAAGCCTCGACGCAAGCCCGCTGACCCGGCTCCCCGGCAATATTGCCATCGAGCGGGTGCTGAACAGGCGCCTCCAATCCGGCGACCCCTTTGCGGTATGCTATGCCGATCTCGACAATTTTAAGGCCTTTAACGATCGGTACGGCTACATAAAGGCAAGTGAAGTGATAAAATTAACCGGTGAGCTGATCGACGAAACAGTCCGTGATATTGCCGGTGGCGATGCCTTCGTGGGCCATGTGGGAGGTGACGACTTCGTGATGGTCGTGGGGGCAGACCGGGGTGCGTCCCTCTGCGAGGCGGTTATCGGCAGATTCGACGACTTCATCCGCAACCATTACTCCGCTGAAGACCTTGCTCGCGGCGCTATAGAGGGGGTCGACCGCTACGGCGTCTCCCGCACCTTCCCCATCATGAGCATCTCGGTGGCGGTCGTAATAAGCAAGAAGGGGGAATTCTCCTCCGCCGTGGAGATAGCCAAGGCAGCGGCCGACATCAAGGACCTTCTAAAAAAATCTCCCGGTAGCAACTACCTCATCAACAGACGCAGGACTATCCGATGAATACACGTATGATCATTATCATTCTCTTTGCGGCATACCTCTCCGGCTGTGCAACGGTCCAGAAGTCTCTGGAGGGTCAACGCCAGCGTTCCGTCCAGCAGGAGAAACTCGCCCAGGCAGTAAAGCTCATTGAACGGGGGAACACTGAAAAGGCCGCAACCATCCTTGCGGCGATCGTGGCGACAGCGGGGATACCAGGAATAACTGACGAAGCCCTCTTCCGCCTCGGACTCCTCACCGTGCCGTCCGACCTGGAGCGGGAAGAGATATCCAATGCATTAAAATATCTTGAACGGCTCCAGAAGGAGTATCCCATAAGCCCCTGGTCAAACCAGGCGGCATCAGTTACCGAATTTCTCGCCAACGCTCCCCGCCACCTCCAGACAACCACTGAACTGCGTCGCCAGTTAAAGAGCCTTAAGGATTTAAACCTCTCCCTGACCCGTGAGAACAAGGAGATGCGGCTCAATATCGAGAAGCTCAAGACTCTGGATCTGGAACTGGAGAAAAAGGCAAAACCCTGACAGACTGTCAAATTAACCGACACCATCACCCCGATGATTCAATAAAACTTTACAAGTGTTCCCCTGCCATTATTTTCCTCAACAGCAAAACTCACTGAAAAACTTGAGAAAACTTTCCATTTGTTTCTGGCACTCTTGTTGCGTGTCATATTAATGGATTGAGCCTCTTTCGGCAACATCGCCAAAAAGACGCCGCACGGGGATAGATGCTTACATGAACTCCGTATCAGATAATCTACGGCTGTTCGAAAAGAAGTTCTCGATACTTCAGGAGATCTCGAACGCCCTGGTGGTTACAGACAATCTGAGTGCCATCGCGAACCTCATGCTCGACTTGGCCATCAATTACACCAGGGCCGAGAAGGGTTCCCTTATGCTCGTCAACGAACGGGATGAACTTTATATCCTGGCGGGACGCGGCATCGATCTCAGCCTGGTCAGGACCTACCGGGCAAAGATTGGCGAAGGTATCGCAGGCGTCGTGGCAATGAACCGCACTCCCATGCTCGTAGAAGACCTGGCAAACGAGCCGCGGTTCAAGGGTTTGACCCGTGACCGCTACCGGACGAATTCCTTCGTTTCCTGCCCCATCATCAGCAAGAACAGGCTCCTCGGTGTCCTCAACATCAACGACAAGTCGGATGGTGCCTCCTTCAACGATGACGAGTTCTCCCTTATCAAAATCATCGCCAACCAGGCGGCCATCGCCCTCGAAAACGCCATGCTCGTCAGTCAACTCCGTTTCAAGGCAGTGGAACTGGAGGGGATAAACCGCAAGCTCATCGAGAGTGACGTGGTCAAAACCGAATTCATTACCCGCGTCTCCCATGAACTGCGCACCCCTCTCAACTCCATCAAAGGCTCCGTCTACTACCTGCAGCAGTCCGAACGACTCTCGCGGCGCGAACAGGAAGAGTTCTACGACATCATCTCCGGCGAAGCCGACAAACTGATCAGTATCGTTGAAAACCAGCTCGATTTTCTCAGGTTCGAGGACGAGACGATGCTCATCACCAAGACCGTGGTGAGCCTCAGGGAAGTACTCAGCGAGGTTTGCGGATCAAAGAGCATCAAGACCCTCTTTGCCCGCAAGGGCATGACCCTGAAGGTGGAAGTCGGCGAAGGAGTGTCAGACGTCGTTGGCGACCGTATCAGAATCGTTCAGTTTTTCTTAAACATTCTTGAAGGGCTGAGCCATTTTCTGGAGCGGGGCGACGAGGTTGTCATCTCCGCACGGGAAAACGATCAGATCCACGTCTCCATTTGTCTGCCTCGCAGGCTGCCCGACAGCATCACCCCTTACCTTTTCAGCTCCAATCACCTGTTCCAGACCGACGTCCCCGACGAAAAGCTCAAACTCTACCTGGCCCGCAAGGTGGTGGACATTCACCGGTGGGACCTGGTCGCCGAGAATACCGCCGCCGGACTCGTGGTCTCCCTCGCCATACCGAAAAGCACTCGGCAGAAAGTGGACGCCGTCGTCAATACGACCATCGATATGTTCCTGGAGTTCATCTCTGATGTTCTCGATGTGAACATGTGTTCCGTCATGCTTTGTGACGACCTGACCGGCGATCTCATGATCAAGGGTTCCAGAGGCCTCGATGACCTCATGGTCAAGCAGACCCGGGTACGCATTGGTGAACGGATTGCCGGCTGGGTTGCCCTTGAGGGTGAGCCGCTCTTTATCGAAGACATCGAGCAGGATCCCCGCTTCGGAAGAAAAAGCGTCTCCCAGTACAACAGCAAATCGCTTATTTCACTCCCCCTCAAGGTGGGCGGCAAGGTCATCGGCGTCCTGAACCTCAACAACAAGCGGTCGGCCAATCCCTTCACGGGCATGGACTTCGACCTGGCACAGGCCATGAGCGAGCGGGTGTCGCATTTTATGGAACGGCTCTACGCGGGGGACCACCAGGAGGACGAATTCCGGCAGTTCATCAGCTCGTTCGACAGCCTTATCAACGCCGAGAAGAAGTACCACAAGAAAGACTCCCGCTTCCCGTACGTGGCGGTAGGAATTGCGGTGAAACTCGGCATCGGAGAGGAAGAACGCCGGTCGATCCTCTTCGCTTCCGTGCTCTACGACCTGGGACTCGTTCTCCTTGAGGAGAGCATCCTGAACAAGAAGGGAAAACTTCTGCCCGCCGAGCAGAACACCCTCAAGATCCACCCCTATACAACAGTGGGTCTCCTCGATTCGTTCGAGTTCTCGGAGGATATCAAGCGGGGAATTCTCCACCACCATGAGCGGCATGACGGAACCGGCTATCCCGACGGACTCGGAGGAGACAATATTCCGCTCTTATCGCGGATTCTGTCGGTGGTCGACGCCTTTTGCGCCATGACGTCGGAAAGATCTTACCGCCCCCTCATGGAGACGGCGGACGCCCTCGCAGAGATCAGGAAAAACGCGGGGACGCTCTACGATCCGCAGGTGGTAGAGGCGTTGGAACTTGTGGTGAGTGAGATGGCGAAATAAGGTTGTGAGATGGATCTAAACCGACGGACGGTTATTCGTGTCACGCCGGTTCCCCGCTACGCATTAATACCGTGCTTCCTCATGAGGTCGTACAGAGTCGGCCTGCTGATCCCCAATTCTTCCGCGGCCTTGGCTATGTTTCCCTTGCTGTTGGCGACGGCACCCTTGATCATCTCCCGCTCCACCCGCTCCCTGGCCTCGCGTAGGGTTGTTATTTCGGCGCTGCTCGCCCTCCTTGACGTGGGCTTTTCAGTGAAGCCCAGATCATCGGGTTCGATAACCGACCCCGACGCCATGAGGACCGCCCGCTGAACCTTGTTTTCCAGCTCCCTCACGTTTCCCGGCCAAGCATAACTTCCCATGTATTCGCGGGATTTTTCACTAAAACCCTTAATCTTTTTCTTAAACTCGCTAGAACACCGTTTAAGGAAAAGATTAGCCAGCAGCATTACGTCGTCGCCCCGACTCCTGAGGGGTGGAAGGGTAATGGTTACCACGCCGATCCGATAGTAGAGATCCTCCCGAAACTGCCCCTCCTCCATCGCGCGAATGATGTCAACGTTGGTGGCCGCAATGATGCGCGAATCAATGGGTATGTCCTCCCTGCCGCCCACCCGCTGGATGACCTTTTCCTGAAGGAAACGAAGGAGCTTGACCTGAAGGTTCAGGGGGAGTTCTCCGATCTCATCAAGGAAGAGAGTCCCCTTGTGGGCATACTCCACCTTCCCCTGCACCCGGGCCATGGCCCCCGTAAAGGCACCCTTCTCATGGCCGAAAAGTTCCGCCTCCAGAAGATTCTCGGGGATGGCGCCGCAGTTTATGGGGATGAAAGGACCGTCCTTCCTCAGGCTGATGGTATGTATGGCCCGGGCGACGAGCTCCTTGCCGGTGCCGCTCTCGCCGTGAATCAAAACAGAGATATCCGAAGTAGCCACCTTCCTGATAGTTGAAAACACCTGCTGCATCTCGACACACTGCCCGATGATCCCCTTCACGTCTGCTTCGCTCCCCTCCAGCGCGTTCTGGAGCCGGCGGTTCTCGTTCTCCAGGGTCTGCAGGTGAAAGGCCCGCTTGATAATCACCTTGAGCTCGTTCAGATCAATGGGCTTCTGATAGAAATCGTAGGCCCCCATCTGGACTGCTCTGACGGCGTTCTCCTTCCCTTCGTTGCCAGTGATGACGATCACCTTCACGTCGGGGGCGATACGGAGCATCTCTCCGAGGCAGCGGAATCCCTCTTCGGAGCTGTCCTCATGGGGGGGAAGCCCCAGGTCGAGGGTGACCACCTGGGGGCGCTGCTTGCGAAAGAGATCCAGGGCTTCGGTGCCGTCGGCGGCAAGAAACAGCGAATACTCCTTCCCGATGCCCCACCTGAGCTGGCGGCGAATATCTTCGTTGTCGTCGACTATAAGAAGCTTTTCCATTGGTCGTTTCCTTGTATGCACGCTGTGAAATCAGCGGTGGGTAAAACAGCGGCCGAGCGCGTCACGTACTTACCGAGGGAAGCCAGACGGTGAACACCGTCCCCATGCCCACGGTGCTCTCCACATCGATCCGGCCGCCGTGGGCCTCTACAATCTGCCGGCACTGGTAGAGCCCGATGCCGAGCCCCTTTTTCTTGGTGGTCTTGAAGGGTGAAAAGAGCTGCGACCGGAGAAACTCTTCCGGGATGCCGCATCCATTATCGCTTACGCGGATGAAGGGTTCACTTCCCGTGCCGACCTCGACCCTCACGGGGCCCTTGCCGTCCGTCGCCTCAAGGGCGTTGACAACAAGGTTCATCACCACTTTCTGGATTTCCTCCCGGTCAACCTCCGCCACGGAGTCAGACCCGCCAACGGAAACCGACCCGTTTCCCGGCACCATGGCCGCCGTATCGGTGGCGAGCAGGTAGAGATTCACCTGCTCCAGTTCCAGCGACCGCTTCTCTGGGAGATTCTTCAGACGAGAGATAAGCACCTTCATCCGGTTCACGGTGTTCGAAAGAGTGTCGAGCATGTCCTCCTGAAACTCGGGGTCCGCGATGTGCTCCTGGGCGTTGTCCACCGTCAGCGACAGCGTATAGACCAGGTTTTTCAGATCATGGATGATGAAGGCCGATACCCGCCCCATCACCTCCAACTCCCGAGAACGGGCCAACTGCTCGGACAGGCGGTGGTTCATGAGCGCCGAGGCGGCCTGACGTGCCAGGGTCTTCATCAGGTCATAGTCCTCATAGAGGTACTGCTCGTTCTGGTTTACTGGCCTGCCGAGGACCAGCACGGCCTCCAGGTCCTCGGCGCTGAAGAGCGGGACCAGGAACTGAATGCCATTCTCCGTGAAATAGGTCTCCTGCTCGGGAAGAGAGACAGGCTTATCCTCCCGTAGATTGACTACCCATGAGCGCTCAACCATGGGGCTGACAACCTGGTCGCCCACCGCCAGGACAACTTCTGTCGCCGGAAGCTCATGGCCGGCAGCCCACCGGAAATCGTTGTGCTCTCCATTACGCACAAACAGTCCACCGCACCCCATGGCAAATATCTCGCAGTAACCGGAGAGAATCGCCACCCAAAGGTCGTCCTCCTTCCGGGCCGAGGCCAGGCGGTCGGTGAACTGGAGCCACTGGGTGCGGTAATCATACTTGCTCTGGTAAAAGTTCTTGTGGAGGAAGACCTTGATCTTGCGCTTTGCTGTCTCAGAGAGGAGCACAACCAGGAGGCAGATGCCGAC
>CAJPFF010000082.1 GCA_905339345.1 Geobacteraceae bacterium | reverse complement strand
TCGCCTTCGGACATGCCGGGCTCGACTGGAAAAAGTACGTCGTCATCGACCCTAAATTCATGCGCCCGGCCGAGGTAGACCTCCTTGTAGGCGACCCCGGGAAGGCAAAGGAGAAACTCGGCTGGAAGCCGAAGGTCTCCGTCCCCGAGCTCGTGAAGATGATGGTCGACAGCGATATCAGGGCCCTGTCCGGGAACAGCGCTGGCGCTCACAGATGAGTCTGTGAGCGCTTTGTTTCAGAAGATATGCGCAATCGCGGCGAGAGCCGGTGAAGAGATAATGGCGGTCTATTCGCGCGGCTTTGACGTGGAGTATAAGGAAGACTCCTCACCCTTGACGGAAGCGGACAAGGCCTCTCACAGGCTTATAGAAGAAGGGCTCCTCGCGGCCTTCCCCGGTATTCCGGTCATCTCCGAGGAAGGTTCGCTTCCACCGTACAGTGAGCGGCGCGCCTACAAGAAGTTCTGGCTCGTTGATCCGCTCGACGGCACGAAGGAGTTCATAAAGAGGAACGGCGAGTTCACTGTGAACATCGCTCTCATCGAGGGTAATGCGCCTGTGCTCGGCGTCATTTACGTTCCGGCAAGGGGCACCCTGTACTACGGCCAGAAAGGGAGCGGGGCATTTCGAAAGGCGAGGGGAGAAGGCGCGGTCAGGATGGAAAGGCCGCTTCTTCCCTTCGGCAGCGCCGTCCGCGCAGTGGTGAGCAGGTCGCACCCTTCGCCCGGGGTAGAAGTGTTCCTGAAAGCGTATAATGTCGCGAGCACCGTAGAGGCCGGAAGCTCACTCAAGTTCTGCCTCGTGGCAGAGGGCAACGCCGATATCTATCCGAGGCTCGGCCCCACGTGGGAATGGGACTCGGCGGCAGGGCACGCCATAGCCGAAGCGGCCGGGTGTATGGTCACGATGCCGGACGGAAGCCCTCTTACGTATAACAAGGAGAGCCTCAAGAACCCCGGTTTCGTTGTGAGCGCTGTTGCCAGGGCGTAAAAAGCCTTAAAAAATGGCAAATAACCCCTTGACAATTTTTACAGTTATGTTATTTAGTATCTGTTGATGACGATGCTTTCCCGGCGCGCATTTGAAGCGCCTTCCAGGCCGTCCAGGCCAGGCAAGAAAAATCGCCATGATATCCATGCGGGAGTAGCTCAGTTGGTAGAGCGCAACCTTGCCAAGGTTGAGGTCGCGGG
>CAJPFF010000081.1 GCA_905339345.1 Geobacteraceae bacterium | reverse complement strand
TCGGCAAAGGTGAGCCCCCGCTTGCGGGGCCGCTCGCGCACCGCGGCAGCGGCCGCGACGGACTTGCCGTTGCCCCCGCCCCCTTTTTCCTCTCCCTTCAGGGCCTGGGCCCTCAGTTCCCGGTAGAGGGTGTAATTCCCTTCGTAGAAGACGACCCTCCCCTCCCCCTCGAAGGAGAGGATGCCGGTCGCCACCTTGTCGAGGAAAAAGCGGTCGTGGGTCACCATGAGGACGCAGCCGGGAAAGCGGGTCAGGGCGTCGTCGAGAAGCTGCAGCGTCGGGATGTCCAGGTCGTTTGTGGGCTCGTCCAGAACGAGGAGGTTGGCGTCGGCCATCATGAGCCGCGCCAGGATGAGACGGCTCTTCTCGCCGCCGGAAAGGGTGGAGATCCGCCGCATCCGGTCCGAGGGGGAGAAGAGAAACTCCTCCAGGTAGCCGATCTTGTGGCGCCGCTCACCCCCCACCGTCACATGGTCACCCTCGCCGAGGAAGTCATAGAGGGTCTCCCCCTGATCGAGGATCTCACGGTTCTGGTCGAAGTAGGCGATGCGGGTCTTGGCGCCGACCACCACCGTCCCGGCGTCGGGTTGCTCCTCCCCCATGATCATCCGCACGAGGGTGGTCTTGCCGCAGCCGTTGGGGCCGATGATCCCGACCCGGTCGCCGCGCTTCATGAGAAAGGTGAGATCGTCCACCAGCAGCTGTCCCCCCAGGGACTTCCGCACCCCCTGGAGTTCCATGATGGTGCCCCCCAGGGTGTCGCCGGGGGTGAACGCGATGGTCGTTTCCCGGCTCGTCTCCACCCGGGAGCGTGACTCCAGGTCGTGGAACCGGTCGATGCGGGCCTTCTGCTTGGTGGTGCGGGCCTTGGGGCCCCGCCGCATCCAGGCGGTCTCGTTCCGGAGCAGATTCAGGAGCCGCTCCTGCCCCCGGGCCTCCTGGGCAAGCCGCTCCTCCCGCTGGGCCAGGTAACTGGAGTAGCCGCCGCCGTAGGCGGTGATCTGCCCCCGCTCCAGATCCAGCATCCGGGTCACCATCTGGTCGAGGACGTAGCGGTCGTGGGTGATGAGAAGCACCGCGCCGGGATAGGCAATGAGGTGCTCCTGGAGCCATTGGACCGTGTCGGCGTCCAGGTGGTTGGTGGGCTCGTCCAGAAGGAGCAGATCCGGGGCCTGGAGGAGGAGCCGCCCCAAGGCCACGCGCCGCTTCGTCCCGCCGGAAAGCTCTCCGATCCGCCGGCTCCGGTCCGGGATCCCCAGATGAGTCATGATCTCCGCCACCCGGTGGTCGGTGTTCCAGCCGCCGTGGTGCTCGATCCAGGTGGAAAGCTCCCCCTGGCGCTCCAGGAGCCGCTCGTGGTCCGGCGACGGCTCGGCAAGCTGCGCCGTCACCCCTTCGTATTCGGCCATGATCCGTCGGATCGCTACGAGTCCCCCCTCGATCTCCTCTCCGACCGTCAGCCCGTCGTCCAGGAGCGGCTCCTGGGAGAGGTAGCCGATGGACGCGCCGCGGCGGGTCATGATGGTCCCGCCGTCCCGCTCTTCGAGGCCGGCGAGGATCTGCATGAGGGTCGACTTGCCGCAGCCGTTGACGCCGATGAGCCCCACCTTCTCCTCCTCGCCAATGGCAAAGGCGACGCCGTCGAGGATAGCGCGGGAACCGAAGCTCTTGGTGAGTCCGATTACGTCAATGACATTCATGGTCTGAAACCATTGAGAAGCTCGGAAACCCCCTTGAGGAGACCGGAGTTGCGGTAGCGCTCGGGCACCGCGAACTCGCTTGACTTGCTCACCGGCACCGTGGAGGTCCCAAAGGGGGTTTCCACCTCGAACCCCGCCACGAGAGCATAGGGGATGCGACTGGCATCGGGATTCCGCTTGAGGATTTCCCACAGGTCCCCGTAGGCGATCCGGAAGGGAAGCCGCACATCGGTGGCCTTCTCGGCGGGGAACTCGACCCGCTCGCGCATCCCCCCCTTCGTGAGGGGAAGCGCCATGACGCTCAGATCATAGGTGTACCCCTTGAGTACCAAGGGAAACGAGTTGGGGTTGGTGACCGTCACAAGGAACTCAAGGTCCACCCCCCCGGCGCCAAGCCCAACCACATTCAGGTCCCGGACCTTCACCTCCGGCTTGTCCAGAATGAGCGAGCAGCCGGCACAGAGAAACAACCCAACCATGAGAACGAACAGTTTTTTCATCGAAAACTCCTGACAACTACGTGGTCTGAATCAGCACCTTACCACATCCGCACGCCACTCCGGAAGCATTCCCCCCACCCGACGACGCTAACCATGAAAAAAGGGCGGACTCCTTTCGAAGTCCGCCCCTCGTGGCTGGCGGTCACGCTCCCCTTCTGACAGGCCTATGAAGCCTTGACAGACGAGAAGCGGGTTTCGTCGGCCCGCATCTGCTGGGGGGTGCCGAGCTCCCTCAGGAGCTCGCGCTGATAGCGGAGCCGTTTGATTTCGTAGGCGTCGGCTTCGGGGCCGACTCCACAGTACAGTTTCTTTGCCCTCACCAGATTGCCGCGGGCCATGTTGACCTTGGTGGCCAACTCCCTGACGGCGGCCTCTGCACACTTTTCGTCGTCGGCCATCTCGTTGGGACGGAATCCGTGGCTCTCGGCCCGGTAGGGCATGAGTTGCCAGACACCAAGCGCCCCCTTCGACGAGACAGCCTTCGGGTCGAATCCGATGGAGCCGGTTTCAGCCAGGGCGAGCTCGGCAAGATCAACGGGCATGAAGTCGGTGCCGAGGGTCTTCATGTAGCAGAGGGATGCGAGCCGGTGGGCACGCTCTGCGGTGGTGCGCCGGGCAAAAACCGTGGCAATGGCCCGGGCCTGCCGCTTGCGTTCGTCCAACTCGACGCCCTGTTCCATGAGCCGGCGGACCTCCATGTCAAACCCGGAATCGCTCAGAACCACCGTGACGGGGTCCCTGAGCAGTCCGGTCTGGTTGCAGGATACACCAGTGAGCATCATGACTGCTGATAGAAGGATCAATTTTTTCATAGTTGTTTTTTTTGTCGGTTTTCGAGGCTTTGCCGGACGGTCAACAAGATTGGGAAGGATACGCGCAGGATGCGCGAGACCGGCTCCGGCCGATAACTCCTTTCTTAGGTGTAGAGACTGAACACGTCTCCCGGTTAGAGGAAATAATTAAGCGTCGTGGTCTTTAATGAATTCACCAGACTCCACAAACGGCAAAAGGACCCGAATGGGGTCCTTTCCCGGTGCCTGTTCTATTTTGCAGGCGAATTGGATAGTAAGATAAAACGGTTGCAGATGTCAAGCGTTTTTTTAGTATTTACATGTAATTACAATTAGTTACGTAGGTTTCTGTCGCTTTTTTCATTTCCGGACGGTGTTAGAACCGGACCCCCATGGCGTCGGCCACCGTGTGGATATCCTTGTCACCCCGACCCGAGAGACAGACGACGATGGTCTGCTCCCTGGGCAGCGTCGGCGCCAGCTTCATCACGTGGGCGATGGCGTGGGACGACTCCAGGGCCGGCATGATCCCCTCCTCACGGGTCAGGAGATTGAAGGCGTCCAAGGCCTCCTCGTCGGTGACCGACACGTACTCGGCCCGCCCCTCATCCTTGAGCCAGGAGTGTTCGGGACCCACACCGGGGTAGTCGAGTCCGGCGGAAATGGAATGGGCGTTACTGATCTGACCGAACTCGTCCTGAAGGAGATAGGTCTTGTTGCCGTGGAGGACCCCGACGCTCCCGGCGCACAGCGGCGCCGCGTGGGCGCCGGAGGCGATGCCGTGGCCCGCCGCCTCCACCCCGATCATCCGAACCTCACGGTCCTTGAGGAACGGGTAAAAGAGCCCCAGGGCGTTGCTGCCGCCGCCGACGCAGGCCACCAGCACATCGGGAAGCCGTCCCTCGACCTTTTTGTGCTGGGCCTTGGCCTCGCGGCCGATGATCGCCTGGAAGTCCCGGACCATGGCCGGATAGGGATGGGGTCCCGCCACGGTGCCGATCACGTAGAAGGTGTTGTGGATGTAGGTCACCCAGTTGCGCAGGGCCTCGTTCATGGCGTCCTTCAGGGTGGCGGTGCCGGCGGTTACCGGCGTGACCTTCGCTCCCAGGAGTTTCATCCGGAAGACGTTCAGGGCCTGGCGGCGGATGTCCTCCTCCCCCATGAAGACCTCGCACTCCATGCCGAAGAGGGCTGCGATGGTGGCGGTGGCCACCCCGTGCTGGCCGGCGCCGGTCTCGGCAATGACCCGCTTCTTCCCCATCCGCTTCGCCAGAAGTCCCTGGCCGATGGTGTTGTTCACCTTGTGGGCGCCGGTGTGGTTCAGGTCCTCGCGCTTGAGGTATATCTTCGCGCCCCCCAGCTTCTTCGTGAGCTTTTCCGCGTAGTAGAGGGGATTGGGGCGCCCCACGTACTGGCGGAGGTAGTAATTGAATTCCTCCTTGAATTCGCGGTCGTTCTTGTAGTGGTTGTAGGCCTTCTCCAGCTCCAGGAGCGCCGGCATGAGCGTCTCCGGCACGTAGCGGCCGCCGAACTGGCCGAAGTGGCCCTG
>CAJPFF010000080.1 GCA_905339345.1 Geobacteraceae bacterium | reverse complement strand
ACCGGGCTTCTGGATCAGATCGGCGCGCTGCTCGACGACAGCGACCCTGACGTACGCGAGGGGGCCGTCGATGCCCTCGTGCGACTTGCCCCCACCGGCCGTGAGAAGGTGGCTGCCGTTGCGCGGATGCTCGCCGCCTCGTCGTCCCCCGACGGCAGACGTGATGCCGCACGGCTCTACGCGGCACTCTCCGATCCGGAGCGCCTTGCCCTCCTGGTGAAGGATGAGAGTCCGCTTGTGAGGCGAAGTGCCGTGACCGCTCTGGCAGGGCTGCGGCTTCCCGAGTGCCTCGGCAATCTGGTCATGGCGCTGGTGGATGAGGATCCCGATGTCCGGATCGCCGCAGCCACGGGAATCGGCGAGATTCACGGCGAGGGGGGGGTGGAACCCCTCGTTCTCTCGCTCAATGACGAAGACCCGTGGGTCCGGTGCGCTGCCCTCAGGAGTCTTGGCAAGATCGGCGGGGAAAGGGTGCTTGATGCCATCGAGGATCTGTTGGGCAAGGCCGATGGGGTTGTCTTGATCACCGCTCTCGAAACGCTCGCGGGTTTTGGGGGCGACCGGGCATTGCTGCTTGTGCGAAGGGGACTTGAGAGCGACGACGAGGAGGTGGTCAAGGGGGCCATCGACATCCTCTCCCACAGCGGCTCCGCCTGGATCGGCGAGTACCGGGAACGGCTTCTCCGTCACCCCCACTGGGACGTGCGATGCACCACTGTCCGTGCCATGGCGCATCTTCTCGGTGAAGAAGCGGCTGTGCACCTGCGCAAGGCCCTCGAAACCGAGCAGGACGAGCTGGTGCGGGGTGAAATTCGGGATCTTCTCGGAAGGTGGCAGTAATGTTTGGTGTGGAGCCCGAGATACCGCTGTCCGATGAGGAGTTCCGTCTGATACGGGACCTCATCTACAGCCATTGTGGCCTCTACTTTGACAGCGATGCCACCTATCTCCTGGAAAAGCGTCTCGCCAAGCGGCTTCAGCTTCACCAGCTCTCGGGCTTCAAGGACTATTACCACTTCCTCAAGTACAACCGGAAGAAGGACCAGGAACTTTCGGATATCATGGATATCCTTACCACCAACGAGACCTACTTCTTCCGTGAAGCATTCCAGCTCAAGGCATTCACCGAGGAAATCATACCCTCTCTACGCGAGATGAAGCTGAAAAGCGGCGACCGGACCCTCCGCATCTGGAGCGCCGGCTGCTCCAGCGGCGAAGAACCCTACACCATTGCCATGCTGCTGCTGGACATGGGTGGTTTTGCCGGCTGGAACGTGGAGATCGTCGGCACCGACATCAGTCAGCGGGTTATCCAGCAGGCCCGCAAGGGTCTCTACGGCAAGTCTTCCTTCCGGGTGACCGACGACAGCTACATCCGTCGCTACTTCACCGAGCAGGACGGCATGTACCGGGTGAACGACAAGGTGCGGGAACTGGTCACCATCAGTCACCTGAACCTGCTCGACGCGAACCGCATCGCGTTCCTGGGACGCATGGATGTCATCTACTGCCGCAATGTCATCATCTACTTCGACCAGGTTGCCCGGCGGAAGGTCATTGATTCCTTTTTCCGGACCCTTCGCGACGGGGGGTACCTGCTTCTGGGACACTCCGAGTCGCTCATGAATATTTCCACGGCATTCACTCTCAAGCATCTTAAGAACGACATGGTTTACCAGAAACCCCTCTCCGGCAGGGTGGGAGGTGGGCCGTGAGGAAGATCAGGGTTGTCGTCATCGACGATTCCGCATTCAACCGGCGGGCCATCATCAGGATGCTCGAAGGGATGCCCGAGGTGGAGGTGGTGGGGTATGCCACCGACGGCGAGGAGGGGATCAGGAAGATCATCGATCTGAAGCCCGACCTGGTGACCCTGGACCTTGAGATGCCGAAGATGGACGGTTTCACCCTCCTGCGCATTATCATGGGGTACTGTCCGACGCCGGTCATCGTCATCAGTGCCAAGAGCGAAGGAGAGAAGGTTTTCAGGGCCCTGGAGCTGGGGGCGGTCGATTTCGTCGCCAAGCCGACCCAGGGGATTTCCGAGGAACTCCTTTCCATCAGCGGCGACATCCAGCAGAAGGTGCGTGGCGTTTTTTCCCTGAACATGGCGGAGATCGTCCGCCGGGAGAAGGGGGCATCTCTGGCGCCCCGCCCCGTTGAGGTAACGAAACCCGCTGCGGCGCCGGCACGCGTAATTTCGTGCCGACTGGATGTGGTGGCCATCGGTTCCTCCACCGGCGGACCGCCCGCTCTCCAGCGGATCCTCTCCTCCTTCCGGGAAGCTCTTCCCCTGGCCGTTGTGATTTCCCAGCACATGCCGGCCGGCTTTACGCGGACCTTTGCCGAGCGTCTCAACCGGCTCTCCGTTTTCGAGGTCAAGGAGGCATCGGACGGCGACCCGGTGAGGCCGGGGAGGGTGCTGATCGCCCCCGGTGGTCATAACATGGTGTTCGAGAGGCGCAATGACTCCATCGTTACGCGGATTCTGAAGCCGGCTGCCGAGGACCGCTACACCCCTTCGGTTGATGCCATGCTCGCCTCCTGTGCCGATGTATTTGGTCCGCGAACCCTGGGGGTGGTGCTTACCGGCATGGGGAACGACGGAAGCCGGGGAGTGAGGGCCGTCAAGGGAGTGGGGGGGCAGGTCCTTGCCGAGGCTGAGGATTCTGCCGTAGTCTTCGGCATGCCGAAGGAGGCGATTGCCACGGGGGTGGTTGACAAGATTGTCCCCCTCGATCGTATGGCGCGGGAAATCCGCCTGCGCTGCGGAGTTGCCACTGACCTTGAATATTAGAAACAGACACGCCGCTCCATGGGTGGACGGCGCCGGGAGCCAGTCATATGTCGATGGACGACAAGGTCGATGATAAAGGGATTCAGGTGCGGGCCGACGAATTCCTCCAGATGTTCAAGAAGGGGGCGGAATTCACTCAGGATCTCCTCAAGGAGAACGAACGGCTCCGCTACCGGATTTTCCAGCTGGAGGAGGAGCTTCGCGAAGGCGGCTTCTTGTCCTCCCTTTCCGAGGAGAACCGGCAGCTTGTCGCCCGCATCGAGGAGCTGGAGCGGGAGAAGGACGAGATCCTCGGCCGCATCCGGCACATCGAGGCAGAGAACAACGACTTCGCCACCCGCTACGTGGAGATTGAGGAAGAGAACAACAATCTCGCCAACCTCTACATTGCCAGCTACCAACTGCACTCTATTCTGGACTTCGATGATGTTCTCAAGGTCATCACCGAGATCATCATCAACCTGATCGGGGCCGAGGAATTCGCCGTCATGCTCACCGACGAGAAGACCGGCCTGCTGGGTGCCGCGGCCTCCGAGGGGGTTCCCCTCCATGAGTTGCCGAAGGTCCGGCCCGGAGAGGGGACAATCGGCACCATCGCCAGCACCGGAGAAAGTTTTTTTTTCGAGGACCCGGCGGGATACGTGCGTGATCTGCGGAACCCCATGGTCTGCATACCTCTCAAGATCAAGGAGCATGTGATCGGAGTCATCGTCATCTACAAACTTTTGGTCCAGAAGAAGGCCTTTGCGCCGGTGGACTACGAGTTGTTCACGCTCCTTGCCGGTCATGCGGCAACCGCCATTTTCAGCTCCAGGCTCTACTCGGATTCGGAGCGCAAGCTCTCAACCATGCAAGGGTTCATCAATCTCCTGACGAAGTAGCTTCCTGCACCGGAGGTCCATGACCATGGCCGATAAGAAAATTCTTATCGTCGAAGATTCGCCCACCATGCGGCAGCTCATCGCCTTCACCCTGCGGCGGCTTCCCAATGTTGCACTGGTGGAGGCGTCCGACGGTGTCGACGCACTGAGAAAGCTCGGCGGCGAGATGTTCGATCTGATCTTTACCGATATCAATATGCCGATCATGGATGGTCTGAAGCTCGTGAGCCTTGTCCGCAACGACCCCGCGTTCAGGCACATTCCCATCGTCATCATCACCACCGAGGGGGCGGCCGAGGATCGGCAGCGGGGCCTTGCACTCGGGGCCAACGACTACCTCACGAAACCGATTCAGGCCGGTAAAATTCTTGCCGTGGCAAGGGAATTGCTTGAAATCCCCTAGTCCGTCCCCAACGGAAACATTCTCATTGTTGACATTTCCCGGAGTTCCCGTGAAACGCTTGCTCATCCCCGCCATGCTGCTCCTCTTCCTGCCGGTGCTCCTCTTTGCCCGGGATTACCGGGTGGTTACCTATAAAACAGAAACCGCCGGCACCATTGACTTCAACCACCCCGTCCACCTGAAGGCACTGGGGAACAACTGCACCCTCTGCCACAATACCCTGTTCGCGATCGGCACCAAGGCGGCACCGGTCTCCATGAAGGAGATGGAGGGTGGCAAGTCGTGCGGCGCATGCCATACCGGGAAACGGGCTTTTGCCCTCGCCGAGTGCACCCGCTGCCACGTCACGAAGGAGGTGCCGGTCGACATCCCCAATTTCGGCGCCGTGGTTTTCAGCCATAAATTCCACCTGGGTCTCGGCGCCTACGGCTGCGCCGACTGTCACAACGCCCTCTTTGGGGCGCGCACCGACAACCCCCACGTCACCATGAAGGAGATGGAGCAGGGGAGATCGTGCGGCGCCTGCCACGACGGGAATACCGCTTTCAGCGCTAAAGGTGACTGCACCAAGTGTCACACGGTCCGGGACATCCCCTTCGCCGCCGACGCCACCTTCAGCCATACCGCTCACCTGGGGTTCGGCCATGTCTGCGGCGACTGTCACAGCAGGCTTTTTGTGGCCGGGCCCAAAAGCAAGCGCTACACCATGCAGGAGATGGAGGCCCAGCAGTCGTGCGGCGGTTGCCACAACGGCAGCACAGCCTTTTCGGTCAAAGGAGACTGCGGCCGGTGTCACACGGCCGTCAAGGAGGTCACGTTCGAGAAAAGCGAGGCCTTGTTCAGCCACAAGATCCATACCGCTCTTTTGGCGTGCGGCAGCTGCCACAGCGGCATCTTTGTGGGCGGAGTCAACAGCCGGCGCTACACCATGGCCGAGATGGAGAAGGGGCTCTCCTGCGGGGTCTGCCACGAGGACAAGACCGTGTTCGGTGTTCGCGGCAACTGTGACCGATGCCACGTAAAGACGAAGGATGTCAGTTTCAAGACGGGAGCTGCGGGCATAGTAATCTTCAGCCACGGTTCCCACAAGCAGATGTACGGCTGCGGCGACTGCCACAACGGCATCTTTACCGCCGGTGCCGAGCGCAAGAGCTTCACCATGGCCCAGATGGGGCAGGGGAAGTCGTGCGGCGCCTGCCACGATGGCAAGACCGCCTTTGCCGCCACCGCCGCCGCCAACTGCGGCACCTGCCATCCCTTGCGGGATGTGATGCTTCCTCACGATGCCCGCTTTCCCCACGTGAAGCACCTGGAATCCCAGACCTGTAGTGACTGCCACAATGGGCTCTTCCTCCCCGGTCCGGGCAATCGGCGCTGGACCATGGCCCAGATGGAGCAGGGGAACTCATGCGGTGCCTGTCATGACGGTTCGAGCGCTTTCACCGTTAAGGGGTCGTGCGGCCGATGCCACACATCGACCGCCGAAGTGGCGATTCCGGTTCCCCAGACGGGCGTAACCCGCTTCAGCCATACGTTTCACACCGGCCTGCATGCCTGCACCGATTGCCACAATGGGATCTTCGGCGCCGGCGCGTCGGCCAGGCGCCACACCATGGCCGACATGGAGAAAGGCGGCTCGTGCGGCGCCTGCCACGACGGCAAGAGCGCCTTTGCCGTGAAGGAAAACTGCACCAAGTGCCACCCGGTGAAGGAGATCGCTTTCAAGGAATCTGGCGCGCGCTTCAGTCATACCTTCCATCTCAATGCCTATGGCTGCACCGACTGCCACGATGCCCTCTTCAAGCCGAGTGCCGACAACCGTCGCTGGACCATGGACGAGATGGGACGGGGGAACTCCTGTGGGGCGTGCCATGAGGGTAAAAGCGCCTTCAGCGTTGCCGGCGACTGCGAGAAGTGCCATCCGGCGACCAAGGGGGTCAAGTACGAACTCCCCGGCGATGTAGGGAGTGTCCTCTTCAGCCACAAGGCCCACTCCGCCAAGGGATACGGCTGCGTCGACTGCCACAGCAAGATCATTGTGGCCGGTGCCGGGAGGAAGTCCCACACCATGAAAGAGATGGAACAGGGGAAATCATGCGGTGCCTGCCACGGCTTCAGCATGGCCTTCAGCGTCAAGGATCCCATCCACTGTGACAAGTGTCACCAGAGGCTTTACTGATACGGCTTTGACCCCTTTCCCACCCCCCGCCGGCCCTGTGAACATATTTGCATGGCCGGCGTTTTTGTGCTAATAACAAACCCTTAGTTTTGATCCCCTTGACCCACCAGCCGGAGGTAGCACGCCGTGGAAGAGAAATACATCCCCCGAAACGTCGAAGAGAAGTGGCAGAAAATCTGGGAGGAGAACAAGACCTACAAGGTCACCGAAGACCCTGCCAAGCCCAAGTACTACCTCCTTGAGATGTTTCCCTATCCGTCGGGCCGCATCCACATGGGGCACGTGCGCAACTACTCCATCGGCGACGTGGTGGGACGTTTCAAGCGACTGCGCGGTTTCAACGTGCTCCACCCCATGGGGTGGGACGCATTCGGCATGCCGGCCGAGAACGCCGCCATCCAGAACAAGAGTCATCCGGCCAAGTGGACCTACGAAAACATCGCCTACATGCGGAGCCAGCTCAAGAAGATGGGGCTCTCCTACGACTGGGACCGGGAACTGGCCACTTGCGACGTGGAGTACTACAAGTGGGAGCAGAAGATGTTCCTGGAGATGTACGAGAAGGGGCTCGCCTACAAGAAGACCTCCTATGTCAACTGGTGCCCTAAGTGCGAAACGGTTCTCGCCAACGAGCAGGTGGAGGACGGGGCCTGCTGGCGCTGCGACAGTGAGGTGAAGCAGAAGGAGCTGGAGCAGTGGTTCTTCCGGATCACCGACTACGCCGAGGAACTTCTGGAGAACACAGGGAACCTCCCCGGCTGGCCCGAACGGGTGCTGACCATGCAGCGCAACTGGATCGGCAAGAGCTTCGGCTGCGAGATCGACTTTCCTGTGGAGGGACACCTCTCGAAGGTCAGGGTCTTCACCACCCGCCAGGATACCCTCTATGGCGCCACCTTCATGTCTTTGGCCCCTGAGCACCCCATGGCCCTGGAGTTGACCACCCCCGACCGTCTGGCCGAGGTTGAAGCCTTTATCGACACGGTCAAGAAGACAGACAAAATCAGGCGGACCGCCGAGGATTTCGAGAAGGAAGGGGTTTTCACCGGCTCATACTGCATCAACCCGGTGACCAACCGCCGGATGCCGGTCTACCTCGCCAACTTCGTCCTCCTGGACTACGGCACCGGCGCGGTCATGGCCGTGCCGACCCATGACCAGCGCGACTTCGAGTTCGCGAAAAAATACGACCTGCCGCTCCAGGTAGTCATCCAGCCGGAAGGGGAGACCCTCGATCCCGCCGCCATGACCGCCGCCTACACCGAAGTGGGAACCATGGCCAACTCGGGTCCCTTTGACGGGCTGCGGAGCGACGAGGCCAAGGAAAAGATCGCCGACTACCTGGCACAGGAGGGGATCGGCACAAAGACCGTGAACTTCCGGCTGCGGGACTGGGGCATCTCCCGCCAGCGCTACTGGGGGAACCCGATTCCGGTCATCTACTGCGACATCTGCGGTGTGGTGCCGGTGCCGGAAAAGAACCTGCCGGTGGTGCTCCCCATGGACGTGGAGTTCACGGGCGAGGGGGGAAGCCCCCTCACGAAGCTCGACTCCTTCGTGAATGTCCCCTGTCCCCAGTGCGGCCAGATGGCCCGCCGGGAGACCGATACCATGGACACCTTCGTCCAGTCCTCCTGGTACTTCCTCCGCTACTGCTCTCCCGACTTCGCCTCCGGTCCCATCGACAAGGCCCGGGCAGCGTACTGGATGTCGGTGGACCAGTATATCGGCGGCATCGAGCACGCGGTGCTCCACCTCCTCTACGCCCGCTTCTTCACCAAGGCCTTGCGGGATATGGGGTATGTGACCGTGGACGAGCCGTTCACGAACCTCCTTACCCAGGGGATGGTTATCAAGGATGGCGCCAAGATGAGCAAGTCCAAGGGGAACGTGGTCGATCCCGACGCCCTTATCAACCGGTACGGGGCCGACACGGCGCGGCTTTTCTCTCTCTTCGCGGCGCCGCCGGAGAAGGACCTGGACTGGAGTGATCAGGGGGTCGAGGGAAGCTTCCGTTTCCTTAACCGGGTCTGGCGCCTGGTCTGCGACCTGCAGCCCTTCGTCGGCAAGGTCGGCGCCGTGGATGCTACCTCCCTCTCCGACGAGGCCCGGGTACTTCGTCGCACCGTCCACAAGACGATCCGCAAGGTGACCGACGACATCGACGAGCGTTTTCACTTCAACACCGCCATCGCAGCGATCATGGAGCTCGTGAACGCCATCTACGCCTTTGAACCGAAGAACGCGCCGGGAAACGGTCCGGTCCTCACGGAGGCCATCGAGAGCGTCGTTCTTATGCTCTCTCCCTTCGTTCCCCATGTGGCGGAAGAGCTCTGGGAGTCACTTGGTCACAAGGGGGGTGTGGAGGCGGCCGGCTGGCCCTCCTTTGATCCGGCAGCCGCCGTGGACGAAGAGTTCCTCATCGTTGTCCAGGTGAACGGCAAGCTCCGTGGCAAGGTGACAATCGCCGTCGATGCCACTGAAGAGCAGGTCAAGGCCGCCGCCTTTGCCGACGAGAAGGTGAAGCCGTGGCTTGAAGGGAAGCAGCTCCGGAAGGCGATCTACGTTCCGGGAAAGCTTCTCAACATCGTGGTGGGGTGACGGGCAGATGCCGTCCATGAAGGGGAAAATAGTGCGTCTCGTGGCGACAGTTCTGAGCATGCTGGTCGTTGCCGGGTGCGGCTATCATGTCATGAAGCCGGCGAGGGGCGGGGCGGGTCCCGACGGAAAGACTCTTGAGGTCTCCATCTTCGCCAACCGGAGCTTCCGGCCGAACATTGAGGCGACCCTTACCGACATCATTGTGGATGAGTTGGTGAAGAGGGAAGGCACCCGACTGGTGGAATCCGGAGGAGAGCTCATTCTTTCGGGAGCAGTCCTCTCTTACGGCACCTCGGCCGTCTCCTATACCGCCATCGATGAGGTGAAGGAATACCGGGCCACCGTTACGTCGGAGATTACGCTGCGCAAGAGCGGTACCGGCCAGGTGGTCTGGAAGGGGACCCTGACGTCCACCCAGGACTTCCCTGCCCAAGACGACCTGGTTGTTCAGCAGAACAGTGAAGAGGCTGCCATCCGCGAGATCTGCCGCAAGCTGGCGCGAGAAGTCTATATTCATCTCACCGAGGATTTTTGATTTTCAAGAATTCCGGATTCTGGCTCTTTCAAACCCATGAAAATCGACGAATTCCATAAAGCCATAGCACGGGGGGAGATTTCCCCCCTTTATTATTTCCATGGCGACGAGCCGTACCTGATGGAGCGGGCGGTGAAGCGGCTCATGGAGTTCGTTGTGGCCCCGGATTTCCGTGACTTCAATCTGGACGTCTTCTACGGCAACGAGTGCAAGGGGGATGAGGTTGCCTCGGTGGCCCAAACTCTCCCCATGTTTGCGGAATGGCGGATGGTGCTTGTGAAGCGTGCCGGTGACCTCTCGCAAGCCGCCCTGGAGATTCTCGCCTCCTGTATCGCCGACCCACCCCCCACCACCTGTCTCGTCTTCGTGGGTGAGAAGCTGGACCAGCGGAAGAAGTTCTTCCTGGAGATGAAAAAGAAGGGGGAGCTTGTGGAGTGCAAGCGCCCCTACGAGAACCAGCTCGGCGCCTTCATCCGCGAGGAGGCTCGGGGGCTCGGCAAGCGTGTGGAACCGGCTGCGGCGGACATGCTCGTCTACCTTGTGGGGAACAATCTGGGCGAGCTGACGACCCAATTGGAAAAGGTCGCTCTGTTTGTGGGGCAGCGGGAGACAATTTCGGTGGAAGATGTGCGCGGAATCGTTTCCGACACGAAGGTTGAGAGCGTCTTCGATCTCACCAATGCCCTCGGCGAGCGGGATCTGGGAAAGGCACTCCGAAGCCTTGCCACCATCCTAAGGGACGGCGAAGCACCGCTCATGCTCCTTGCCATGATCGCGCGGCACTTTCGGCAGCTCTGGCGGGTGCGGGACCTGATGGCACAGAAGACTCCGCAGCAGGATATGTCCCGGCTCTCCGGGGTGAACCCCTATTTCCTCAAGGGGGTCATGGCGCAGGCGCGAAACTTTACTGCTGCCGAACTGAGAAAGGTGTTCGAGAACCTCTACGCAACTGACCTGGCTTTGAAGGGAGGGGGGGCAAAGCGGCCAGCCCTCACCGTGGAGAGGCTTGTGATGGACGTGTGTGGAATTGGACCCAAGTAGAAAGACATCCGCGGGGGGATTTGCTTTATCCTGAAGGTCGTTTTCCGTTTACTGTTTAACAGAAAAAGGGACCCCCAATCGGGAGTCCCTTTTCATTTCGCAAGGGGTAAGAACGTTTAGCCGAGAGTGTTCACCAGCCTGGTAAGACGGGAGACGTTGCGGGATGCGGCATTGGCGTGGATAATCCCCTTGGTGGCTGCCTTGTCGATCACCGGAATTGCAGCCTGGAGGGCCTCCTTGGCCTTGGCCGGGTCTTTTGCCTCGACAGCCTCACGCACATTCTTTATGAAAGTCCGCAGACCGGAGCGGATGGACTTGTTTCTGAGCTGCTTCTTTTTATTCTGCTTGATCCTTTTCAGGGCCGACTTGTGATGTGCCAAACTGCACCTCCGTATGGGTTACGAGTGAATTCGAGTAGTTTTGAAAGTCAATTAACTACCATTGAAGCGCTTGGCAAGTCAAGTTAAAAATGTTCTGCGTCAGAGTGGGAACAGAGGTCAAAAAAGTGGGGTGGAATGACCACCCCCATTGACATTGAATGAGAAGGCAGAGGGTTTACCATTCTTCCCGCTGTTTCTTGGCCATGTATTCGAAGTAAACTTCGGGATTCGTGAGCTTGTTTATCTCTTCGGCGCTGTAGCCGAGGTTTTGGAAGTTCAAGACGCCGTTGGGTGCATGGCAGTTGTTGCAGGTGAGAGCCTTAGCCTTCGTCACCAGGTGGTTGCTGCCGAAGTAGACAGTCTGCCAGCCGGGAACCGGCTCGTAATCCTTGATACCCATGATATTGGCTGCGGAGGTCACGCCGGCCAGGGTGTTGCCGGTAGACATGGGCGGAGCGAAGTCCATGGCCAGGAGCTGCCCGTCCTTCTTGTTGAAGTAGCCCTTCCCCTGGAAGATCTTGAAGGGGTAGATCCTGCTCTTGCTATCCTTGCGGTCACCCTTGGGGCCGATGAAGTCGGGGCGGTTTGCCACGGTCTTGTTGTACCAGGCATAGACCGGCACCGTCTCGTTGGCTTCTCTGCGCAGGGTTGTCGGCTCGTAGTAGCCGTTGGAGAGTTTTTCCCACACCGTGAAGTCTTTGGCGAAGGAGCCGCCGGTTCTGGTCACATGGCAGGTTTGGCAGGCGATGCGGGCCGTGTGCCGGTTGTAGGCCTCTTCCTTGTGGGGCTTCTCCGTGTGGCAGTCGGTGCAGGAGAGGCGTAGGCCGTCGTGGGCCCAGTTGTTGGGGTCGAAACCGGTCGGGATCCGGTGCTTGTCGGCCTTGTGGCAATCGACGCAGACCATCCCCTTGGCGGCATGGACGTCGTTCTCCGCGGTGAAGGCGAAGCCGCGCTTCACGTAGACACCGCCCCCCGCCGCTTCGTGACAGGTCATGCAGTTCTTGACCGTTGGCTTTGCGATGGAGAGGGCCGCCTTGGTGCTCCGGTCCTGACCGATGATTACGTTGCCCTGGTCATCTTTATAGGGCGCACGCTTGCTGAAGTCGTAGTCCTGCGAGTGGCAGACGAGACAGTCAATAGCGGCTTCGGCAGCGGGGCCGGTGCTCCCCACGTCGGAGAGGTGATTGCCGGGGTGACAGCTGTTGCAGCCCGAGAACTTGGTCGCTTTGGCGTCGGGTGCTTTGGGAATCTCCTTGAGGTTGTTGACGATGTCGTTGCCGTTGCACATGGTGTAAATGCGGTTCTTCATCCCGTATTCCTGCTTCGGGTCGATGTTTTCCACATTGTCTACCTTGGATGCATGGGTCCAGTGGACAGTTTTCAGGAATTGTTTCGCTGTGCCGGCGTGGCAGACTTCGCAGGTCTCCGGCCCCTTGTAGCCATTCTTTTCGATGTATCCCTTCCCGGAATGTTCCTTGGCCTCGACCGCCGCCGTTGCCAGCAGGCCTGCAAACAGGGTGCTGAGGAGAACTTTCGTGCTCATGGGGACCTCTCTTCTAAGAATAATGTGTGATGATCTGAATTATTTAGAAATATGTATAGATAATATATCTAAATAATTGGATATCGCGTGCAAGAAAATTGCAGCCACATCATCAAGGGCTGCAATCGACAGATTTATTCAGTTAAGAGAAAAACTCAGCAGCCGGCGGTTTTCCTGAAGAGCTTGCTGGTGTTCTTTCCGCCTTCGTTGTCGTACTTGCAGCGGATTTCATCGCCGTCCTTTATCCGCTTGTCCTTGAACTTGTCGAGGGTGAGGTCGTCGGTGACGGTGATCACCACGTTCTTGCCGGTTTTGTTGTCCTTGAGCGTGACTACTGCTTCTTTGGGGCTCTTTATCTCGATTTTTTCGATTACTCCGATCAGCTTCACTTCTTCGGCGCTAGCCACACCGCTGAAGCTGATGATGCTCATGGTGAGGAGTGCGAGAGCCATTACTACCGATACCGCCTTTTTCATTTTCCTTCTCCTTTTGGTTGTGTGTCGGCATCGATGCCGTCACGGTGTTCGAACTTCCTTTCTGAGCGTTTACGGAAGTTGGGGGGGCTTGCGCCCCCCGTGGGTGATCGTTCTAGAAGTGTACCTCGAATGATGCATACAGATCCTGGGCTTGTTTCATGGGAGCGGTCATCTGTGGCATGCCGGCGTTGGGCAGATCGCCGATCTTGACCGGTGCGCCGAGCCAGCTGTTGCTGCCGGTGTAGTCGAAGTCGTAATACTGGTACCCGACCTTGAAGAATACTTTGCTGAGATAGGAGGAGATCGGCGTGAATTTCAGCTCCTGGATAACGTACGCCTCGTAGACGTCGCCACGCGTCCCGACCTTGCTGGTCCACATGTCATCGGCGGCCGGAGCGAAGGTGATCCAGTTCTTGGAGCCGTGGTTGTACTCCAGGCCGATCTTCGTTCCGGTTGATTCGATATCGTAGCGGCCCCCGGCGTAGACTGCCCATCCAGAGGTTGACTTGACATCATTGGCGTCGGACAGAAGGGCGTAGGTGCCCATCAAAGTGTCACCACTGGGATGGGTCTTGCTGAGGGCACCATTGACAAACCAGTTCAGGGAGCCGGGGCCAACATTTTTTACCTTGCCCAGAAACGAGAGACCATACCAGTCGATGTCGCCGATGTTGGCGGTCGGTTCAAGACCTACGTACGGACCGGTGAGCATTACCGGGGCGTTGAAGATGTCCATTCCCCGGTTGTACTGGAACTCGGCATGGAATGCATCGGTGTCGTAGGGGACGATGTTGATGCCGATCATGTCGGTGTCTTTGAGGCTGTTGTTATTGCTTTCCTGAATGCCGCTCTCGAAACCGCGGCCATAGCAGAGCTTCATATACGCGCCCGGTAGGGACTCGATGTCCGGCGCCCATCCAAGGGTGCCACCATCAAAGGCATAGTCCACCAGCAGCTGCGGGACGCCGGAGTTGCCGGGGCGTTCCTGGTTCTGCTTCAGGTGCGCCGGGATGCCGCCGGTGGAGGGGC
Organism: Geobacteraceae bacterium; assembly: GCA_905339345.1. Taxonomy (GTDB): domain Bacteria; phylum Desulfobacterota; class Desulfuromonadia; order Geobacterales; family Geobacteraceae; genus Geobacter. Next base: position 3,312 of record CAJPFF010000080.1, on the reverse strand, counting down.
GGCGGCCCACCGAGAACCAGATGGGCTGATCCATGATGTTGCTCCAGGTGGCATAGACCCGGTCGACCGACAGCTTGCTGTCGCCGGGGACATGGCCGACGGTGCCGTCGAAGGCGCCGGCCCGGTCGAATGAATAGGCAGAGTTTCCCTGTAGGGCTGCGTCGTCTTGGGCGCCGGTTACCTTGTACATGAGAAGACGGGCTGTGACGCTCACGTTCTGGGTGGCCTTGGCCTTGAGATTTAGGCCGAACCGGTTCGTGAAGAGGGAGTTGTCTTTGACGGACTTACCGTCAACCAGCATTGCCCCTCCCTGGCCGTCAGGCGCAAAATGGGCAGCCGTGCGCCCGGTAAGGTAGTCATAGCGGAACCGGTAATCCCCGCCGAGGGTCAGCCAGCGGCCTATCGACTTCTCCTCAACCTTCTCAACCTTGCGGTCCGTGTCCTTCATCTGCTGTTTGAGAGCCTCCAGCTCTTTCTCCAGAACCTCCATCTTCTTCTGCAGGTCCTGGTCGGCTGCCAGGGCCGTGAGTGGCTGGCAGAGTCCGACGAGCAGTGCTCCTGCCAGAACCTTCCGGGCTGTGCGTTTCATGCGTTCTCCTTTCCTGGGTGTGTTGTAACCGCATTTGCATTGCGTGAAGCCGGTCTTTGCGTTGGCCGTCAATTAATGCGTGAATTACTCTCTCTTATCGGTAAGAGGGTGAGGAGCTTGAGTTGTATACAAATTTATTTAGGTTAATGTTTGCATATGCCAGCATATGTATAAGTAGATTAGCAACATTGGTGCCAATTATGTATTTATATAAATTTATAGATAGTTGCATATATAGGGGGGCTGCTCAGTCAGCCATATGACATTTTTGGAGGGGTCGGACCGACATTTTTCGGCAGCGCCCTGAATATGTTCACTGGTATCGTATACGGCAATTACGCAGTTGACGGGGCGCAGCCTAATCTCGTAATATCTATCGAATTATTCGTAGGAAAGAGGAACCGTGACAGGCGAAAAACTTCTGTATATTGAAACCTTTGGTTGCCAGATGAATGTGAGTGATTCCGAGAAGGTGGCGGCGCTTCTGAAGGGGGAAGGGTATTCGCCAACCCCCGATTCATCGGAGGCGGACCTGATCATTCTCAATACGTGCAGCGTGCGGGCAAAGGCCGAGCACAAGGTCTACAGCTATCTGGGACGTTTCAAGGGGCTCAAGCGGGAGAAGCCGTTTCTCCTGGGCGTGGGCGGTTGTGTGGCCCAGCAGGAGGGGGAGCGGCTCCTGAAGAGGGTGCCGTGGCTCGATCTCGTCTTCGGCACCCACAACCTGCACCTCCTGCCCGAAATGGTCCGGGCGGCGGAGCGGGGTGAGCGCCGCGCGGCGGTGGAATTCATCGACAACGAGACCCGGCTCGACCTCTTTCCCCAGGTGGACAAAGGAGGGAGTGTAACCCGGTTCGTGACGGTCATGCAGGGGTGCGACAATTTCTGCTCCTACTGCATTGTCCCCTACGTGCGGGGAAGGGAGATCAGCCGCCGCTCCGCCGAGATCGTCGAGGAGATTTGCAACGCCGTGGCCGGAGGCGTGCGGGAGGTGACGCTTCTTGGCCAGAACGTCAACTCCTACGGCCTGAAAACGCCGGGAGAGCTCACCTTTGCGGGGCTTTTGAGGGAAATATCGGCCATCGACGGCCTTGAGCGGATCCGCTTCACCACCTCCCATCCGAAGGATATCTCGCCGGAGCTCATCGCCTGTTTTGCCGAACTGCCGAAGCTCTGCGGCCACATCCACCTCCCGGCCCAATCGGGGAGCGACGGGATCCTGGCGCGCATGAACCGGGGGTACTCGCGGCAGGAGTATCTGGAAAAGGTGGCTGCGCTCAAGGCGGCCCGCACCGGCATCCTGATTACCGGCGACATCATCGTCGGGTTCCCCGGCGAGACGGAGGATGATTTTCTCCAGACCCTCTCCCTCATGGAGGAGGTCCGGTACTCCGATATTTTCTCGTTCGCCTATTCACCCCGTCCCGAGACCACGGCGGCGGGCCTTGCCGACAGGGTCACCCGCAAGGAGACTCAGGAGCGGCTCGACCGGGTCCAGGGCCTCCAGCGGGACATGACCATCGAGCGGCACGGGAGCTTCGTCGGCACCCGCCAAGCGGTGCTTGTGGAAGGGATGAGCAAGCGGGGCGACCAGCTTTACGGCCGCACCGACGGCAACCTGATCGTCAACTTCGCCGCCGACCCCTCTCTTATCGGCTCCCTTGTGGAAGCACGCATCACCCGCGGCTACCCGAATTCGCTCCTGGGCGAACGTGCAACCGGGCAGTAAGGAAACGGAGCATCCATGTACCTGAAGATGAGCATTTACGGTTTCGCCCTCGATTCCATCGCCCAGATGCCGGTCGTCCTCCTGAAGGATGCCGACGAGGCGAACACCATCCCCATCTGGATCAACAGCACCGACGCCCTCTATATCGTGGCAGAGCTCATCCGACACGACGCATCGGCCAAGAGCGACCGCAAGGACCTCCTTTCGGCGCTGCTCGGCCATCTCGATGCCGAGGTGGAGGAGATCGTCATCGAGGATATGAAGGACGGTCTCTTCGACGCTTCGGTGGGGGTCGCGCTGGATGGCGAGACGGTGAAGCTCGATGTGCGCATCTCCGAGGCCCTGGTGCTGGCCCTTAAACACTCCCTGCCGGTCATGGTGGCGGATCACCTGCTCGACAAGGCCACGCTACCCGTCGGTGAGACCGATGAACGCTTCACCGATGCCGATGCACGCCGCTTTGTCGATTTTCTCGAAAACCTCGACCCCGCCGATCTCGGCAAATATCCCATGTGACCAGATGGGGCGGCAGCCCCGTCCCGAAAGATTCAGGAGCCCATACATGCGTCAGGAATCCCTCGATTTTTTCAAGCAGCTGGTTGAAGCGCCGAGCCCCTCCGGCTACGAGCAGCCGGCCCAGCGGGTCTTTCGCGACTACATCGCCCCCTTTGCCGAAGTGACTAGCGATGTCATGGGGAACGTCATCGGCCTCATCCGCGGCGAGGGTGAAAACCTCCCGCGGGTTATGATCGTGGGTCACACGGACGAGATCGGCTTCCAGGTGAAGTATCTGGACGACAACGGCTTCATCTTCTTCGCCCCTATCGGCGGGGTGGACGCCCACCTGACGCCCGGGAAGCGGGTCCGCATCCACACGGCCAAGGGAGAGGTGACGGGGGTCATCGGCAAGAAGCCGATCCATCTCATGGACGAGGAGGACCGGAAGAAGGTGGTGCGTCTCGACGCCCAGTACATAGACATCGGCGCAGTCGAC
>CAJPFF010000079.1 GCA_905339345.1 Geobacteraceae bacterium | reverse complement strand
CCATCGGGCGTCCGATCGCCCGCCCGCTGTGGAGCGAAATGAAGGAAAACGCGGAACTCGCGGCGGAAAGCGGTCGCGGCGGCGACCTGCTGACCGAGGCGCTGCGCGCGCTGGCCGGCACTTGGGGCGACCAGTTCGAGCTGCACCTGGTCGGCCATTCCGCCGGTTCCATCGCTCTGGGCAGGCTGCTGGGTAACCTGGCGCAAAAAGGGCTGGCTGATAGCGTCAAGTCCGTCCATTTGTATGCGCCGGCCTGCACCGTCGCCTTTGCCAACCGCTACTATGCGCCGCATGAGGGAATCATGCGCAATCTTCATCTGGATATTCTGTCGGACCGGCGCGAGAAAGATGACAACGTGGCGCGCGTCTACCAGAAATCTCTGCTCTATTTTGTTTCCAACGCGCTGGAAGCAGATTTGCGCATGCCCATTCTCGGGATGGAGAACGTTTTCAACCCGCAGTACCGCGGCTGGGATGGTGCATCAAGCACCGCCGAAGCCCTCGCCAATTGGCGTAATGCCGTGGAAATCAACAAGCTGAAGGAGCGCCTCACCATCCACGACGAGGAGAAGATCCTCACCCGGCGCGGCAGCGGCACCGACCAGAAAGACAAGACAGACAGCGCATCGCACGGCGGCTTCGACAACAATGTCGAGGTCATCGGCAAGACGCTGGAGCGCATCATCGGCGCGAAACTCGATGTGCCGGTGGATGATCTGGTAGGGTTCTAGCTGCCTGTCTGATTTGTAGCCAAATGGTCCATCAGCCCAAAACGGGCTGATGGATTATTCCGGTTGAGCGTGATGTCGGACATACACATTTCCTGATACCGCCACTCCCGGTTAACGCTGATCCATCGGCAGATGCAGCAAGGCGTGCGGCCACGCGATTCATGTCATGAATCGCAGCCGTTTCCAGTCAAATTAAGTGTAGTAGTTCAGATTTGATCTAATGGAATGGTCGCCCCTTCCCCCAGCGGCATCAGAGTGCCAGAGTGGGAATAGGAATTTCCACAAACGAGGAGAGGCGACCAAAATGAAGATTACGACAATTGGCATTGATTTGGCAAAGAACGTTATGCAAGT
>CAJPFF010000078.1 GCA_905339345.1 Geobacteraceae bacterium | reverse complement strand
GGTCCGCTTCCCGCTTCGTGGCCACGCAGGGGCCGATGAAGACGATGCCGACCGCCTCGCCCCATGCCTGTCGCAGCATCCTGCAGTGGGCCAGAACCGGGGAGAGAAGGGGCACGATGTCATCCGCCAGGGTCGGCAGATACTTCCGCACGTACGCCACGGCGGCAGGGCAGGCGGAAGAGAGGGTCAGGCTGGAGGTGCCGCGGCCCAATCGGTCCGCAACCCGCGCCGAAACCTCCTGGGCGCCGAGCGCGGTTTCACTCACCCCGGCAAATCCGAGGGACCTGATTGCCGAAATCAGGTTTGCCGCGTCGACCCCTGCAAATTCACTGACATAGGAAGGCGCCAGGGAGACATAAACTCTCTCCTTGTGCTGCAAGAGGTTCCTGGCCCGCCCCAGGTCGTCGCGGACCCGCGTGGCCATGGCCGGGCAGAGGTTAACGCAATGGCCGCAGGCGACACAGAGCTCAGGGATGACAGCAGCCCGCCCCCCCCTGAAGCCGATCGCCTTGACCGGACAGTGGCGAAGGCACGTGCGGCATCCCCTGCATTCTCTCTCTTCCGTATAAACCGGGTAATGATGCTCCATGCGCCCCTTCCTTGCGGTTTCCCAGGTACTGATTCAGCAGGTCGATCAGCATCCCCCGGTCAACCCCGACGAAGAGCCGGTCGTCGATCCGGATGGCCGGCCCTTTGGTGCACTGCCCTTCGCAGCGGCATCCCGCCACGTTGACCCGCGCTGCCATTCCCCGGCGGTCGAGATAGGCGTTGAGCACCGCAAGGTTTTCGCGGTTGCCGCGGCTGAAGCAGGAACTTCCCATGCAGATGGTTATGGTTGCTTTCATGATGGACCTCCTCAGGCTGCCGCGTGCCGACTATGCTGGCGGCAGGCCTCCAGGGCATCCGGAAACGGTCCGAGCGCCCGTGGCAGTATCCCCAGGGAGAACGCGATCGTCAGCCCGTAGTTGCTGATCGGCACTCCGGCCTGCCGGCAGCGGACGATGCGCGAGAGCACCTCCCGCCGGTTCCCCATACAGGCTCCGCACTGCACCACGAGCCGGTACGGGCTCAGGTCGTCGGGGAAGTCGTGTCCCTGGACGTGGGTGAACTCCAGCCGGCCCCCCACATAATCCCGGAGCCAGCGGGGGATTTTCTCCCGGCCGATGTCCTCCTCGATCGGGTGGTGGGTACAGGACTCGCAGATCAAGACGTGATCCCCGGGCTGGAGCCGGTCGATTGCCATGGTCCCCCGGACCAGTTGGTTCAGATCTCCCTTGGTGCGGGCGAAGAGAATGGAAAAGGAGGTGAGCGGCACGTTGTCCGGGGTCGCGGCGGCCACCTCCAGGAAGGCCTGTGAATCGGTGACGACCAGCGCCGGCGGGCTCTTGAGGCGGGCGAGGGCATCGCGCAGCTCCCGCTCCTTGACCACCATGCAGTAGGCGTCGCTGTCAAGGATGTCGCGGATCGTCTGCACCTGGGGAAGGATGAGCCGCCCCTTGGGGGCCTCCTTGTCAATGGGGACCACCAGAACGACCAGTTCGCCGGGAGGGACCAGATCGCCGACGATGGGCGGGGCCTTGATGAACTCATCGGGAACCGCCCGGACAAGGGCCTCGCGAAGATCGGCGAGCCCCTCTCCCCCCGTGGCCCAGGTGCAGACCCACGGAAGCTTCAACCCCTTGAGCCGGTCGAGAAGAGCGGCTTCGGGACGGGCCGCATCGCTTTTGTTGAACACCACGATGACGGGTACCTTGCGGCTGCGCAGCTCTTCGAGGATGGTCTCCTCGAACACCCCCCACTCGCCGGCGGCGGTGACGATGAGGCCGACGTCGGTGCGGTCGAACACCTGCCGGGTGCGCCGGATCCGCATCTCGCCCAGGGCGCCGACGTCGTCGATGCCGGCCGTGTCGATGAAGAGGACCGGCCCGATGGGCTGCAACTCCATGGCCTTGTCGACCGGGTCGGTGGTGGTGCCGGCAACATCGGAGACGATGGAGACGGCCTGGCGGGTCAGGGCGTTGAGGAGCGACGACTTGCCGACGTTGCGGCGGCCGAACAGGCCTATATGTAAACGAAATCCTTTGGGTGCAGTCTGCATTGGATGTTCCTTTCTTCGTTCTTCCCTAAAAATAGCTGTCCCGGCTCTTCTTCTCCCGAATGTCGGCAAGCCGGCCGCATATGGCTTTCTTGAAATCACTATCCTCCAGCTTCCCCAGTTCCTGGGCCACGAGCGCTTCACCCACTGTGCGCGTCCCGGGCGAGGCGTAGTCCTCCAGATATTCCTGCAGGGTCAGCAGGGCGTTGGGGGTGCAGAACTCCTTGATGAATCCGGGGATGCTGAATTCCATGAAATGCTCGCCAGTGCGGCCGCTGCGGTAGCAGGAGGTGCAGAAGCTGGGGAGATAACCGTCCTCCATCAGTTCGGCCATGACTTCGTCAAGGGAGCGTATGTCCCCCAGGCAGAACTGTTCCCGCTCCATGACCTGGGCATCCCCGACCTCGGTGTAGCCCCCCAGCTCGATGCGGCTGCCGGCGTCGATCTGGGACACCCCGAAAGCCATCAGCGCCCGGCGTACTTCCGGGTTTTCCCGGGCCGTCAGGATGAGCCCGGCATAGGGGACAGCCAGGCGCAGGATCGCGATGATCCTCTTGAAGTCGAAATCATCGACCAGGTGCCGCGGGTCCACTTCCACTCCGTGGGCCGGCCGCAGTCGGGGAAAGCTTATGGTGTGGGGCCCCACCCCGTAGTGGTGCTGAAGATGGAGGGCATGGCTCACCAGCCCCAGCACCTCGAAGCGCCAGTCGTAGAGCCCGAAGAGGACGCCGAGCCCCACATCGTCGAGGCCGGCCTCAAAGGCCCGGCTCAGACCGTGGAGGCGGTAGAGATAGTCCCCCTTGCGCGTGTTGGCGGGATGAACCTGGGCATAGGTGCGGTGATGGTAGGTTTCCTGGAAGATCTGGTAGGTGCCGATTCCCGCCTCTTTGATGGTGGCGTATCCCTCGTGGTCAAGGGGAGCGGCGTTGATGTTGACCCGCCTGATCTCGCCACGGCCGGACCTGGTCGCGTACACGGCGCGGACGGTGTCGGCGATGAAGCGGGGGTCGTAGCGGCGGTCTTCGCCGAACACCAGGATGAGCCGCTTGTGTCCCTTGTTTTCCAGGGCGACAACCTGCTCGCGGACCTCGTGGGGCGTCAGGGTACGGCGCTGCATCTCTTTATTGGAGCGCTTGAACGAACAGTAGGTGCAGTCGTTGACGCAGTTGTTGCCGATGTAGAGGGGGGCGAACAGGACGATCCGGTTGCCGTACACCTGCTGCTTGAGCTGGCGGGCGGCCGCGAAGATCTCCTCGACCAGTTCCGGCTGTTCGGTCATGACCAGGGCGGCGGTTTCTTCAACAGTCAGCGGCTCCTTGGCCAGGCTCTTGGCGATGATTTCCCGAATGCGGACGGCATCGGGACGCTGTCTGAGGAGCATCCCCAGCAGATGGTCGTCATTGATGAAATCGTAGTCCTTTGAAGATAGTTTCTTTGCTGTCATTCCACACATGGTTCCACCTCGTTTATTCGGATTGGACGGCCCTGCTCCGATTCGGCGAATCCCCCCGGCCGCTGCCGACGGCCCTGCCGATGGAGCGGATCCGCCCGGTCATGCAACCCCGGCATTGGTCGGCGGTTTCGTCGATGCAGGCCTTTGCCGGATAAATCTCGTACATGGCACGATACTCTTGGGGGGTCAGGTTCGGCATGACGACGTTTCCGCCGCGCATCAGCCCGAGCTCCCTCCCCTGGGCCAGGTTCAGGGTGGCCAGGGCAGAGGTGGCGGGAATGTTCGCCCGGGGAGAGACCAGCCGGGCCAGGGCCATGACCCGGTACGTCATGGCCTCGCTGTTGGGAACCTGCTCCCCGGCCGGGGGGGCGTGCGTGCCCCTCATCCGCCCGAGGGGGGTAGCAGGGTGGGGGATGAAGGGGCCGACGCCGATCATGTCGAGATCGAGGATCTGGAAGATCTCGATATCCCAGGCCAGGTCGTCATAGGTCTGGCCGGGGATGCCGATCATGATACCGCTGCCGATCTCATAGCCGAGCTCCTTCAAGGTGTGGAAGAGGGCGAACCGGTCGGAGCGCCTCCCCGCCAGGGGGGGGTGGATGGCGTCGTAGAGGGCCCGGTTGGAGGTTTCGAAACGGAGAAGGTAGCGGTCCGCCCCTGCCTCCCGCCAGGCCGCGAACTCATCCTCACTGCGCTCACCCAGGCTCAGGGTGACGGCCAGGGGGGTCTCCCCCTTGATGCGCCGGATCAGCTCCGCCATCCAGTCGCGCTCGATGCCGTAGTCCTCGCCCGCCTGCAGAACCACCGTGCCGTAGCCGAAGGCCACGGCCTGACGGGCGCAGTCCATGATCTCCTCTTCAGCCATCCGGTAGCGCACGACCCCGGTGTTCTCTACCCGAAGCCCGCAGTAGCGGCAGCTTCTCACGCAGAAGTTGGATATCTCCATCAGGCCCCGCAGATGCACCTCATCGCCAACGTTACGGCGGCGCACCTCGTCGGCCCGGAGCCACAATTCCTCAAGCCTCGCTTCATCTGCGGTTTTCAGCCACTGGCGGATCTCGTCTCTCGTCATGGTAATTCCTCCATGCCCTACAGCCCCGACCTCACCTGATAGTGGGTATGGAGCAGTTCATGGGCCTTCTCGCCCAGGGGCTTGCCGAGAAATTCACGGTACAGCTCCTGAACATGGGGATTCTCGTGGGACTTGCGCAACGGCTTGTCGCGGTCGTCGCGGTACAGGGCCGCGGTTCGCTTTTCCAGGAGCTCCTCGCAGCCATGGTGATAGGGCTGGCCACCGCCGCCGACGCAGCCGCCGGGACAGGACATGACCTCGATGGCGTGGAACTCCTCCTCGCCGGAACGGATTCGTTCCATGAGTTTTCGGGCGTTGCCGAGCTT
>CAJPFF010000077.1 GCA_905339345.1 Geobacteraceae bacterium | reverse complement strand
ACTGAAGTCTGCGGCCATGCCGATTTCCTGGCCGCCGCCGATGCGCATGCCGTTGACACGGCAGACTACCGGCCTGTCGCAGCCGAGGATGGCGGAGACCATGTCGTTGAACAGCCGCATGTACTGCCGGTATTCCTGGGGATTGCCGGCGTAGTACTCTGCGTATTCCTTGGTGTTGCCGCCGGTACAGAACGCCTTGTCGCCCACGCCGGTGAACACCACGGCGTTCACCTCGCGATCGACGGAGGCCCGCCGGAACGCAAGGATGGTGGCCTTGACCATGTCGGTCGTGTAGGAGTTGTACTGCTTGGGATTGTTGAAAATGATCCAGGCGTTATAGAGCCCCTCCGCCACCGAACCATCACGGCACCTGGCGGGCCGCTTCTCGTACCGGACCATGCCGTCGCAGAGGCTCTCCACCTCACGGTCGATCAGATTGTGGTCGACCAGATATTCCGATTCGATCTCGGTGAATTTCACGTTTGTTCCGGCCATTCCTTTTCTCCGTCGTTAAATGGTTATCCACCTTATTTCACGCTGTTCTTCTGATTCGCCCCTTTACTGGAACAACAGGGCCCTCCCCGTTACCATCCGGGTTATCTGATTGGTGCCGGTATAGATCTGAGTCAGCTTGGCGTCCCGCATCATCCGCTCAACGCCGTTTTCTTTCATGTAGCCCGAGCCGCCGAGCACCTGCACGGCATCGGTGGTCACCTGCATGGCGGTGTCGCTCGCCATGGTCTTGGCCATGCTGCCGTAGAGCACTGCCTTCTTGTCATGCTCATCAAGAAGCTGTGCGGCTTTGTGGGTCAAAAGCCGCGAGGCTTCCACGGCCGTGGCCATGTCGGCGATCATGAACTGAATCGGGGCGAGGTGGGCGATGGGTTTGCCGAACTGCACCCGATCCTGGGTGTGCTTGATCGCTATGTCCAGCGCTCCCTGGGCGATACCGACGGCCTGGGCCGCGCAGAAGACGCGGTTGGTGGAGAGGGTCTGCATGAGGTTGGCAAAGCCGCTCCCTTCGGCACCGATGATATTTTCCGCCGGGACCTCCATGTTCTCGAAGAAGAGCTCGGAGTTTATGGATCCGCGCATCCCCATTTTTGATTCGTTGCGCCCGTAGACGAGTCCCGGGGTCCCTTTCTCCACGACGAAGGCGCTGATCCCCTTAGACCCCTTCTCCGGGTCGGTATAGGCATACACGACGATGACGTCGGCCACCGAGCCGTTGGTGATGAAACACTTCTGGCCGTTGATGACATACTTGTCTCCCTGGCGTACCGCCCGGGTCTTCATGGCAAGGAGGTCGGAACCCGCGGCGGGCTCGGTGGCGGCCAGTGCGGTCAGCAGGGTGGATTCACCAGCAAACCGGCGCAGATAGCGCTCTTTGAGTTCAGGACTCCCCCCGTGAATAATCGGCAGCATACCGTCGGTCTGGGCGATCAGAAGCAGGGCGGTGGAGGCACAGACGCGGCCCAATTCCTCGAGAATCAGAGCCAGGGTCAGAACTCCCATCTCTGTTCCACCGTATTCCGCAGGGAGGAGCGGGTTCAGGAGACCCAGCTTCGCGAACAGGTCACGGGCGTGCTCCGGAAAGAGTGATTTTTCGTCAAGTTCCAGCGCCCGAGGTGCGATCTCCCGGGTCGCCACGTCACGCACCATGTCCAGCGTCAGTTTCTGTTCTTCAGTAAGATGTTTCATGGGGGAACCCCTCCTTGCTTAGTTTGTCAAGGCCACGCGTCCTGGGGGTCAGGCGGCCTCTTTCAGTATTTCTCTGGCAATGACCAGCCGCTGGATCTGGTTGGCGCCCTCAAATATCTGGGTCAGCTTGGCGTCCCTGAACATCCTTTCCACCGGGTAGTCTTGCATGTAGCCATACCCGCCGAAGATCTGAATGGCGTCGGTGGTGATCTTCATGGCCGCGTCGGAAGCGAAGACCTTGCCCATGGAGGCAAGTTTGGTGTTGCGCTGCCCTTTATCGTACAGGGCGGCGGCCCGGTAGATGAGACCCCGCGATGCCTCGATCATGGTGGCGCTGTCGGCGATTATCTGTTGGATCATCTGGTGCTCGCAGAGTTGCTGGCCGAAGGTTCTCCGCTCCCGTGAATGCTTCAACATCTGGTCGAAGGCCCCTTCGGCGATCCCCAGGGCCTGGGCGCCGATGGCGGGGCGAGACATATCGAAATCCTTCATGGCGAGAATGAACCCCTTGTTCTCTTCGCCAAGGAGGTTCCCAACCGGAACCCGCACTTCGTCGAGATACATCTCGGAGGTCTTGGAACCGCGCTGACCGAGTTTTTTCTCGATTTTGCCGACCGTGAGGCCCGGGGTGCCGCTCTCCACCAGAAAAAAGCTGAGCCCGTTACGTCCGTTATCGGAGGTGCGCGCCAGGACGGTGTAGTAGGAAGCTATCGGCCCGTTGGTGGAAAAACATTTGGTGCCGGAGATGACGTACTCGTTGCCGTCTCTGACCGCCGTGGTGCGAACCGAACCGACATCGGACCCGGCGCCGGGCTCGGAAACCAGGTAGGCGGCCAACTCGCGTCTCTCCACAATCCGGGGGAGCACCCGCTCCAGGAGCTCGCGACTGCCGCCGTGCAACAACGGGAAACTGCCTACGGCCTGGATGATCAGCATTAATGCGGACGACGCGCAGTGGCGTGCGATCTCTTCCACCGCCGTGCAGAGCAGCGTCCCCTGAGCCTGTTCCGCGCCGCCATATTCCGGCGGGAACACCATTGTCATGAGCCCCAGGTCCCACAGCAGCGTCAGCACCTCGCTGTCAACCTCACCGGTCGCATCGATGGATGCTGCCACGGGGGCAATCCGCTCCCGTGCTGCCTGGCGTATGGTTTCCGTCACAATGCGAATTTCTTCGCTCGAGTTAAACATTCGTCCCCTCCTCCTGCCTGCATAGGTTTTGCATCTTTTATAACGCCTTTATATCCAACATACATGCCAACCAGGCCAACAATTTCAACAACATTGCAACATACTGATATTTAACCGTATTTATGTTATATACACACTTTAAACATTTTGTTATATTTCAATGACTGTCGCCGCGCGTATACACATTAAACACGACAAGCCATAACGATGCGGTTCTGTCATATGTACCCAACAGGAGACATGTCGACCAATGGATACAATCGCCGTCACACCACTGCTTCAGAAAGCAAACTATTGCAGATGCGGCATCATCCTACTTGACGAATCCGGCTCCATTACCGCTTTAAACCAACCATTCTTCGGCGCGACAGATCTGAAATTCAGGGAGGGTGACATTCTTCCAGATGAACTACGGCGCTTGAAAAAAGGAGGGTGGATTTTTTGGGGGAAAGACTGGTTCGTGCAGGCAGAGGGGCAGCTCCGGGTGGAGTTGCTTCTAATCCGGCACGTCCGAATGGCAGATCACATACTGGGACCGTACGGAGATTGCCCTCTGAATGAGGAAATGGTGAGAATGGTTCTCGACAACCCCTACGAGGGGCTGACGGTCGTTGACAATAGGGGGAAGGTAACCCTGCTCAGCCCGTCCAATGAACACTGGCTGGGACTGGAAGTCGGGGGAGGAAGAGGGCTCGACCTTTCAGCCATTGCGCCAGCAAGCCATTTATCGGAAGTGGCCCGTACCGGCGTGGCCGAACACGCACAGGTCGTTGACCTGCAGGGTAAGACCAAGATCACGGTAAATCTTCCCATCAGGCGAGATAAAAAAGTGATGGGAGCTTTCGGAAGAATCCTCTTCAAGAGCACGGAACAAGTGGAAAAGTTGGTCACCAAGGTGCGAACCATGGAACTCCAGGTCGAGCGTTTCGAGACTCTGCTGGATGAAATGCGCGGGAAACGTTACTCGTTCGACAATATTCTCACAAAAAACCAGGACATGCTGACTCTCATCGAGCAGGCACGCCGTATAGCCGACTCCACTGCAACGGTGCTTATACTGGGAGAAAGTGGAACCGGCAAGGAGCTCTTTGCCCAGGCACTTCACGAGGCATCACGGCGGAACAAGGGGCCTTTCATTGCGGTAAACTGTGGCGCAATCCCCCGCGACCTGATCGAATCGGAACTGTTTGGCTACGAAGAAGGCGCCTTCAGTGGCGCAAGAAAAAAAGGGAAGCCCGGCAAGTTTGAACTTGCGTGCGGCGGGACGCTTTTTCTGGATGAGATCGGTGAACTCCCCCTCGACAGCCAGGCAAAGCTGTTGCGCGTACTTGAGGAGCGCAAGATAGATCGTTTAGGCGGCACGGCACCAATACCCGTTGACTTTCGTCTGGTGGCCGCAACAAACCGTGATCTTAATACAATTGTCAACACCGGCAAGTTCCGCAGTGATCTCTATTATCGCATCAACGAGTTCCCGATTGAGATCCCTCCACTCAGGTCTCGCCCGGAAGACATCCCTCTGCTGGCAAAACATTTTCTGGCAGACGTATCACGACGCGAAGAACTGCCACTGCTCAAGATTTCTACAGGAGCTGCCGAGGCACTGATGTCCCATGACTGGCCTGGCAATGTACGAGAGTTGCGCGGCCTAATGCGTCAAATGGCCTGGAAGTCTCAAGGGCTGACCATAGAGCCACACCATCTGCCGCCGTTACTTAACAAGGGCCAAAATGTGGGAGTTTCCGGCACGTTGGAAGAACAAGTAGCCCGGGCTGAACGTGCTGCCATCGAGTCAGCCCTGTTGGCTGCGGGTGGGAACCGGGCATTCACTGCACGCATGCTGGGGATCCATCGAACAGCCTTATACAAAAAGATGAACCGGTTAGGCATCGAATAACAGGCCCCCCCTTTCACTCTTGCCCCCCTCTCGTCCTCGCTTCAATCCTTTCTGCGCCCTCCATCATTCAGCAAGCGGATTGACAAACAGACGAAAAAAATGATAATAAATTTTATTTTATATTTGTCACATCTAAGAAAACCCGTCTTGTTGTCCCTCCTACTAGACCTATCTGTTGTCGACAACAACACCCAAGGGAGAAACCTATGAAGCGCCGAGTCGCTTTATTGCTCTATCTGTCTGCCATAACATTTCTTTGTTCCTGCGCCGCTACCCCAGAGGTGAAGCCTCCGCTGGAGTGGGGCTATGAAAAAGGGGCGATTACCGTTAACCTGAAGGGGGATCCGCAACTGAACCTCTTTCAGAAAAGCCCCCACGCCCTTGTTGCCTGCCTCTACCAGCTTCGGGACCCCAACGCCTTCAATCAGTTCCGCGCAGAGGCCGACGGCCTGACGAAGCTCCTGGAGTGCGGCCGGTTCGATCCGGGAGTGGCAACGGCCAAGCGGCTCGTGATTCAGCCGGGACAGGAAATGAACGAGACCCTGGACCGGGCTGAGGGTGCCCGTTACGTCGGATTCGTGGCAGGATACTACCGCCTCGACAAGGAACGCTCGGTGCGGCTCTATCCGATCCCCGCCGTGGAGGAGACGAAAGGGTTCATCAGCCGGACCAAGCTCGTGAAGCCGGGGCAGATCGACATCAGATTATTGCTGGGTCCCCAGGAGATTCAAGACGTGAAGGAGGAAACCACCAAGCCATGACCGCCCATCCCCCCCTCCACTGGCACCAGGGGCTCTTCCTCCAGCCCCAGCATTTCCAGCTCCTCGACCTGTCGATCCAGGGACGCCTCGCGCCCCTCTTCCGCCATCTCCATCCCCATTTCTGGGGGGTGGGCGAACTGGAGATCGAGGA
>CAJPFF010000076.1 GCA_905339345.1 Geobacteraceae bacterium | reverse complement strand
GCCGACGACATCGCCTTCAAGGCCAAGAACGGGGATGTGAAGTTCCCGCACAAGAAGCACCAGCAAGTGGTGGGCGACTGTAAGAAGTGCCACGAGAAGGGCCCGGGCAAGATCGAGGGCTTTGGCAAGGACTGGGCCCATGGCGCCAAGGGTTGCAAAGGCTGCCATGAGACGATGAAGAAGGGGCCGACCAAGTGCGGCGACTGCCACAAGAAGTAATGTCGTAACCAAACGGCATTGATGCAGTAACGGAAAGGGGTAACAAGTTTTTGTTATCCCTTTTTCTTGTGGTGATTTTACGTGAGAAAAAATTAAATATTTGTTTTTTTACGCGATCTTTGCTTATAATGAAAAACGTCCGCGAGGACATTTTTTTTGACAAAAATCCATGGAAATCCGGGAGTGTTACGTTGACAACCAGCAATCGCGGCTTTTTACAGGCCCTGTGGGATTTCTTCTGTTCTCTCAAGCTCGCCATCTTCCTTCTCATCATGCTTGCGACCACGTCGATCATTGGTACTGTCATTCCGCAGGGGACCCCTCCCCCCGAGTACCTGCAGACCATCAGCGACGGTAAGTACAAGATTTATCAGGCCCTCGGCTTTTTTGACATGTACCACTCCTGGTGGTTCATCCTGCTCCTCTATCTCTTCACGGTCAACATAGTGGCCTGCTCCATCAAGCGTCTGCCGCGGGTTTGGAAGGTGATCTCGGAGCCGACCCTGGTCATGGATGACAGCTTCGAGAAGACCCTGGGCCTGACCCACGACTTCAAGATGAATGGCGATGCGGCATCGCTTCGGGACAAGATGACGGCGTTTCTCAAGGGGGAGTTCGCCGAGCCGGTGGTAACCGAGCGGGAAGGCGAGTTCCACCTCTTCGCCCAGAAGACTCCCTACAGCAGGCTCGGGGTTTATGTGGTCCACCTGAGCATCATAGTCATCTTCATCGGCGCCCTCCTGGGCTCGTTCTTCGGGTACAAGGCCTACGTCAACATCGTCGAGGGGACCGGCACGTCGGTCGTCTACAGCCGCTCCGGCCAGAAGCCCATTGAGCTGGGCTTCACCGTCCGGTGCGAGGACTTCGCGGTGACGTTCTACGACACCGGTGCCCCCAAGGAGTTCAAGAGCCTCCTGACCGTCATCGACGGCGGCCAGGTGGTGGTCGACAAGCGGCCGATCATCGTCAACGATCCGCTCACCTACAAGGGAATCACCTTCTACCAGTCGAGCTATGGCCCGGCGGGCGAAGGGGGGCTCTATCACTTCACCGTCCGCGAGCGCAAGGGTGGCGCGCCGGTGAAGCTCTCGCTCCACCCGGGGGAGCGGACGCTCCTCCCCGACGGCTCCTCCATGCAGGGCTTGGAGGCTGCCCAGGAGGTGAGCCAGTTCGTTCCCCAGTTCCGGGGAGCGGCTGCGCGCATCGAGGTGACCCCCAAGGGGGGCGGAGAGCCCCAGGCCTTTATCGTGTTCCAGAATTACCCCGAGTTCGACGCGCAACGGGGTGCCGATCTGATCTTCACCTACGACGGGTCCGACGAGAAGATGTTCACCGGGCTCCAGGTGGCCAAGGACCCGGGGGTCTGGGTCGTCTGGACCGGCTGTTCCCTCATGGTCATAGGCTGCTGCATGGCGTTCTTCATGTCCCACAAGAGGGTCTGGATCCGGGTGCGCAAGGGACACGTCACCCTTGGCGGCAGCGCGAACAAGAACCAGCCGGGCTTCCAGCTTGCCTTCGACGCGCTGGTCGACAAACTGAAACAACAGTAACAGGGCGGAGGACCACTCAATGACCAGTTCCATGCTGTTCAATATCGCAACCTTTTCCTATCTGATCTCCATGCTCGCCTTCTTTACGTTCCTGGCGGTGAAGAGCAAACATGTGGGACTTGCCGGGAGCCTCGCTTCCTACTTTGGGTTCATCGTCCATACGGCAGCGATCCTGCTCCGGTGGAAGGAGTCCTACGACATGGGGATGGGGCATGCCCCCCTGTCGAACCTCTACGAGTCGGTGGTCTTCTTTGCCTGGACCATCATCCTCATTTTCGGGATCATCGACCTGAAGTACAAGTACCGGGTCGTGGGCGCCTTCGTGGTCCCCTTTGCCCTGCTTGGAATGGCCTGGGCGCAGCTGGGGATGGAAAGCGGCATCCAGCCGCTGGTGCCTGCCCTCCAGAGCAACTGGCTCCTCTATCATGTCATTACCTGCTTCCTGGGATATGCTGCCTTCGCGGTGGCCTGCGGCATCTCCATCATGTACCTGATCAAGGCGGGGAAGGAGGATTCGGCTGGCACTACACAGGCCGGGGGCATCATTTCCATGTTCCCCTCGATCAAGATTCTCGACGACCTGAACTATAAGGCTATTATCATCGGATTTCCGCTCCTCACCCTCGGCATCATCACCGGGGCCGCCTGGGCCAACTACGCCTGGGGCACCTACTGGAGCTGGGACCCGAAGGAAACATGGTCCCTCATCGTCTGGTTCATCTACGCGGCCTTTCTCCACGCCCGCTTCACCCGCGGGTGGGTCGGCAAGAAGGCTGCCGTTCTCTCCATTGTAGGCTTCGCGGCAACAATCTTCTGCTACCTTGGGGTCAACCTCCTCCTCTCCGGTCTCCACAGTTACGGTGGCGGGGGGTAGCATCCCATCGGGAACCGATTCCTGTAACCCGGCCCGCGGCATTCCGCAGGCCGGGTTTTTTGTGTCGCGCGGTGGGGCGGCAGTCATTTTGCATATCTAGCGAGGCGTGGGTTTTCATCCCTTGGAAACTTCATTGAGAGCGTTTCCCGGAGCCGAGCTGACGATTCTATGACATCTTCCCCACTATTCCTATCCCTGAGCATGGCCGCTTTCTGGCTTCTGCTGGTGCCGGGCTTTGCAGCCGCCTCTCCCTTGCCGGGGGTGCCCGACGGCTGTGGTACCCGCTGCCACAAAAGCAAGGTGCGGGAGGAGTTCGTGCATGGGCCCGTGGGTTCCGACGACTGTATCGCCTGCCATAACCCCACCGGACTGGAACACCCAAAGCAGCGCGGAGCCTTTCGACTGGCCGCCGAGGGGGCTAAGCTGTGTGAGGTTTGCCACGAGAGCAAGGCGACCAGGAAGGTCGTCCATCCCCCCGTTGCCTCCGGTGGCTGCCTCGATTGCCATGATGTTCACCAGTCTCCCTTCCGGATGATGCTCAAGGCCGAAGGCGCGGAGCTCTGTTTCCGCTGTCACGAGGCGGAGAAGTTAAAGGCAATGCATCGGCATGCGCCGGTGGCAGAAGGCTCCTGCCTCGGGTGCCACGATCCCCATCAGTCCGACAACCGTGCGCTCCTCCGGGGGAGTGGTGCGGGGCTCTGCTTTATCTGCCACGACAAAAAAATGGCACAGGGGGTGTCAATTCACAGGCCGGTGGCTGAGGGCGGGTGCACCGACTGCCACGCCCCCCACGGCTCGTCCTTTCCCAGGATTCTGAAAAACGCTTTTCCAGAGCCATTCTATCTTCCCTTCGCCCAGGAGAACTTTGCCCTCTGCTTCGACTGCCACACAAAGGAATTGGCTCAGGACCGGCGCACCGACACCATTACCGGGTTCCGCAATGGCGACCACAACCTGCACCATCTCCACATCAACAAGGCTGACAAGGGGCGCTCGTGCAAGACGTGTCACGACCCCCACGCCGCCCGGCAGGCGCGGCTCATCAAGGAAAGGATTCCCGGCTTCGGGAGTTGGGAGATTCCCATCCGTTACACCAAGACTGACACCGGCGGCACCTGCGTGGCAGGGTGCCATAAGCCCAAATCCTACGACCGGCTCCGTGCGGTCAGAAATCCGTAGTTGATGTGATGGAGGAACCATGTCCCGCAGGGGGATAATCGCAATAATGGCCGCAGTGCTGATCGGTGCGGCCGCCACGGCTTTCGGTGCGGTCACCTTCATCTACCCTGCGCCGAATACCTGGGTCGAGCGCTCCAACCACCTGATCCTCAAGCTGAACAGCGCCGAGATTACCGGGGTCAGAATCGGGGTGAACGGGGTTGCCGGCGATCTCCTGGTGGTCGGCTCGCCCGAGTATCGCCGGGCGTTTCAGGATATCCTCATCGTCCAGCCGGTATGGGACCGGGGGCGCAACGAAGTAACTGTCGAAACCTTCATCGGCAACAACCGGGCAGAGTCGGTCCAGGCCCAGATCTACTTCGCGCCCCATGGCGACCAGACGACCGTTCCCCCCGAGTTCAAGCCGTACCTGTTTCACCTCCCCGAGCTGGAGGCGCGGTGTGTCGGGTGCCACACCATGGAGCCCACGCCGGCCCAGCTTCTGAGCACCCTGGCCAAGGAAAACCCCTGCATCGGGTGCCACCGGAAGATGCTCGACGTGAAATTTGTCCACGGCCCGGCGGGCACCTACTCCTGCGTCTATTGTCACAAGGAAAAGGCCACCCCGCGGTACGCCGTGACCAAGCGGGAGGCGGCCCTGTGCAATGAGTGTCACGGGGACAAGGCGGCGGAGTTCGCCAAGCGAAAGTACATCCACGGCCCCATTGCCGGGGGGATGTGCGAGGTGTGCCATGATTCCCATGGCAGCGCCAATTACGCCCAGCTGAAGGCCCCCATCAACGAGCTCTGCCTGTCGTGCCACGAGTCCATCAAGAAAACCCCCCACGTGGTGCGCACCACCAGCGGCGCAGGGCACCCGGTGAGTGGCGTCAAGGACCCGTCGGCACCAAAGACCGGCCGGGAGATGTCGTGCATCTCATGCCATAACCCCCATGCCGCGGATGTGCGGTATTTCTTCGTTAATAACGCCGAAGACCGGATGATGCTCTGTCAGATGTGTCATAA
>CAJPFF010000075.1 GCA_905339345.1 Geobacteraceae bacterium | reverse complement strand
CAACAGCACATAGACCAGACCCGACACCACCGGGCTGACCGCGAACGGCAAATCGATCAGCGTGATCAGCAGGCTCCTGCCGCGAAACTCGAACTTGGCAATTGCCCATGCGGCTGCAATGCCGAACACCAGATTGGCGGGTACCGCAATCGCCGCGGAGAGCAGGGTAAGCTTGATCGCCGACCACGCATCCGGCTCTCGCAATGCGGCCCAGTAAAGCAACCATCCCTTGCGCAACGCTTCGTAGAACACTGCGAACAACGGCACACCGAGGAACAACACGAGATAGGTAAGCGCCACGGTGATAAGCAGCAGGGTCACGCTCCTGGATTCGTGCGTGGAGATTATTCTTTGTATGGAATGGTTAGACATTATCGGGCTCCCCTGCGGCTGCTCCACCATTGCAGGCCATTGATGGACAGCAGCAGCGCAAACGAGATCAGCAGCATCAGCACCGCGATCGCCGTCGCGCCTGCGTAATCGTATTGCTCCAGCTTGGCGACGATCAGCAGCGGCGCAATTTCCGAGACAAACGGCATATTGCCCGCAATGAAAATCACCGAACCGTATTCGCCGATGGCGCGGGCGAAGGCCAGCGCGAAGCCGGTCAACAAGGCCGGGTAGAGCGCGGGAAGGATTACGCGGCGAAACACATCCCAGCGTCCCGCGCCCAGGCTGGCGGCCGCCTCTTCCACCTCGGCCTCGACATCCGCCAGCACCGGCTGGACCGTGCGCACCACAAACGGCAGCCCGATAAATGTCAGCGCAACCACGATGCCCAGCGGCGTGTAGGCCACCTTGATATCGTGCGCAGCGAAGTGCTGGCCGAGCCAGCCGTTCGGCGCATACAGCGTCGCCAGTATGATGCCCGCTACGGCGGTCGGCAGGGCAAACGGCAAGTCCACCAGCGCATCGACGACGCGCTTGCCAGGAAAGGTGTAGCGCACCAGCACCCACGCCACAACCAGGCCGAACATGGCATTCAACACTGCGGCCGCGAAAGAAGCGAGAAAGGTCACGCGCAGCGACGCCAGCACGCGTTCGCCGGTCGCCACATCCCAAAAACCACTCCAGCCCAGCGTCGCGGTCTTGAAGAACAGCGCGGACAGCGGGATCAGCACGATCAGTGAAAGATAGAGCAGCGTAAAACCCAGTGCCAGATTGAAACCAGGCTGTTGAATTGCACCTAAAACTGACCCACCTGACGCAGTAAATTGCATCCAAATTTGACCCACGTATAGATACTGTCCTGCTCATTAATTGAGCGGGAGCAACGGGAGTGATCAACGTGGCGATATTGAGCAGCATCAGG
>CAJPFF010000074.1 GCA_905339345.1 Geobacteraceae bacterium | reverse complement strand
GTGTGCGGAGGCTTTTGCCAGCATTCACTGCAGACGTGCCTCAGGATAGCAGACTAAATGAGAGAGGGGAGAGAGGGGTAAACATGAGATACGCAGAGGCAGGATATTATTTAGAAGTGGACTTGGCGACGGGAAACATTGAACGGGTAGCAACCGATCCCAAGTTGATGGAGCTTCATCTTGGGGGGCTGGGGACCAGCGTCAAGGAACACTGGGACAGGGTTCCCCCAGAGGTCAAGGCCTTTGATCCCGAGAATCTGCTCATATTCAGTACCGGGTTATTAAACGGTACGCCGGTGTTCAGTGCCAATCGTACCGTCATATCCTTTGTGTCTCCCCAGTCGGGCACGTTGGCCTATCCCATGATGGGGGGATTTTTCGCGGCGGAAATGAAGTATGCCGGTTATGACAAGATAATCTTCAAGAACAAGTCCCCTGACTGGGTCTATCTGTGGGTTAACAATGGCAAGGTGGAGATACGTGATGCCACGCATTTGCAGGGAAAAGGCGCTGTTGAAACCCAGGAACTCATTCGAAAAGAACTGAATCAGCCGAAAGCCCAGATAGCTGCCATCGGGCTGGCCGGCGAGAACCGGGTTTTCACGGCTTCCATCGAACAGTCAAGATCGAGCGCCAGCAGACTCGGGGGCGGCGCCGTAATGGGGGACAAAAAGATAAAGGCGGTAGCTATTCGTGGCACAGGGGATGTTTTCCTTGCTCGACCGGAAGAGTTTATGAAGCATCTGAACGATGTGACCAACTACATAAACTTCCGGAACACCAACCCCATCAAGGATGTTATGACCATTATGTCCGGGATCGGCTCTCCCCAGGAGATGAAGCATACCGATGAGAAATGGCACACCGAAAATTTTGCATGGGGCAATGCCCGCACCCGAAGAAGGGATTTCTGGACCGATGAAATCGATGCCTCCTGGACAAAGTCGCAACATGGCGCGGTAAAGCGGCTGATAAGCTGCTTTAACTGTCCGCAGCATTGCGGGGGATTGATTTCCCACAAGGATACTCCACGGTACATGGCGAAATGCTTCGGGAAACTTACCTATGCCATGGCGGCGTATGTCGATGACCTGGATTTTTCCTGGGAAATCCTGCAACGGGCTACGGAGTACGGGGTCGATTCCTTCTCAACCCCGCAAATCCTGGCCTTCGCTGTCGAACTCTATGAAGCCGGCATTCTTACCGACAAAGATTTCGCAGGATGTCCGTCCGACAAGGCGGGTCGATTCTTCTGGTTGCTCGACAGGGTTGTGCGGCGGGAAGGTATCGGCGATGTGCTGGCTGACGGCGTCTATTTTGCGGCCCGTAAGATCGGCAATGGCGCGGAAGAATTCGATCACAACACCATCAAGAAACATGAGCAGCTCCCCATCAAGCTGGGTACGCTGGACCCACTCTATTTCCTCATGTATTCCACGAACGAGAAGATAAGTATTACGCAGATGGAAGGTCAATGGCCCCAGTCGGCATTTCCCACGATGGAGCAGCGGGAGGAGTTTGTCAGGGATTGGCCCCAGCTTCCCGATGAAAAGTTCAAGCAATATCTGCTGGACTGGGAACCACGAGGAGAAAAAGCGATCCCGTATTATCCGACCCCTGACATAGCCTCTGAAATTGTGGATTGGATGGAGATGATGCACAACATTGATGATGCCTGCGGCATGTGCTGCGGTATGTCATCGTTTTGCTTCAAACCTCCCTATCATATTCACAACTATCCGCAATTGATCTCGGCAGCGACCGGAATGGATCTGGATGAAGCTGGTCTGAAGAAAATTGTCAACAGAAGCCGTAATTTACACAGGGCATACAATAACAGAAAAGGCATACGACGGGCCGATGAAAAACCGCCTAAGGATCATTGGAAAAGAAGGTTTCCCGAAATCGAAGAACAACTCCTGTCCACCTATTACAAATTCAAGGGATGGAATCACGACGGTATTCCCACGAGAGAAAAACTGGAAGAACTGGATCTGGGCTATGTTGCCGATGACTTGGAAAAGAGGGGGATATTAAACAATGGCCAAAATTAAGAAAAAGATCAGGACAATCACGGTTAATGCTGACAAGTGCAATGGTTGCCGGACATGTGAGATAATGTGTTCCGCTTTCCACGCTGTTCCGCCCTACAGCAGCAATAACCCGGCACGGTCTCGTATTCAGATTGTTACGAACCGACTCGAGGACATCTGGCTTCCGGTATTCGCTGGTGAGTATACCGAGTCCGAATGCATGGGCAGAAACAAGTATATAATGGACGGCAAGGAATACAGCGAGTGCGACTCCTGCCGGGCTTCCTGCCCCGCCAGGGACCTGTTCAAAGAGCCTGACTCAGGTCTTCCTCTTAAGTGCGACATGTGCGATGGCGAAGACGAGCCCATTTGTGTCAAGTGGTGCCTGGTCGATGCCCTCATCTACGAAGAACGGGAAGAGGAAGTGGAAGAGAAGGACATAAGAACAGAGGTGACCGAGATGGAGATCGGCTTGGAATCACTGGTCAAGAAACATGGACTTCAGACCGTAGCGGACATTGTTGCCCGAATGTCACAAAAGTGATAGTGCATCGAAGTAAGAGTCCAATTCAGTACCCTAAGCCCCCCCGGATATGCCGGGGGGGATGGTCCGGTACGCACCTGCCATGGTTGTGGCATAGATTCGGAGGATGGACAAATGCCAAGTTTAGTGGAAGCTCTCCAGATAATTCTTGGCAAGGTAACGCCGCTTGGGGTTGAGCGAGTCGATCTGCACTCTGCCCTGGGCAGGGTCCTGGCCAAGGATGTGGCAGCAACCTGGGATATGCCGCACTACGACAATTCGGCCAGGGATGGGTTTGCCCTGCGCAGTGCCGACTGTACGGTGCAAGGTGCTACCCTGCGGATCACCGGCTTTATTCCGGCAGGAGGCAACGTGTCGACTCCGGTTCTGGGGGGATGCGCCGTCCGTATCATGACCGGCGCGCCCATCCCCCATAACTGTGATGCAGTGGTGCCGGTTGAAGAGACGACAGAGGCCGATGGCCACGTGACAATCATGGCGCCGGTCCGCTGCCGGCAGCATATCCGCTTCCAAGGCGAAGATGTGGCAACAGGCGATATAGTGCTGACAGCGGGCACGGTCATTCAGTCCCAGGAGATAAGCGTGCTCGCCTCCTTCGGCAAGGCGGTGGTGCCGGTCTACCAGAAGGCGCGGGTGGCGGTTCTCTCCACCGGCGACGAACTTGTCGAATTGGGCGAGCCGCCGGCTGCCGGGCGGATCATCAACAGCAATGCCCAGTACCTGGCTGCCGCTCTCAGGGAGATTGGTGCCGAGCCGGTCATCCTGTGCATCGCCCGCGACAACAGGGAGAACCTCAGGGAACAGATGCTGGCGGGACTGAAAGCAGACGCGTTGATCACTACCGCCGGTGTTTCGGCCGGAGATCGGGACTTTGTGCGGGGCGTGCTGGCCGAACTGGGGGTTCGACAGCTGTTGTGGAAAGTTGATATAAAGCCGGGTGGCCCGAAGGCCTTTGGCATGAAAGGGGGGACGCCGGTCTTTTCCCTCCCCGGCAACCCGGTGTCGACCATGATCACGTTCGAGGAATTCGTCAGGCCGGCTCTGCTCAGGATGATGGGGCACCGCCGGGTGATCCGGCCGTACTTTAAGGCGACGCTTCGGGAGGAGACCCACAAGAAGCCGGGCACTGTCCATTGCCTGTCGGTCCGGATAGAAATGGAGAATGGCCGCTACATTGCCACCACTACCGGTGACCACAAGGCTTGCAGGCTGCGTACCATGCTCAGGGCCAATGCCGTTGCAATGCTTCCACAAGAGCCTTCGGTGGTGGCGGCGGGGGAAGAGGTGGATGTACATCTGCTGCGCGGCGACGTAGCCATGCTTGAAGAACTGGAAGGCATCGAGAGTTGTGAACATGAAGATATCGCTTTGCCGGATGAAGAGAACTTCGGGGGGAAGGTGCGGGTGGTGAAGTGGTAAAAGGGACAGCCCTGACAGATCCCCGCAGGATTGAGGCACAGATGAATGCATATGAGCAGATACGTTTGCGTATCGCCGAGGACGTTGAGCGTCTTTTGGAGGATCGTCTGATCCGGAGGGAAGACGTGCAGAACGTAATCCATCATGCCGAGACCACCGGAAAGAAGCTGATCAACCCTTCTGCCGGCCGGTCTCTCGCCTGCTATCGGCCCAAGGCGGTCACCTACTGGGTGGAATATTGCCGGGTTGATGAGGACTATCAGGTGCATACCGCCTATTCCCACAGGATGGTGATGAAGTCGGGCGGGAACACGAATGAGTGGGTGAAGTCCGGCAGTGACAGCGACTGGCTCTGCAATCAGTGCCAGTCTACCCTGGAAGTACAAACAGTCAGGCTTCAGTATATGCAGTCCATATTTCCCATCAATCTTCCGGCGTGCTCCCACTGCGGTTTCATACTCGTGGAGGAGGAACTGGCGACAGGAAAGGTGGCCGAGGCGGAGCAGGCTCTGGAAGACAAGTAGCCTTCCCGGTGACATGATGAACGATACTACTTTCAATTGGTCGGAGATCGGCCGCATCGTGGGGCCGTGCATACGGCCGGGAGGCCCTGTTCTCACTGAGAGGGCGCTGGAAATCTGCAGCCTCCCTGCCGGTTCCCTTGTCGCCGATATCGGTTGCGGTTCAGGGGGAACCCTGCAGCACCTGGAACGGTCCGGCCTCTACAGCCTGGTGGGACTCGATCAATCGGAAATGCTCCTCAGCGAAGCTGCCACCCGACTCGAAACGGCTCGACTCATCCAGGGCCATGCGGAAAAGACCCCCTTCAGGAACGACACCTTCGATGCCCTCTTTTGTGAATGCGTCCTCTCCATCC
The DNA here is from genome assembly GCA_905339345.1 of Geobacteraceae bacterium. Lineage (GTDB taxonomy): Bacteria > Desulfobacterota > Desulfuromonadia > Geobacterales > Geobacteraceae > Geobacter. Next base: position 693 of record CAJPFF010000074.1, on the reverse strand, counting down.
TCGATGACACGTCGGCGGCTCTCGATGAGTTTGCACGGGTCTTGAAGGATGGGGGTTATCTGGTGCTAAGCGACGTTTTCAGTAAAGGTAGTCAGGGAACGGATGGGCTTCTCTCGCGGGAGGAGCTCCTTGACTCGTTGTCAGGGCGCGGTTTTACCCTTCTCCTGTGGGAAGCACACGACCGGCTGCTTAGGGAGTTCGCGGTCCGTATGATCTTTGCCGGCGAGTGTCTGCCGGACTCATGGGGGTGCGGTCAGGGACGTAAAGGGGAAAAGACCGACCGTTCAGGAATCAGCTATTTTCTTTTGGTTGCCCGGAAGCCGGCGGCCACGTTTCAGTAATGGGTGATGTCATGAAAAATGCGATGCCGGATGTAACCGAAAGCCTCTGCCCTGTCTGCCTCAAGCGAATCACAGCGACACGACTGTTACTGGGAGACGAGGTCTTTCAGGACAAAACGTGTGAAGAACATGGTCACTTCAGGACCCTCATCTGGCGCGGAGAACCGTCAATGGCCCAATGGCGGAGGCCGAAGCCACCTGTCCATCCGGATATCTGTTATGGAACCGTTGACAAGGGCTGCCCATTCGACTGTGGCCTCTGTAGCGCCCATGAACAGCTTCCCTGCTCGGTTCTGCTCGAAGTGACGGATCGGTGCAACCTGCAATGCGCTGTCTGTTTTGCCGACTCCGG
>CAJPFF010000073.1 GCA_905339345.1 Geobacteraceae bacterium | reverse complement strand
GGTCTGAATCCCCTGTTCCTGCTCCACCTGCGCCAGCCGCTCCGATTCGCCACGGATTGCCGCCAGGAAGAGGAGCGTGGATATTATGGTTGCTCCGACCACGAAGAGTATGTTCAGGGCTATGACATTGACGGTGATTTTTCGCATGGGGCGTTGTCGCGGAATGTCCTGAATAATATTAGATAATTGAGTGCGTTGGAGGGGTCTGCAAGAGAAGTACCAAGAGGGTCGTACAGACCCGGAGGCTGAGGGGGGGATTACAGGCCGTGCCGCGCCATTTTGTAGCGCAGCGTGCCCCGGGGGATCATGAGGATCTGGGCCGCCTGGAGGACGTTGTTGTCGGTCATGTCAAGGGCCGCCTGGATGAGTTCCTTCTCGTAGCGGTCGGTGGCGGCCTCCAGTCCCAGGGGGAGATCGGCCATGACCGCCGCGGACTTGGCCTTCTCGGCCATGTCGAGGGGGTTGATCTCGCGGGGGAGGTGTTCGGGGAGGAGCGCAGGGCCGTCGTGCATGATGCAGGTCCGCTCGATGACGTTCTTCAGTTCGCGGATGTTGCCGGGCCACTGGTAGGCTTCCAGCATCCGCAGGGCCTCGGGAGAGATTTCCTGGAAGCTTCTGGAGAAGGCGCGGCTGAAGCGGTCCAGGTAGAATTTGGCCAGGACCGGGATGTCCTCGCGCCGCTCCCGCAGGGCCGGCAGGTGGATCGGCAGGACGTTGAGGCGGTAGTAGAGGTCTTCGCGGAAGGCTCCGTCGCTGATTGCATCGCGCAGATTCCGGTTGGTGGCGGCCACCACCCGCACGTCGATCTCGATGTTCCGGGTGCCGCCCACCCGGCGGATCTTCCGGTCCTCCAGCACCCGCAGCAGTTTTGCCTGGATGGTGAAGTCCATCTCGCCGATCTCGTCCAGGAAGATGGTCCCCTTGTTGGCTTCCTCGAAGAGACCGGGCTTGCGTTGTCTGGCGTCGGTGAAGGCCCCTTTCTCGTGGCCGAAAAGCTCGCTTTCCAGGAGGTTCACCGGCATGGAGGCGCAATTGATCTCGATGAAGGGGGCCTCGCGGCGCTCCGACAGGTGGTGGATGATGCGGGCCACCAGCTCCTTGCCGGTCCCCGATTCGCCGGTGAGAAGCACCGTGGAGACCGGGTACTTCACGATCTCCTTGACCTGCCGGATGATCTCCTTGAGCCCCGAGCCGGCCCCCACCAGCGGCACCTTCTCGAAGAGCTCCAGATCCCCCTTGCGGAGGTTGCGGACCTCGCGCTTGAGGGTCTGAGTCTGGAGTGCCAGCTTCACGATGACCCGCAGGGCGTCGGCCTTGAAGGGCTTCTTCATGTAGTGGAAGGCCCCCAGCTTCAGGGCGTCCACGGCGCTCTCCACTGACCCGAAGCCGGTGATGATGATGACGAGAAGTTCCGGGTCGATCTTCTTGAGGGACTTGAGCACCTCTATGCCGTCCTCGGTCCCCAGGTTCAGGTCCAGGAGGACCAGGTCCACATCCTCCTCCGAGACTATTTCCAGCGCTTCCTTCCCGCCTGCGGCCGGGAGAACCTGGTATCCCTCGTCTCCCAGGACCCGCTCCACGTTCTCGCGGATGAATGCTTCGTCGTCTATGATGAGGATCTTTTCCATGGCTGCCCCCTACCGGTACTGCTCCATCATCAGGTCGGCGAATGCGCAGGCCGCCGGGGAGAGCTCCCGTCCGTCCCGCTGCACAAGGTAAAACGTGCGGGAAACCTTCAGTCCGTCGACCGCAATCTCCACAAGGTCGCCGCGGGCCAGTTCTTTTCTCACCGAAATTTCCGACAGAAACGACAGTCCCAACCCGCTGGCCACGGCGTGCTTGACCGCCTCGTTGCTGCCAAGACTCGCCCGCACGGTGAGGGTGGCCGGTGCGACGCCGGCGCTGGTCAGGGCTTGCGCGACGGTCCGGGCCGTGCCGGAACCCGGTTCGCGCATGATGAATTCCTGGCTTGCCAAGGCGTCGAGGCTGATAGCTCCAGTGCCGGCCAGGGGGTGGGTGCTCCCGGCGATGAGCCTGATCTCGTCACGCCCCAAGGGGGAGAAGGAGATCCCCTCGTCGTCGAAGCGGCTCCCGACAATGCCAATCTCCACCTCTTCCCGCGCCACCTTGTCCAGAATCTCCCGACTGTCTCCCTGGAGAAGCGTCAGCCGAACGCCGGGATGGCGCGCCAGGAAGAGGGGCAGCGCTTCGGGGACCATGTAGTCGCCGGGAATGTTGCTCCCCCCGATACGAAGCTCCGCCTCCTCCAGCCCCCGGAAGCGCCGCATGGCCGGCTCGATCTCGCGGGCGCCAGCCACCACCCGCCGGGCATGCTCCAGCAGGAGCTTTCCCCCCTCGGTCAGGAGCGCTCCCCGGCCCGTGCGGTCCAGGAGCTTAACCCCCAGCTCGTTTTCCAGGGCCGCGATGTGCTGGCTCACCGTTGACTGGGTGATGAAGGTGGCCTCGGCTCCCCGGGAGAAGCTGCCGCTTTCGGCCACGGCGAGAAATACTTCCAGTTGTTTGAGGTTCATGGGGTTCTCGATCAATCGGTGTTAGCGATGCATCTGATTTATTTTATCAAAAATATCAATTTGACCTGGCTCTGTCAAATGCTCAATAATACGTCAGATTGTATTGTATGACGAATACTGAACTCTAGCATGCGAGGGAATTCATGAAAAGCGAAGAAAACGGTAAAATGGTACCTATTTACAATGATGCCTGGATGTAGGGGGATAGTGCCATGAAAATCATTGATTGCAGGAATATGGCCTGTCCCGCGCCGGTGGTGACCACCAAGCGGGCGCTGGAGGAGGCGGGGGGCGAGACGGTGCAGGTGCTCGTGGACCAAGGAGCCCCGCGGGAGAACGTGACCCGCTTTGCCGAAAACCGGGGTTTTGCCGTGAGCGAGGCCGCGACGGACGGTGGCTTCGCCCTCACCATCACCGCCTCGGGCAGTGCTACGGCCGAACCGGTGCGGACCGTGGCAGGGGAGGGGGGGAAGACCGTCATGCTCGTGGCCTCCGACCGGCTCGGCGACGGCCCCGAGGAACTGGGGCGGCTCCTCATGAAGAACTTCATCATAACCCTCCTGGACCTTAAGGAGATTCCGGACCGGATGCTCTTCGTCAATACCGGGGTCCTTCTCACGACGGAAGGTTCCGAGGTGCTGCAGGCCCTGGAGCAGCTGGGCAACCGCGGGGTGGAGGTCCTCTCCTGCGGGGTCTGTCTCGACTTCTTCCACCGCAAGGAGAAGCTTGTGGCCGGCATGGTCACCAACATGTTCACCATCGCCGAGAGCCTCATGGGGACAGGGTCGGTGGTCAGACTCTAAATCCACCGGGCTGGAGTGATGGACAGAATGACACACCGGGGTGCTTCCGTTGCCCCGGATTTTTTATTAATGGACGTAAAACATGATTGCTGCGGGTATCGATATCGGTTCAACGGCCACCAAGGCCGTTATCTTTGACGGCGAGGTGCGGGGGACCGCGGTGGTGCCGACCGGATGGGAGCCGCGGGAGGCGGGGCTCAGTGCCCTGCGCCAGGCGCTCGCTGCCGGCAGGGTGAGCGAAGGTCGCCTGGAGCGGGTCATCGGCACCGGTTACGGGCGGATTTCGCTTCCGATCTTCGACCGGAAAGTGACGGAGATTACCTGTCACGCCCGGGGCGCCCACCACCTGAACGGCGCGACGCGCACCGTCATCGACATCGGGGGACAGGACAGCAAGGTGATCGCCCTGGACACCGCCGGGGGGGTGGCCGATTTCATCATGAACGACAAGTGCGCCGCCGGCACCGGCCGCTTCCTGCAGGTCATGGCCGGGATCCTCGACGTGACCCTCGACGGGCTGGGGGAGTTGGCTGCCTCCGCCGCGCCGGCCCCCCTGTCGAGCATGTGTACGGTCTTTGCCGAGTCGGAGATCATCGGCCTTCTGGCCCAGGGGGTTCCCAAGGGGGCCATTGCTGCCGGCATCCTCGACTCCATCGCCCGGCGGGTACAGGGCCTGGCCGGCCGTCTCCCCCTCACGGGTGTGGTGACCTTCACGGGGGGCACGGCCCGCAATCGCGCCATCTGCCAGGCCATCGCGCAGCGGCTTGGGGTCTCGCTCCACGTTCCCCATGAGCCGCAGCTGGTGGGGGCCCTGGGTGCGGCGCTCATAGGCCGGGATTCCTGAACATAACGATAGAGAAAGAGACCATGGAAATGACGAAAGCGGAAACATTCAACGAGATTGCCACATTGCGGGAGCGGAACGCCCTCGCCCTCAAGGATGCGAAGGACGCGGGTGCGCGGGTGGTGGGGACCTACTGTCTCTATTCGCCGGCGGAGCTGGTCGTTGCGGCCGGGGCGATTCCGGTTTCCCTCTGCGGCACGAGCCCGAACCCGATCCCTGCTGCGGAGAAGGTCCTTCCCCGTAACCTCTGCCCCCTCATCAAATCGAGTTACGGCTTCGCTGCAACCGACACCTGCCCCTATTTCCACTTCGCCGACCTCCTCATTGCCGAGACCACCTGCGACGGCAAGAAGAAGATGTATGAGCTCTTGAGCGAGTTCAAACCGCTGCACCTGATGCAACTCCCCCAGGTGCAGGACGGGGCCGCCCTCGACTACTGGCTCGGGGAGCTGAAGCGCCTCGCGGCGCGGTTGGAGCAGGAGTTCGGCGTGGAGTTGACCACGGAGCGGCTCCGGGATGCTATCCGCCTCTGCAACGACGAGCGGCGCTCCCTCCAGGCCCTCCAGGATATCTGCCGCCTGAAACCATCACCCATCAGCGGCCTTGACCTGTTGACGGTACTCCACAACCGGGGCTTTTCCGTGGACAAGCAAGAGGCCATTGCCCTTGTGGACCGGCTCACGGCGGAGCTCTGGGAGATGGCCGGCGCGGGAATGTCTCCCTTTACGGAAGAGACCCCCCGTGTCCTCCTGACCGGTGTGCCGGTGGGAATCGGTTCCGACAAGGTGGTGCGGCTCGTGGAGGAGTGCGGCGGGAGCGTGGTCTGCTTCGAGAGTTGCGGCGCCTACAAGAAGGTGGAGCCGGTG
>CAJPFF010000072.1 GCA_905339345.1 Geobacteraceae bacterium | reverse complement strand
TGGCTCCCCGTCGCGGACTCGAACCACGGACAAGGTGGTTAACAGCCACCTGCTCTACCGACTGAGCTAACGGGGAATGAATTGTTTCCGCAAGTTGTTAACCTTGCGGGGCTTTTTGCTGATTATTGGCTGCAAATGCTGAAAAAAACGCTGTATTTTCAACCAAAATTTCTTTATAGCGCAAAGCGAAGGTTTTTTTATCATACTGGATTTGGGATGTCAATAATAACATTCTTCCCTTGCTTTTAGGAGATCGCCGCCTGAGGTCGAGCACCTTCACCGGGCACGAGTATGTTCGGGTTGGCGGGGCGGTAAGGCCGCGGGGTCCTTGCGGCAAAGGTAGGCGGTTTGTTTCCGCTGAACGAAGACAGGTATGACGGAGCACGCGTGATTCCGTTTGAAGGTCTCCATTCGGGCCGGGTCGGTAACCACGAAGATCTCGCGCCGTTCCGTCAGGAAACGTTCCACGTCGGCATCGGTGGGAAGGTATATATCCCGCAGTGAACCGTCTCTCTGGAACCGAAGGTCACGGTCGCTCACGAGTCCCATGGCTGCGAGCCTGTTCCGGTAGAAGGAGAGGGAGGGGAGGAACGTGTCGTACATGAGCACATCGCGCTTTTTCTCCGGATCGACCCGGTTTATGGCGGCAACCATTTCCCGGTAACCCTTCAGGTCGGGGCCCAAGTGCGTCATGCCGGCGTAAACGGTTGCAGAGACACAGAGGGCATAGAGGGCCGTGTTCCTCACGAAATGGGAGGAGAGATAGCTCCTCCAGAGATAGACGCTGAGGAGCAGAAGGGCCACGCCATAGAGTGCAAGCTGGACTTTGAGGGGAGCCGCCGGTTTGTAGACGAAGCCGGTTACCCCCACTGCCACGGCGGTCAGGGTGAGAATGACCAAGGTGGCGGCACGCAGTCGTGCCGTTTCGAACCGTGCCAGTGCGTATGCCGTGATGATTGAGGCGGTACCGTAGAAGGGAAGGATGTAGGCCGAGAGTTTGCTTTTGGCCAGGGTGAAGACCACCAGCGGCGCCACGATATAGACAAAGAGGGTCCGGATCCGGCCGTCGAGCCGTTTCCATCCCGCGACCCCCCGGGCGAAAAAGAGGGTATAGGGAAGAAAGGTCGTGGCGAAGATGAAGAAGAAGTACCAGAACGGTTTGCCTCGGCCGAAGCGATCGGTGGCCAGCCGGTCCACGGTCTGGACCCAGAGGAAATAGTCGGGGAGCTCCGGGTTCCTGATGCTGACCGCCACGTACCAGGGGAGCGCTACCGCCATGAAGACCCCGGTGCCGATCGCCACCTCGCGCCATGTGAAGACCTGCCGGTGCCCGCGGTCGAAGGTCTTTGCCACCAGAAAGGGAATGAGGGTGAAGAGAAAGATGATCGGTCCCTTGACCATGAAGCCGAGCCCGAGGAACAGCCCGTAGAGCGGAGCGTTCCAGGGGCTCCGTTCCCCGTACATCTGGCGGAAAAGGAAGCATTGGGCCAGGGCCGTGAAGGAGGCCAGGTAGATGTCGGTGGAGACCACCCGCGACGAAGTGAGGAAGAGGAGCGACGTGGCGCAGATGAGGAGGGCGTTGACGGCATCATCTTCCTCGTCCAGAAAGAGGCGCGCCGTTCGGTGGAGGGCCGCCAGCGCCACCGCGGCCGCCACGATGCCGAAGAAGCGGACCCCGAAGCCGTTGATGCCGAAGAGTTCCATCCCGGCGGCCATCCCCCACATGGCCAGGGGAGGCTTGTGGAAATGCGTGATGCCGTTCAGGTGCGGTTCGAGCCAGTTGCCGGTCACCACCATTTCCCGGGCGATCTCCCCGTAGCGGGCCTCGGTCGATTCCCTCAGATGGAGGGCGGTGCCGGGAAAGAGAAGGACGAGGAAATAGAGGAGAAGGAAGGGGAGTGCCCTATGCCTCAAGGTCATCGGGCAGATCCTTCTTCTTGTCATTACCACTATGGACCGGAATTACGAGGGAACGTTTCATCATTGTCTTGTGGGTGGGAGCGGAATAAGACGAGCCTGAAGGATGTCGTTACTGGTTTAATATCATATGTCAGTGTGTTTGCGGTTGAAAAAATACCCTGGGAGTTGCGTGCCCGACGATCGGAATCTCGTCGCTCCAACCTGCCGCGGCACGGTCATGGGGAGCCTTTCCCGAGATCTTTTTCGATCTCCCTGACGGCGGTTACAATCGCCTCCGGATTGCATTCCCGCCCCAGAATCTGGCGCAGGCGCGGGTCGCGCAGGCAGAAGGCGAGCTTCGACAGGAGATGCAGGTGCATTCTGATGGTGGGGGTAATGATGGTGAAAAGGATCTGCACCGGCTTGCCGTCCAATGCGCCGAAATCGACCGGTTCCGCGAGGTAGCTGAGTGATACCTTCGGTACAGGCAGTTGCACGAGAATCGGGTTGCGCACGTGGGGGATGGCGATGCCGTCACCCACGGCGGTGGTGCCCAGGGCCTCACGGGCAAGGAGTACCTGAAGGATGAAGTCGGGATCCAGCTCCGGGGGCAAGTCCAGCTGGGAGACGACCGTGTGCAGCACCGTTTCCTTGTCGGTTCCGGTGACACCGCAGTGGATGCCGCCGGCCTCCAGGGCCTGGCTCAGGGTCGGAAGCGGCCGATTGTCCGCATCATGCATTTTATACAGGGCGGGATTGACCTTCATGCCCCGCTCCGTGGCCCATTCCAGAAGATCCACGGGATTTATCCGGTACTCTCCCCGGATCATCTCGGCCGGCAGATTGTCTTTCCTGATCCAGCGCACGACGGTTTTTTCATCGACGTTCAGTGCCTGTGCGGCGTCGGATGGTTCGAGAAGCATTGCATTATCCCTTCATGGACCCCGGGGTCTCCTCGAGGCCAAGCTGTAAACGAAGTGCCTTTTCTACCTGCCCCATGAGCGCCTTGGTGATGAAGCCGAGACGGTCTCCCACCACAATGGCCTTGTCGATGGTAATGAGGATGTGGGAGCTGATTTTTGCATCCTTTTCCAGCCCCGTGCCCGAGGCCGGCAGCAGCGTCTCGAAATCGTAGATCTTCTCCAGGCGGGTGAAGCTCAAGGGGATGATGGTGACCACCGGCGAAAACTCGTTGCTGATGTTGTTGCTCACCACCAGGCAGGGGCAGACCGCCGGTTCCTGGGCGTCGGCGTGAGGCAGATTGACCGCGTAGATGCCGCCACGCTTAAACATCGCGCTCCTCCGTTACTGCCCCCTCAAACTTTTTAAGCACCTCTTTTGTCTCCTCGGCCGTGGACTGATACCCTTCAATCAGCCCCTTGTAGGCCTTCTTCTTCACTTCCGCAAGCTTTTCCCGGGCCGCTTCCTCCAGAAATTGGCTCAACCCCCGCTGCCCATAGAGGGCCTTGATGTCGTCAACGATGGGGGTTGGTAGCGTGATGTTCAGTCGCGTGTTGGGCATAACGACTCTCTCCTCGATAGGCGCTGCTCATAATGTTGTCAGCCAACTATTTGATTGACGCAAGAGTATTTGTAACATATATTTTTGCTATGTGTTATTTTTTTTTACAACACATAGCTCGTTAGTGCCGCCTCTGGCGCCGTGTGCGGCCCCAACACGCGAGGGGGAGTGGTGAGGAATTCGTGACCATCGTTCTTGAACCGACCGGGTATCTTCTTGCTGCAGCAACGCTTTTGGCGCTATCCGGTGTGCCGGGGCTCCTTCTGCGGCGCCCCGTTTTCGGGCAACGGATTGCCGCCTTCTGCGTCGTTGCCGCATCACTGCTGGGCGAAGCCGCTGTTGCTGCCCTCCTGGGTGGAACCCCGGGAGCCACCTACCAGATCGACTGGCCGCTGCCGTTTGGCCCCGCGCTTTTTTCCGTGGACCATCTCTCGGCGATCTTCCTGTTTCCCCTCTTTATCGTGACCGGTTGCGCCTCGGTGTACGCAGTGGCGTACTGGCCGGCCAGGGAACAGCCAACCGCGGGTAAGCTGACGATGTTTCAGGGATTGTTTGCCGCGGCCATGGTGGCGGTTGTCCTGTCGCGCCACGGGGTCCTGTTCCTGATGGCCTGGGAAGTCATGGCCCTCTCGGCTTATTTTCTCCTGACGACGGAGCACCGGAGCGCTGAAGTGCAGCGTGTCGGTGGCGTGTATCTCATCGCCACCCATACCGGCACCATGGCGTTGTTTGCGATGTTTTCGCTGCTGCGCGGAACGCTCGGCACCTTTGCCTTCCCGGGATCCCATTCCCTTTCCCAGGCGGTGCCGTTCGCAACGATCATCATCGCAGCCGCCCTGATCGGATTCGGCGGCAAGGCCGGCCTCATGCCCTTGCATTTCTGGCTTCCCGGCGCCCATGCCAATGCCCCCAGCCATGTGTCGGCCATGATGTCGGGCTTGATGCTGAAGATGGGGGTTTACGGCATCCTGAGGACGCTGTCGTTTTTTGATGTCCTCCCCGCATGGCTTGGCTGGCTTATGATCGTGCTGGGAGCGTGGTCGGCGGTGAACGGCATCGCCCTGGCCATGGGCCAGCGTGACCTCAAGCGGCTGTTGGCATACAGCAGCATTGAGAATATCGGGATCATCTTCATCGGCATCGGCCTGGCCCTGGTTGGCATCCAGACCCACTCTCCCACCCTGGTGGTGTGCGGGTTCTCCGGCGCATTTATCCATATCGTCAACCACGGCCTGTTCAAATCCCTCCTCTTCATGGGGAGCGGGGCGCTGATTCACGGTACCGGCACCCGCGAGATCGACCGCATGGGGGGGCTTGCCCGGCGCATGCCCATAACGTCGCTGCTCTTTCTGGTGGGCTCCCTCGCCATCTGCGGACTGCCGCCCCTCAACGGGTTTGTCGGCGAACTCTTTCTCTATGTCGGGGCCATCACGGATGGCATTGCCAGCCCACTGCCGCTGGCGGCCCTCGTGGCGCCGGTGCTGGCACTGGTCGGGGGGCTCGCAGTCATCACCTTCGTCAAACTCTACGGGACCATCTTTCTCGGTGCTCCCCGTTCAGCTGCCGCATCCCACAGCCATGAAGCGAAGGGGCTGATGACCGCTCCGATGGTCCTTCTGGCCGTGGGATGCCTCGTTGCCGGCATGGTTCCGCCGCTGCTGGCGCGACTGGTGGCTCCGGTGGTGGTGTTTTATGGGGGTCTGGACCGGGAGGCGGTGGCCCGCGTAATCGGTCAGGTACCGCTCGTGCCGCTCACCGGCGCCGCTATCCTGCTCGTCATCCTCGGGGCTGCTCTCGGAGCATTCTACCTGCTGCGGCTGCGCAGGCTGCCCTGCACCCGAGGGACCACCTGGGGATGCGGCTACCTGGAACCGACAGCACGGATGCAGTACACCGGCACCTCCTTCAGCGAGATGGCGGTGAATCTGCTCGGGGCTCTTGCGGCGCCACGGCGGGTGAGACCCGCCATTGCCGACGAGAGCTTCCCCCCTACGGTACGGTTTCACTACGCGGTCACCGAAACGGTGCTCGACCGGGTGCTGACGCCACTGTTTCGATGGACCGGCCTGGCCTTTTCCTATATACGAATACTGCAGCACGGCCGGCTTCATATTTACGTCCTCTACATCTTCGCCACGCTCTGCGTTCTGATGGCCTGGACCCATTGACGGGGTGTGGCTCCGCGCTCTTTGTAAACGAGGTTGGCACCCATGACTGACATCATCATTCACTGCGCGGTGGCGCTTCTCCTTCCTCCTCTTCTGCTCGGAGTCATCGGCAAGACCAAGGCTGCCTTCGCCGGCCGGGTCGGCGCCCCCTATCTTCAACCCTATTACGACCTGATCAAGCTCTTTCAGAAGGGGTCCGTTTTCAGCGAAACGACCACCTGGGTCTTCCGTGCCGGACCCGTGGTGACGCTGGCCGCAACCCTCTTCGCTGCGCTGCTGGTGCCGCTGGGGCGCCATGGGGCACCGGTTTCGTTCAGCGGCGACATGATCCTGTTTGCCTACCTCTTCGGGCTGTCGCGGTTTTTCACCACCATCGCGGCTCTTGATACCGGCTCCAGCTTCGAGGGGATGGGGGCGGCCCGTGAAGTGACATTTTCCTGCCTCGCGGAGCCAACGCTCTTTTTTGCCCTGATCACCCTGGCGCGCATGAGCAAGTCCCTTACCCTGTCAACCATTCTCACCTCTGTCACCCCCGCCATCTGGCTCGCCGCTGGCGCCAGCATGCTGCTGCTGGTGGGGGCGCTTTTCATCATCCTTCTGGCGGAAAACTGCCGGATTCCCTTTGACGATCCCAACACCCACCTGGAATTGACCATGATTCATGAAGTCATGGTCCTCGACCACAGTGGCCCCGCCTTCGGTATGATCCTGTACGGGGCGGCATTGAAGCTGTTCGTTCTCGGTGCGGTTTTCGTCAACGTTGCCCTGCCCGTTGCCACGGGGAATACCTTCGCGGACTGGGCGATTTTCATCATTGCCATGCTCGGGCTGGCGGTAACCATCGGCGTGGTGGAGTCGGTCATGGCCCGGCTTCGCCTGGTGCGCGTTCCCCAACTCCTGGTCGGGGCAACCATTCTCTCCGCTTTCGCCATGATTCTGGTGTTGAGGTAACCCCCATGAATACCTTTGCCGATCAACTGCTGGTGCTGGTGATGCTGATCAACCTGGTGATGCTCGGGACAAGCCGGCTGATTTTCTCCATCCGCGCCGTCGCCGCCCAAGGGGTCATTCTCGGTATCCTCCCGGGACTCATCCACCCCTTCTCAGGCCACCTGGCCGGCATCACCGCAGGCATCATCCTGGCCAAGGGGGTCATCATCCCCTACCTGATCAACGACGCCGTGCGCAAGGCCCACATCAGGCGCGAGGTGGAACCGTATCTCGGCTATGTGACGACGCTGCTCCTCGGCGCCGTCGTCACGGCCCTGGCCTTCGTCTTCGCCGAAAAACTGCCCCTGGCGCCCGAACACAAGGACCTGCTTTTTGTCCCTGCCTCAATTGCCACCCTCCTGACCGGGTTTTTGATCCTGACGACCCGCCGCAAGGCCATATCCCAGATCATCGGCTATCTGGTGATGGAAAACGGGATTTTCGTCTTCGGGCTTCTTCTGACCGAGGCAATGCCGGTCATGGTGGAGGCCGGGGCACTCCTCGACCTTCTCGTGGGGATATTTGTCATGGGTATTGTCATCAACCATATCAGCCGGGAGTTTTCGTCCGTCGACACATCCCGTCTGCGCACCCTCAAAGAGGAGTAGCCGAATGCTGATTGCCCTTGTTCTGGCGCCACTGCTGGGCGCGATCATCGCCTGGATCATACCGGACAACCGCCTGCGTCCCCTCGTCCTGCCGGTGACAGCAACGGTCCATCTCATGCTGACCGCTTCCCTTCTGGGGAATGCCCCGCCGCCCTCTCCCGGCGGCTGGTTCTGGCTCGACCCCCTCGGGAAGGTGGTGCTTCTCTGCATCAGCCTCCTCTTTGCCGTCTGCGCGTTCTATGCGGTCGGCTATCTGGCCTTTCGCCAGGAACGTTCCAACCGGGTCCTCTGCATGGGGCTCCTGGTCTGCCTGTCGGCCATGGGAACGGTCACCATCACCCAGCATCTGGGGCTTCTCTGGGTTGCCCTTGAAACCACTACCGTTTCCATGGCGCCGCTCATCTATTTCAATCATAACGCCCGCTCCATCGAGGCAACCTGGAAGTATCTGATGATCTGCTCCGTGGGGATCGCCCTGGCCCTGCTGGGACTCCTGTTCCTTGCCTACTCTACCTATGTTGCCCAGCGCGATGCGACCCTTCTTCTGGGTCCGCTCATGGAATCGGCCCGCGACCTGAATCCGGGATGGTTGCATGCTGCCGCCATCTTCCTCCTCGTCGGCTACGGATCCAAGATGGGACTGGCTCCCCTCCATTCCTGGAAGCCCGATGCCTACGGCGAAGCGCCCGGTCTGGTGGGGGCGCTGCTGGCCGGGGGGTTGGTCAACTGCGCTTTTCTGTCGATCATGCGTGTCTATCAGATCTGTCTGGCTTCCGGGGGGGAACTCTACTTTTTCCAGAATGCCCTGGTTGCCATGGGATTGATTTCCATGGCCTTTGCCGCCGTGTTCATGGCCCGCCAGGCGGACTTCAAGCGGATGCTGGCCTATTCCAGCGTCGAACACGTGGGGATCCTCGCCATTGGCCTCGGCCTCGGCAAGGGGGCACTGTTCGGCGCCCTCTTTCATCTCCTCAATAACGGCCTCACCAAAGGGGTGCTGTTCCTTTCCTCCGGCAACATCCACCGCTCGTACAACAGCAAGACGACCGACGTGGTCAAGGGGGTGCTGACTCGCCTTCCCTGGTCGGGAGGGCTCTTTATGGCAGGCTTCATCGCCATCACCGGCTCCCCGCCATTCTCGCCGTTCATCAGCGAGTTCACCATCGTCAGCAGCGCTTTCATCGAGGGGCGCCATCTTGTGGGTGGGCTGTTTCTCCTCTTTCTGGCCATCATCTTCATCGGCATGGCCCTCACGGTGCTCCCCATGGTCATGGGTGAGCCTCCGGCGGAGATTGAACCGACGAACTACCGGGACCGACTGCTGACGGTGGGACCGCCGCTGTTCATGTTGGGAGTCATCCTGCTTCTGGGGGTCTGGCCGCCGGAGTTTCTGGTGGCGCTGCTGAAGGATGGTGCAGCCATGCTGGGGGTGCGGTCATGAATGGCTCCTTCCGTATCCTGTTCAACGGCTCGGCGGTTCCCTTTGCAGACATTCCCCAGGTCGACCCTGTCCCGTTTCTCCAGAACATCCTCGACGCCATCGACCGGGGGAGGCGCGTTGTCTCCTACTTCGGCATACCCGGCGCTGCCGAAACCACCCTGGTCTGCGTCCTTGCCGACAAAACCGAAGGGCGGCTCGGGGTGACCCGCACGGTTACCCGGGAAGACCGTCTCCCCACCCTTGCCCTTCTCTGCCCCCAGCTGCAGCTCTTCGAGCGGGAGATTGCGGAACAGTGTGGCCTGACCTTCGACGATCACCCTTGGTTCAAGCCGGTCAGGTTTCACCGCCCGTTCGTGCCGGGCCGCGATGCCTGGAACCGTCCGGCGGATGTTCCGCTGAAGGTGGGGGTCATGGACTATTACCAGGTGGCCGGCGATGACGTGCACGAAGTTGCCGTCGGCCCCGTCCATGCCGGGATCATCGAGCCGGGACATTTCCGTTTCCAGTGCCACGGCGAAGAGGTCTTCCACCTGGAGATATCCCTCGGTTATCAGCACCGGGGAGTCGAGGCGGGCCTGCCGGGGGGGCCGCACCCCCGCACGCTCCAGCAGATGGAGACGGTGGCCGGCGACACCACCATCGGCCATGGGCAGGCCTACTGCATGGTTCTGGAGGCTTTGGGCGGGATCAAGGTTCCGCCG
Source organism: Geobacteraceae bacterium (assembly GCA_905339345.1). Lineage (GTDB taxonomy): Bacteria > Desulfobacterota > Desulfuromonadia > Geobacterales > Geobacteraceae > Geobacter. The sequence goes on along the minus strand of CAJPFF010000072.1, from coordinate 19,332 downwards.
CGGGCCGAAGTGCTCCGTGGCATTGCCCTTGAACTGGAGCGGCTGGCAAACCACACCGGCGACCTGGGTGCGATCGCCGGCGACGTGGGCTATCTGCCCACCGCCTCCTTCTGCGGCCGCATCCGGGGAGATTTCCTCAACATGACGGCGGTCCTCTGCGGCAGCCGCTTCGGACGGGGACTCCTTACCCCCGGCGGTACCATATTCGATCTTACGGCGGATCACCGCGACGACCTGCTCAAACGTCTGGCGGCGGCGCGTCGGGACCTGACCGACGCCGTGGAACTCCTCTGGAGCACGCCATCGGTCATGGGGCGTCTCGAGGGGACCGGCGCAGTGTCGCGGGAATTCGCCGTCAAACTCAGCCTGGTCGGGCCGGCTGCCCGGGCCTGTGGCGTCAAGCGGGACGTCCGCCTTGACTATCCCTTCGGCATCTTCCGCATGACCCATCTGCCGGTGGCCACCGCGTTCCATGGCGATGTCTGCGCCCGCACGATGATTCGCTGGCAGGAGGCACAGAAATCCATGGATTTCATCGAAGAGCAGCTCCAGCATCTCCCCGCCGGCGACCATCGTGCCAAGGCAGCTCCCTGTGCCGGCCGGCACCTTGCGGTGGCCCTGACCGAGGGATGGCGCGGCGAGATATGCCACGTGGCGATCACCGATGACGAGGGGCGGTTTGCCCGCTACAAAATCGTCGATCCTTCGTTTCACAACTGGCAGGGGCTTGCCATGGCGCTCAGGGGAGAGCAGATTTCCGATTTTCCCCTCTGCAACAAGAGCTTCAACCTTTCCTATTGCGGCTTCGACCTGTAGGGATGAGAAACGGTATCTACACCCCGGATTCCGGGGAGGAGGGATAATTCGTCATGATCCGCGCCATCATTTCCCGCATCAGACAGGGACATCGCACCATGCCCTATCCCAAAGAACCGCCGCAGATGCCGGAACGGTTCCGCGGCTATCCCTTCGTGTCGTCGCTGTCGCGGACCGCCGAACAGGGGGACGGGGCGTCCGGGTGTCCGTACGGCGCCTTTTCCACCACCGGTGGGGGGTGCCTGGACATGGGGAAATGTCTCTTCTGCGCCGAGTGTCCCGTGGGCAGGATAGAGTTTTCCACCGATCACCAACTGGCGGTCAATGAACGTGACCAGCTCCTGGTGCATCCGGGATCTGAACACCGCTTCGCCCGGCCCCTCCCCCCCGATCTGCACCGGATGTTCGGCCGCTCCCTCAAGTTCCGGGAGGTCAGTGCCGGGGGGTGCAACGCCTGCGAGGCGGACACCAACGTCCTTTCAACCATCGGGTGGGACCTGGGGCGCTTCGGTGTCCAGTTCGTCGCCTCGCCCCGCCATGCGGACGGCCTCTGGGTAACGGGTCCGGTGACCGAAAACATGGCACAGGCCCTGCTCACGACCTACGCGGCGATTCCTGCCCCCAAGATCGTCGTCGCCTCCGGTGCCTGCGCCATCAGCGGCGGGCCGTACATCGATTCGCCCCAGGTCCGCAACGGAGTGGACAGCCTCATCCCGGTCGATCTGTACATTCCCGGGTGCCCCCCCCATCCGGCGACCATTCTCGACGGGCTTCTCCGTATTCTGGACAGATTGCGGTAAGCCCATAACCTCCCGCGCCCGAAAGGGATTGGTGCATGCAGGCCTAATAAACAAAAGGACTGGACGATAGTTCTGATGGAGTGGCAGCCATGACGCCGAAACCGGAAGTATTCCCCCCTGATCCCCATAACGAAACCCTGATCGCCAATGTGCACCCCCCCGAGTGGGTCAATCCCGAGCCGACCGGGCGCTACAACCTCGTGGTGATCGGCGCCGGCACCGCCGGGCTCGTGACCGCCGCCGGAGCCGCCGGACTGGGAGCGAAGGTGGCCCTCATCGAGCGCCACTTCATGGGGGGTGACTGCCTCAACGTTGGCTGCGTCCCTTCCAAGGGGATCATCCGGGCCTCCCGGGCGATCCACGACGCGAGGGTTGGCCGGGAATTCGGCATCGGCGGCACAGAAGGTCTGAGCATCGACTTCGGCACCGTCATGGAGCGGATGCGGCGCATCCGCGCGGGTATCAGCCACCACGACTCCGCACGGCGTTTCCGCGACGAGTTGGGGGTTGACGTTTTCATGGGCCACGGACGCTTCATCGGCTCCGACAGCGTGGAGGTGGAGGGGAAGCGGCTCACCTTCGAACGGGCAGCCATCTGCACGGGAGCCAGGGCCGCGGCGCTCCCCATCCCCGGCATGGCCGAGGCGGGATACCTGACCAACGAGACGGTCTTCTCCCTCACGGAACTCCCTTCCCGGCTGGCGGTCATCGGTGCCGGACCCATCGGCTGCGAGCTGGCCCAGGCATTTGCGCGGCTCGGCAGCCGGGTCACGCTCCTGGAGATGGCGCCGCAGATCCTCGGTCGCGAAGACCGCGATGCGGCGGAGATTCTCCACGGGGTCTTCGTGCGCGAAGGGATAGACCTGCGGCTCGGCATCCGGATCAGCGGCGTCAGCCGCCGCGGCGCCCAGAAGGTGATCACGGTCGAGGAGAGGGGGGGAACAGCCGAGGTTGCCGTTGACGAAATCCTCATGGGGGTGGGGCGTGCTCCCAACCTGGAGGGCCTTGGTCTGGAGGCGGCGGGAATCGCCAGTGACCCGACGCTGGGTGTAACGGTGGACGAACGGCTCCGCACATCAAATCCCCGCGTCTACGCCGCCGGCGACATCTGTTTTCCCTACAAGTTCACCCACACCGCCGACGCCCTGGCACGGATCCTCATTGCCAATGCCCTCTTCAGGGGACGCCAGAAGACCACGGCCCTCACCATCCCGTGGTGCACGTACACCGACCCGGAGGTGGCCCATGTGGGGATGTATGAGAGGGATGCAGCAGGGAAGGGGATGGAGGTTACGACGCTGACCGTCCCCCTCGCCGACGTGGACCGGGCGCTGCTGGACGGCGAAACGGAAGGGTTCGCCCGGGTCCACCTGAAGAAGGGGACCGACCGTATCCTCGGTGCCACCATCGTGGCCCGCCATGGGGGTGAAATGATCAATGAGTTTTCGCTGGCCATAACGAACGGCCTGGGACTCTCGGCCATCGGCAGGACCATCCACCCCTATCCGACCCAGGCCGAAATAATCAAGAAGCTCGCCGACGCCCATAACCGGACCAGGCTGACACCGTTCGTGAAGCGGGTGCTCTCGGCCTGGCTCGCCTGGCACAGATAAAGCGACAGGCTCCTAGACGGCGCAGCAATACTCTTCCGGCTCGCTATCAGCCGCGGTGTTGTCGAGGCCCTTCAATTCATCGTGCATCTGCTGCAATGACACGAGGGCCGAAAGGATCAGTCCATCCGTCGGGCGGTGGGGGCAGCTCTGGAAGGCGTGCTGGAGAATCTCGATGGCGTTGTGGGCGTGGGAGTGAAGGTCGGTTACGGTGTTCATGGGCAATCTCCTTGAGTGAGTGTCTGACGCCGGCAGTGGAGACGGGATTTTCTCTCTCATGCTGTCCAGTGCACTCCGAGTATGGCCGAAGATTGTGTCAATGGGGTTTCCGGACGGCAATAACTGTGCTACAGGTGAGCCGCGCCATGCTCCTGGAGAAGCTGCGAAAAGAACCGTCCTCACTTCATGGTCCACAACCTTACTTTTTCAGTAACCGGTACGGGTCAGCCCTGGTAAGCCAAGGGCTGTCGGGGTACTCGGCAGCCAGCCGGTCATAGATACCGATCAGGTTCGCCACATCGTGGGTTTCGATGTAGCGGGAAACCCCGTCGAGATAGACCGCTTCCGGCGCCAGGCTGCCGGTCGGGTAGCCAGCCAGAATTTTTTCAAAGCACTCACACGCTGCGGGACGGTCCGGCAGATTGAACCTGGCCTTGCCGATCCCCATCAGAAGCGACGGGATCAGTTCTTCTGGGGGATAAAAGCCCAGGGTGCGGTAATGTTCAACCCCTTCGGCATCCAGAATCAGCAGGGTCGGGGTCCATTTGACCTTGTAGCGTGGTCCCAGTTCAGGGTCATTGGCCGGGATGCGAACGGGGATGAGATTGTCGTTGATAAAACGGATTACTGCAGGGTCAGGGTACGCGACCGCGTCCATGCGCTTGCAGCCGATTCAGCCAGGGTTGAAGAAATCAGCGAGCGCCAGCTTGCTTTCGGCTTTGGCCCGAGCCAAACCCTCTTCGAAGGAAGTAATCCAGGTAATCTCTGCCATAACGGTTCTCCTTTCTATCGAGTTGCCTGTAGACACCCAGTATCAAAATGCGAAGCAGTCGCAGCCCTGCCCCCAGAAGTCACCGTAACGGGGGGCAGCAGCCTTGATGCCGACCAGGAGTTGGTGGGCAGCATCTATGGCCTTATCTCAACAATTGTACCATTTGGCGCTAACTTGCTAATTTCCTCTATTTCTTTGTCTGTTACGGCAATACATCCTTTCGTCCAGTTAACCTCTGTGTGAGAATCACCAACCCAAGAGAAACCATTCTTGATTCCGTGGATCATGATGTTTCCGCCAGGAGAAACACCTAGTCCTTTTGCGCGCTTTTTGTCTCTCTCGTTCGGGTAGGAAATATGAAGAGATAAGTGATAATGACTATCCTTGTTTCTTGAATCGATGAAGTAGATTCCCTCAGGGGTTTTGTTATCGCCTTGCCTTTCTTTTTGACCAATCGGGTTTCCACCCAAGGCTATCTTGTAGGTCTTAATGACTTCACCCTTTGAGATCAACATCAAGCGCCGTTCTTTTTTTTCTATCAGAATCTTATCCACCGCTCCCATCTTGATTGCAAAAGCAAAAACCTTTTGCTCGAGCGCTTCAATATTTTTATGCAGGGTAAGAACTTCATTCTCCTTGCGTTTAACTTCTTGTTGGAGAGTCTCGATTTGTGTTTGCTGCGTGGCAATCGTCTTATCCTTGATGATGGCATTATTGATATTAAATATCATCATTTCACTGTCCTGCCTGTATCCACTCCCTGGGTAATCCTTTATGAGTTTCTGAAAACATTCCAGGGCTTTTTGATAATCTTTTTGCTCATTCTTAGGATACGCATAAATAATACCCATCTCGAATAGAACCCTGTCTGCCGTCGAGGGATATTTTTCAATAATCTGCTCGTATTTGTTCAGAGATGCCTTGTAGCTTCCCTGATTGAATAAATCATTTGCTTCTTCAAATGTTGACTTGGCCTGATAACCTCCATCAAAGTGACTGCATCCGCATAGTAGAATTGATGTTACTGTCATGCAGATACAGAAAAAGTATCGGTAATCACTTACCTTGCTTTGTTTTCTAACTATATATGCCGAAGACTGTCGATATCCTTCAGACAGTACAATGTGCAAGATGTTCTGATCCCTCATCTCCTTACCCCTTGGCAGAATCATCAGGAATATCCTGCGATAAGCCTGATATCCCGGCTTAACAGGTCCAATGCATGAATGGTCCGGGCAGACTTAAACGATGGATAATGAAGTGGCAGGGTTTTGAGACCCTGCCACTATCATTGTCCGTAGAGTCACAGCTGAAGTTAACAGCTCCGATAATATTGACTTACTTCAGCATCGATTTCTGGAAAGCGGCGTCAGCCCTTTTCGCCTTTTCGTCGGCGATCCGTTCTCTTTCCAATGCTGCCTTTTCAGCATTCTCTGCGCGGGTCGTGACTTCATCTGCCTTTAACTTGGCCGCATCGGCGGCAGCCTTGGCAGCTTGCGCATCCTGCAATGCCTGCTCAGCTTTCGCATCAATCAGTTTTTGCTGTGCCTGCACTTTCTCGAGTTCGCCGGATGTTGCACAACCCATCAATGTACTAACTAGAACGAGCATCATTGAGATCAGCAAATGACTTTTCTTCATCTCTTATCACCTCCTTTCCGTTCAGTTTACCTTACCTGGAAGCGGGAACGCCTGAAGTTCACAATCTACTCACCCCAACATAAGAAAAGCGGGATCGACTATCCCTCCTTGACAGGTTCAATCACTATACCGTCTATGTCCAAATCCATTTTCAAGCGTTTGGCTGCTTCTTTGGCCTCATTGATATCATTGAAAGGGCCGGCGATAACACGGTAGCTATTGCTCTTTGAAAACACCCTTGCCGGAATGTGCGGCCCCTGGTGGTTGATAACGGCGGCAATCCTCAGAGCATCAATCTCATCACGCACATCGGCAGCCAATACATACCATGCATCCAGTTTCAGTTCTGGAATTTCCGGTCTGCCATACAATGTGTCCGGGTGCTCGACTTCTATGGGTTTTTTCGCAGCGTCATTTTCACTCCCTTGACGTATCTCAAAGATGGGAACAGGAATCCCTCTGGCCTCGGTTTGAACTTCCTTGATTTTTCTCCAGTCAAGCGTCCGCGCCGCTTTCTTTTCAATGGTTCTCAATTTTTCATTTATCTTCTCAAGCTCACTAGCGCCTGAGCCTTCCTGGGGCGTATGGGCTTCCAGGTAAAGTACGCCATTCCGTTGACCAACGAGATATGGCTGGTTAACAATGGTTACCGGTGTATTAACTGGGGTGTCATTGAAGAGCATCTTCACGTTTTCCGGATAGAGTCTCATGCAGCCATTGGTTGCGTTAAGGCCAATGCTGGCCGGTTTATTCGTACCATGGATCAAATAACCCGATTTACTTAAATAGAGCGCGTATTCCCCCAAGGGGTTTTGGGGCCCCGGCGGAACTGTTGCGGGGAGAATATTTCCCTTTTTTCTATGATCATCAGAAATAGAAGCAGGCACATGCCAGGTCGGCCGGGTTGCTTTTCGCACCACACGCATTTGCCCAGTGGGCGTGGGTCGCTCTTTGGTTCCTACACCGACCGGGTAGGTCGACACCAGCAGTGACCTACCATCCTCCTTAAATTGAAAGAGCCTCATGGTGGCCAAGTTGACCACAATGCCTTTTCTCGGAGTGTCCGGCAGGATAAAACTGAGAGGCAATATGATACGCTCTCCGGCCTCGGGCACCCATACATCTACCCCTGGATTCGCGGCACTGATTGCATTGACCCCCAAACTGAAGTGTCTCGCAATATCCGGCAGCGTGTCCCCCTTTTCCAGCCTGATGGATGCCAACCGACCAATGACATCATCTCCTCTTGCAACCGAAAACTCATTCCGTTCGACCTCCCCTTCAGGATGGCTTGGAGAAAACCATGATTTCTCCTGAGCGCTTTTCATCACAGCACATCCATTGAGAGATAAAATGAACATACATAGAGCCATAAAACGAAGCCAATTGGATACGATTGACAGGTTAACGATTCGGCACATGGGTTAAAAAAGCACCTTTCTCAACAATGGAAAATACAGCAGGCATCCGTTTCTCTACGTCATCGAGATAACCAACTTGCTGTTGATATGTCCACCTTCGCAATCTTTGTTGACTGGAACTTTCCCTTGAGATTGTCCCCCCGCAATTTCCGTGTCCGGAAACAAAAAAGCCGGGACCGAATATCACGTGATATTTCGGCAACCCGGCTGTCTCAGTGAGACCCTGTAGGCTTTCCGCCCCACCCTCGCGGATGGTTGAGTATTATCGTGTACCACCAACTGTTTTAATGACGTTCCCGTCAACAACGCGAACCGACTGACCTTTATAAGCGCACCATTTGCTGGTTCGACCTCCCTCTTTTGACAACAAAAAAGCCGGGACCGAATATCACGTGATATTTCGGCAACCCGGCTGTCTCAGTAAGACCCGTAGGCTTTCCGCCCCATTCTCACGAATGGTTTAGTATTATCGTCTATCGCTCAAAATTTTAATTGAGTCTACATATCTATGAGGGTTTGTCAACATTTTTTTAAGGTTCAGTTGTGCGACCGTGGCGTCCGCCAAACAGCATCAGGCACAGTTTTACTGCGCGGAGTCGCTGGTTGGAATCGATCTGCTCCGTCTCGTTTGACGGGAGCAAGCAGATGGTCTTCGATGTCTACGGCAACTGCATTGATGGGCTTGAGAAGGGTTACCGGGATGTCCTCAACAATTTCAGACCACGTCGAGGGCAAAAGAAAACCCCTGCCCTCCCATCAAAACCTTTCATGGTGAAAGTTTGGTGAAAGTCAGGGGTCAGCCCAGTGTAACCGGTTGATTTCACTGGGTAATTATGGCGGAGAGATAGGGATTCGAACCCTAGGTACCCGGGGGGTACACTTGATTTCGAGTCAAGCGCCTTCGACCACTCGGCCATCTCTCCTGAAGCATTAATTATGTCTGATAAAACGCGCCCAGCTGGTCTGTGGCCGGAAGAGGTTCTCTTATACCCCACTTTTCCCGAAAACTCAAGACTCCTGTGGCGCGGCTTCTTGTGTGAACGGGACAAGGGGGGCGGGTTATGGTATCGTTGTCCGTGGGAGGATGCATGAACGAAACGACGCCCCCTGTCGAACAGGAGATAGCGTGCCAGCAGGTGCTCATGGAGGATTCTTCGGTTTTCTCCGTCCAGTGGACAACGGTTTCCGAACATCTTGGGGCCGGTGTCACCCCTGATCTCCTCTTTGACCGCTACCTTGCCTACGTCAGGCGCTTTACGTTTTCCCTCATCCGTCCGCAGGTCATGGCAGACGGGGTCGAGTTCCGTCTCCTGGGCCTCCCCGTGAGCCTCATCAGCTTCACGGTACCCGTCAGGAGAAGAGAAGAGTGGGGGGCATCCCTCTCCCTGGCCATCTGCGGCGGTGTCCTGGTGCAGTCCAACCAGTGCGACCGGGGAGACCTTTCGTTTCTTGTGGAGGAGGCTGATGGGGGGGTGCGGCTTACGCTGCGCCTTGCGGATTTCTGTCCGCTGCTGCTGGGGAGCGCTTCCCCCTCGCGGGTCAGGAAGCTTCTCTATCGATTCACTCAAGCGTACATCCACAAAGTGGTGACGGTCCGGTTCCTGGCCCGGCTCTACCGGGAGCTGGCCGGTGGCGCGGCCTGCGTGAGAGTCGTCCCCGCCCGGGTTCGCTCGGGGGAAGAGATCTAGGCCCGCCCCGGTTGCAAAGCCGGGGTGCCGTGCTACGCTAGTGGAGTTACTACGAAAATCTACGGGAGGATCGACATGGAAGACAAGGATCGCGTGGGCGTCTGCCAGCGGACGGAACGGAAGGAAGAGCAGGTGAAGGTCAGAAACCTTAAGACCGGCGAGATCGGCTACACCTTTGGTTGCACCGAAGAGGGGGGGACGATCCAGGTGAAGTTGGAGAATGGACAGCTTGACAGTTGGGTGTACGCCGACTGCGAGGAGTTGCCCGAGTAGGGTGGCGACGTGGAAGAGCGCTCGTGCAGGAGAATGCCTGTTGAGGTGGGATGCTGGCTCGTGGAGATGGACGGTGCATCCTGCCTCTATACGTTCGACATATCGGAGAGCGGGGTTTCGGTTATCACCGAGGACCCTTTCCCGGTGGGACAGGTGGTGACGCTCCAGTTTTTCACCCCCCGGTCGGCCAGTGCCGTCACCCTGGAGGCCCAGGTGGTCTGGAGTCGCCTGGAGCCCGAGGGGGGGATGGGGCTCAAATTCATCAATCTCGACGGTCCGGGAAGGGAGGTGCTGCGCTCCTTCACGGAGCAGCTGAAGAAGCGGCGCGGGTTGGGTCGCCCCTAATCCTTGGTGTAGAGGACGGCCACGGCCGTCGCCTTTTGCTCCCCCACCGATACGTAGCCGTGGGGTTCGGTCGAGTCGTAGTAAATGCTGTCTCCCGGGTTGAGGCGCATGACGTCGGTGCCGTAGTGGAATTCCAGTTCCCCTTCCAGGAGATAGATGAACTCGAAGCCGTCGTGGCGGTAGAAGAAGCCGTCGTCCCAATCGGTCAGCTCGAATTCCACGAGGAATGGCTCCATGGGCTTGTGGCGGATGCCGGGGGCCAGTGACCGGTAGACGTAGCCGTGGGGGGCGTCGTTGCCGGTGCGGCGTCGGGTGGCCGCCTGCTGGGATGCCCGTGTCAACACCAGCTTCTGCTGGTCTTCCTCTTCCTCGAAAAAGTAGTGGATTCCCACCTTGAGTCCCTTGGAAATCTTGAGGAGCGTGGCAATGGGAGGGGTGACCTGGTCGTTCTCGATCTGTGACAGGAGCGGCTTGGAGAGGCCGGAAAGCTCCGAGAGCTCCTGGAGGGTGAGCCGCTGCTCCTGGCGGAGCTTGCGGATCTTCTCGCCGAGTCGCAGTTCCTTGATCTGGGATTTGATGTCTTCCACGGGCGCCTCCTCTCTTCCGCCCGTTATAGGGCAATCGAGCCGCGAGCGTCAAGAGCTTATATGGATGCCTGCCGCGGGAGGTGGCCAGTGGCCGAAAGGTCGTTGACATCCCGGGGCAATTTGGCTACTCTTTCAACGGTTTAAGGTCATCCCCCCGCTGCTGCCGAGGCATTTCCAATGCGCGTCTGTCGCCTGTTCATTGTCCTCCTTGCGTTCCTCTCCGCCGTGCCCGCCTGCACGAAGAAGGAAGAGAAGCTCTATTACGAAACGGGGCGGGCCGAGGCGCCGGTCAAAGAAGTCCCCAAGGACATGATAGCCACCCAGCAGGCCTTTGTGGAACTGGTGAAGAAGGTGACCCCCTCGGTGGTCAACATCTCCACCATCAGCAGGAAGAAGATCGAGCAGCCCTTTTTAGAATTCTCCCCCTTCTTCGACGAGTTCTTCGGAGGCGGCAAGCCCCGCTATCGGCGCGACCACAGCCTCGGGTCCGGCTTCATCATCAACAAGAGCGGCTACATCGTCACCAACGACCACGTGGTGCGGGACGCCGAGAGCATCCAGGTCAAGCTCTCCAACGAGAATGTCTATGACGGCAAAATCGTCGGCAGCGATCCCAAGACCGACATCGCCGTCATCAAGATCCAAGCCAGTGAGGAACTTCCCGTGGCGGTCCTGGCCGATTCCGACAAGCTCCAGGTGGGGCAGTGGGCCATCGCCATCGGCAATCCCTTCGGCCTCGATCGGACCGTGACCGTGGGGGTGGTTTCGGCCACCGGCCGTTCCAACATGGGAATCGAGACCTACGAGGACTTCATCCAGACCGACGCCTCCATCAACCCCGGGAACTCGGGGGGGCCGCTCCTGAACGTCCATGGCGAGGTGATCGGGATTAATACCGCCATCGTGGCCGCCGGCCAGGGGATCGGCTTCGCCATCCCCGTCAACATGGCCAAGCAGATAGTGACCCAGCTCATCACCAAGGGGAGCGTGACCCGGGGGTGGCTCGGGGTGTCGATCCAGCCGGTGACCGACGAACTGGCCCGGGAGTTCGGCCTCGCGAAGGCCAGCGGGGTGCTGGTGAGCGACGTCATGGAAGGGAGCCCCGCCGCCAAGGGGGGGATCCGGCAGGGGGATATCATCCTTGACTTCGCCGGCACCGCCATCAAGAACGCCCAGCACCTCCAGCGGGTGGTTGCCGACACCGTGCCGGGGAAAACCGTGCAGGTGACGGTGTTCCGCGGGGGGCGCGAGGTGAAGCTTTCCCTTACCTCCGCCAGCGCCGACAGTGCCGCGGCCCGGCAGGCCCGCCCCCAGGGGGAGGAGCCTGACCTCATCGGCTTGGCCGTCGCGGAGCTCCCTTCCGACCTGCTTCGCCGCGGGGCGACCGGTGTGCTGGTGGCCCAGGTGGAGGAGGGGGGGATAGCAGCCGAGGCGGGAATCCAGCGGGGCGACATCATCGTCTCGGTGAACCGCAAGGGGGTCGCGAACCCGGCCGAGTACGACCGCACCATGGCCGAGGCCGAGCGCCGGGGCACGGCGATTCTCCTGGTGCGCCGCGGCGGCGCCAGCATCTTCTTCTCCCTCCGGCTGCGGTAACGTTTCCCGTGCCGGGATTCTGCCATTACTCTGAACGAGAGGACATTTCATGAGTCTCATCGATAATCCCGACCAGGCAAAGCGTCTCGCCCGGGCCATCATTTCGGACATTGCCATCTACAACCGCGACAAGGTGGAGCGGGGGATCAAGGAGGATTCCATCTTCGAGATTCTCGCCGAAGATATCGAGGAGGGGCGTCAGCACTTCCAGTCGCGGGTGGCTCCGGAGATCGCCTCCGGTACCATCTACGACATGGCCCTCGTGGACGTGCTGATCAAGCGGGCAGGGAAGATCGAGTCGCCCATCTGGTGATGGGGTACCCACAACGGTTTCTGCGGGCGGGGCGCGATCGACGGTCGCGCCTTCGCCGTTTTTGAGGAGTTCATGGAAGAACAGTACGAATTCATAGCCCCCGCCGAGGGGGAATCCGGCCGCCTTGACCAGTTCGTGGCCCGGTCCGTGGAGGGGATGACCCGCGCCACGGTCCAGCGCCTCATCGACGAGGGGCGGGTGACGGTGGACGGCACGGTGGAGAAGCCATCCCTGAAACTGCGGGGAGGGGAGCGCATCGTGGTGGTCGTGCCGCCTCCTGCACCGGCGGTCCCCGCGGCGGAGGAGATCCCCCTGGTGATCCTCCATGAGGACAGCGACCTGGTGGTGGTCAACAAGCCGGCCGGCATGGTGGTCCACCCGGGGGCCGGCACCCCCGGCGGAACCCTGGTGAACGCCCTTCTTGCCCACTGCACCGACCTCTCGGGAATCGGCGGCGAGATCCGCCCCGGCATTGTCCACCGCATCGACAAGGATACCACCGGCGTCCTGGTGGTGGCCAAGAACGACCGGTCCCACGAGGGGCTCGCCCGCCAGTTCCGGGAACACACCATCAAGCGGATCTACCTGGCCCTGGTCTTCGGCTCGCCGAAAACCGACACGGGGCGCATCGAGGGGGCCATCGGCCGCCACCCCACGGACCGCAAAAGGATGTCGGGGAAGGCCAAGCACGGCAAGCACGCCGTGACCCACTGGAAGGTCCTGGCCCGCTACCCGGGTATGACGCTCCTGCGGCTGCGGCTGGAGACGGGGCGGACCCACCAGATCCGGGTCCATCTGGCCGAGGCGGGGCATCCCCTGGTGGGGGACGAGGTCTACGGGGGCGCCGGCCGGGCCAACGACCTGCGGGACCCGGTGCTGAAGAAGCTGGTTCGCGAATTGGGGCGCCAGGCCCTCCACGCCAAGACCCTTGGCTTCATCCATCCGGCCGGCGGCACCTATGTCGAATTCGACACGGAGCTGCCCGAGGACATGACGCGGATCATTACCTATCTTGAACACCAAGGAGCATAGAACAATGGAGATGAAACGAGCCGACAAGGTTCACTATCTGGAACCGGCGCTCCTGACCGCCGCCGGGGTCTCGGCCCACGGCTTCACCACCCGCCACGAAGGGGTGTCGCGCGCCCCCTACAACTCCCTTAACCTGGGAACCGGCACCAATGACTCTCCCCACGCGGTGGAGGGGAACAGAAACCTCCTGACCCGGGCCTTCGGGGTGGAGGCGGGGCGGCTGGTGACCGTGACCCAGGTCCACGGCACCGACCTCCTGGTCATCGATTCTCCCAATCCCGATTATGGCTACTTCCAGCGGCTGGAAGCCGACGGCATCATTACCAACCAGCCGGGGGTGATGATCGGGGTCTGTGTGGCCGACTGCGTGCCGGTGCTCCTGCTGGACCCGGCGAAGGGGGTTGCGGCGGCCCTCCACGCCGGGTGGAAGGGGACCGCGGCCGGCATCTGCCGCAAGGGGGTGGATGCCTTCATCAACCTCTTCGGCTCCGAGCCCCAGGATATCCTGGCCGCCGTGGGACCCGGCATCGGACCCTGCTGCTATGAGGTGGACACACCGGTGGCCGAGGCGTTCCGGGTCGGCGGCCACGACTGGGATGCGGTCGCGACCATCAAGGATACGGCCCGGTGGCAGTTGGACCTGGTCCGGGCCAACGCCTTGCAACTGGGGACGGCCGGCATCCCCGAGCGGAACATCGAGACGGCCGGGCAGTGCGTCTCGTGCGCCCCGCAACTCTTCTTCTCATACCGTCGCGACAGCGGGGAGACGGGACGGCAGATGGGCTTCATCATGCTGAAGGGGTAGGGGCCCAGGCAGTAGAAAACTGACAGCAGGGAGGTCTGATGAAGTTCGCCATTTCCGACCAGATCCGCTCCGTTCACTTCCCACCCATCACCGAGGTGAGAGGATGGCTCGCCAGCCGGCAGCCCGACCCGACGCGCCCCCTGATCGACCTCTGCCAGGCGGTTCCCGACTACGCGCCGGCCCGGCAGCTGACTGACTACCTGGCGGCGTGCCTCGACGACCCGGCAATGGCGAAATACTCCCCCGACGAGGGGCTCCTCGAGGTACGGGAGGCGGTCTGCGGGCGCTACGGGCGGGTCTACGGCGCCGCCCCCACGCCAGAAGGGCTCTGCCTCACCATCGGCGCCAGCCAGGCCTTCTGGCTCGCCATGGTGACCCTCTGCCGGGCCGGGGACGAGGTGATCGTGCCGCTCCCCGCCTACTTCGACCACCCCATGGCCCTGGAGATGCTCGGCATCCGGCCGGTCTGGCTTCCCTTCGACACTGAGCGGGGGGGCGTCGTGGACCCGGCGGCGGTGGAGCGCCTCATCACTCCCCGGACCCGGGCGATCCTCCTGGTCACTCCCTCGAACCCCACCGGGGTCGTCACCCCCCCTGACGTGATCCACGAACTCTACTCCCTGGCCCGCCGTCGCGGCATCGCTTTGGTCCTCGACGAGACCTACGCCGACTTCATCCCCGGCGACACCCCTCCCCACGACCTCTTTGCCGACCCCCACTGGGGGGATCACTTCGTCCAGATCATGTCCTTCGGCAAGACCTACGCCCTCACCGGTTACCGGGCCGGGTGCCTCGTGGCGTCCGATGCGTTCATCCACCACGCCCTCAAGGCCCAGGACACCATGGCGGTCTGCCAGCCCCGCATCACCCAGCACGCGGTCATGTATGGCGCCCGCCATCTCGATGACTGGGTCGCCGAAAACCGCCTCATGATGGAGCGGCGCCACGACCTTTTCCGGAGTGCCTTCACCAGGCCGGGGAACCCCTTTTCACTGGCGGCCAGCGGCACCTTCTTCGCCTGGGTCCGGCACCCCTTCCCGGGGCGGACCGGCCGGGAGGTGGCCCGTCGTCTCGCCGTGGAGGCGGGGGTCATCTGCCTGCCGGGTGAGGTCTTTGGCCCGGGGCTGGAGCCCTATCTCCGCATTGCCTTCGGCAACATCCGGGAGGAGGTGATCCCCGAGGCGGTGGCCAGGTTTCGTTCGCTTACCAGGTGATTCTCGCGGGAACGGAGTTTCGCGTGATGCTCAGGAGGAGGTGTAACGATGGCATTTCTCAGATTTGTGACGCTGTGGGTTGTGCTGGTCGTGGCGTGGACTGTGCCGACTGGGGCGATGGAAAAGGGGCAGGCCGCCGGAGGGGGGCGGCTTGAGAAGGCCACTTTCGCCGGGGGGTGCTTCTGGTGCATGGAGCCCCCCTTCGATGCCCTCAATGGGGTTGTCTCCACCACGTCGGGCTATACCGGCGGACAGGTGAAAAACCCCACCTACGAACAGGTTTCTGCCGGCATTACGGGACACGCAGAATCGGTGCAGGTTCTCTTCGATCCTGCGAAGGTGAGCTACGGGAAGCTCCTTGAGGTCTTCTGGCGAAACATCGACCCCCTGGCGGTGAACCGGCAGTTTTGCGATACGGGGAGCCAGTACCGGACCGCCATCTTCTACCATAACGAGGTGCAGAAGCGGCTGGCCGAGGATGCGAAGCGGCGGTTGGAGAAGGAACGTGGGTGGCGGATTGCCACCGATATCGTTCCCGCGAAGGAGTTTTACCCCGCCGAGGAGTACCACCAGGACTACTACCGGAAGAACCCGGTCCGGTACAAGCTCTATCGCTTCAACTGCGGCCGCGACCAGCGGCTCAGGGAACTCTGGGGCTAACGGCGGCAGCCCGGCAACTGACGCACTCTTTCAAAACCCGTTGACAGGTGTCGCGGGGTTTTGGTGTAGCCAGTTGCCCGATCCCACGGTGAAAAAGAAGGTCGCACCTTGGCCGGGAGCGCTGTCGGCCCAGATCGTTCCACCGTGGCGGGTGACGATGTTGTGGACGATGGCGAGCCCCACGCCGGTCCCCTCGAAATCCTCACTGCGGTGGAGCCGCTGGAATACGCCGAAGAGTTTGTCGGCGTAGGCCATGTCGAAGCCGACGCCGTTATCCCGCACGAAGTAGACCGTTGCCCCATCCTTTTGAAAGCTTCCCACCTCGACCAGGGCGTCTTCCCGTTTGCGGCTGTATTTGAGGGCGTTGGAGAGAAGGTTCGCAAAAACCTGCCGGATGAGGGACGGGTCGGCCTGGCAGGGGGGGAGCTCTCCGACGCTGACCTGAACCGTACGTCCTTCCCGTTCCCGCTCTAGCTCTTCCAGCACGGCGCTTACGACGTCGGCGGGATCCACGGTCTCCCTGTTCAGGGGGTGGCGGCTGAGGCGCGAGAAGGTCAGGAGATCGTCGATGAGGGCCGCCATCCGGGTGCCGTTGCTGGAGATCTGGCCCAGATACCGCTGGGCCTCGGCCGGAAGGTTCGGCCCGAAATCCTCCAGCAGGATGTGGGCATAGCCGTTTACCGCCCTCAGGGGGGCCCGCAGGTCGTGGGAAATGGAGTAGGAAAAGGATTCCATGTGGAGGAGGGCCGATTTCAGCTGCGTCGTTCGCTCGGTTACCCGCTCCTCCAGTTCCTCGTTGAGGCGGCGGATGTCTTCGGTCCGCTCTGCCACCCGCCGTTCCAGGGATTCGTTGAGGGTCTGGAGCTCGTGGACGTAGCCCTGGAGCGTGGCCGCCATCTGACGGACGTTGCCGATGAGCCCTGCCACCTCCCGGATGCCGCTGTGGGGCCACTGGGCCTCCTGGTGCCGGATCACGTCGATGGGGAGGGTTTCGGATATCTGCTCCAGCTGGGCGATGGGGCGGGTGAAGACCGCGCTCGCCGCCTGGGCTGTAGCGATGGAAAAAAGGATCAGGGCGAGCAGAAGGGCGAATCCCCGGCTGGCATTGTTCTGGAGCCCTTCCAGAAACGGTTTCATGGGCGTCGTGATGACAATGGACCACGGCACGTCGGCATTGAGGGGGGAATCCATGCCGAAGGATGCCAGTTGCCAGCGCTGTAGGTCGCTGAAACCCCTGGAGAGGGGGATGAACTGATAGAGCTCCTCTGTCAACTGACGGCGCTCCTTCCCCTGGTTGGGGCCCACATGCTCCATCATCCTCCTGGCGGGATCGGTGCTGGCGATAACCTGCCGTTTCCGGTCCAGGAGGGTGATGTCCATGGCACGGTTCCCCGAGATGATCCGCAGCTGTTCCGCCAGGCGTGAGATCTCGACGACGCCGGTACAGTAGCCGCGGAATTTTCCGTCAATGACAATGGGGGCGAAGAGGGCAAGCCGGGGCACTTTCGATATGGTCCCGTAGTCAATGTCGGAGACCGCCGGCCGCATGGTCTCACGCACGATGCGGTGGTAGGGCATGGTGGAGTAATCCCGGCCCACATTGGAGCGTCCCTGCTCATCCACCGCCGGTACGAAGGCCACGGAGATTGCCTTGCTGTTCTGGACCGACATCTTCACAAAGTGGGGCGAGAGCAGCTTCGTCAGAGCGGCCTGTTTCTGGATGGTGGTGGCGGGGACGGTCTGGGGGTCTCCGACCAGGGATGCCAGGGTCTGGACGTCGTGGGTCTTCTCGGCGAGCCAGGTTTCGATCGTCTGACGGGTGAGGGTCGTGGTGGAGTGCAGCCGCTGATGGACCCGCTGCTCTTCCTGGGTTATGTCCCGCTGGATTTCGAGGACGACGTAGCAGACGCCGGGAATGAGAATGGCCGCCACCATGGATGTCGCGAGGACGTGGTGAAAGCGGGGGGGCTGTTCGCCGAAACGCCTGAAGGGCTGCGAGAGGTTTGCCAGTTGAAACAGCAGGGCGGCGGCCAGGGCGTTGAAGATGCCGTTGACCCCATGCTTGAGCGTCAACAGGATGGCCAGTGAAAGCTCGGTCTGGTGCAGCACATGGTAAAGCAGGAAAAAGGGCATGCCGAGGCAGAACCAGTAGAGGGTGTCGAGAAGCACGACATTGCGGGAGCGCCGCAGCATCAGCCCCACGACCAACGCCTCGCCCACCCAGACCAGCATTCCCAAAGGGTTGTGCCAGTAGATCGCGGAGTAGCCTCCCGCCAGGGCAGCGGCCAGCACGCCTGCCCCAGGCCCGTAGCGGAGCAGGGCGAGCATGACGAAGAAGGAGCCGAAGAAGATGTTGACGCCAAAGAAGAGGGTCGGGTTCAGCCAGTTGACGGCGAACCCGAGGGCACCGAGCAGCAGGGCGGCGATGGTCTTCATCTTCAATGTCGCGTGGATGTGCATTGCCGAGTGATGTCCCCTCTGACGGAACGGAATCGGCTAAAACCTGTCGGTAGATTATAAACGCGACGCCGCTGTCAGGAACATAAAAAAACTTTGTTCATTGATACAGCAAGAAATGTTCCGAATGGGGAAGAGTATTTTATTCCGGAACGGGAGGAACAGGGGTGATGTGGAGTTCAACGGGCAATGACCCGTGCCATCCTGGATAGGTAAGAGGTGGGGGCAGTGGCGATCAGAACTCCTGTGGCATGGTCTTGACCTGGGCGGCGGTAAAGACGGGGCCGTCCTTGCAGACGTAGACGTTGCCTACGTTGCAGCGGCCGCACTTGCCCAGGCCGCACTTCATCCGGGTCTCCAGGGTGGTGTAGATGGCGTTGTCACCGAAGCCGAGCCGCTCCAGCACCGGGAGGGTGAACTTGATCATGACGGGGGGGCCGCAGACAAGGGCAATGGTGTTGTCGGCCGAGGGGGCTGCCTCTTCCAGCACTGTGGGGACGAAGCCCACCGTGCCGTCCCACGCGGGGGAGTTACCGCCGGGATCCACGGTCTTCACCAGGCGCACGTCGCCCCGCTCCTGCCACTCCTTGAGCTCCCGCTGGTAGACCAGGTCACCTTCGGTGCGGGCGCCGTAGACGATGGTGATGTCACCGAACTTCTCCCGCCAGTCGAGGCACTGCCAGATGAGGGTCCGCAAGGGGGGGAGCGCAATCCCTCCCGCCACAAAGACGAGATTCTTGCCCAAGAACTCCTCGATGGGAAAGGAGTTGCCGTAGGGGCCCCGCACGCCGATGGCGTCGCCCACTTCGAGGCTTCTGAGCGCCTCGGTGACCCGCCCCACGGCCCGGAAGCAGCACTCGATGTACCCCGTGCGGGTGGGGGCCGAGGCGATGCAGAAGGTGGCCTCCCCGGCGCCAAAGGCCGAGTACTCGGCGAACTGCCCGGCCCGGAAGGAGAAGTTCTCGCGCACCGCCTCATCCTGGAACACGAGCCGCAAGGTGCGGATGTCGGCGGTCTCGTCGACAATCTCCGCGATGGTGGCGAGCTGGGGGAGGTAGATGTTTTTGCTGTGATCGCACATGG
>CAJPFF010000071.1 GCA_905339345.1 Geobacteraceae bacterium | reverse complement strand
TGCCACCAAGGTAGTACTGCGAGTGTACGTCTCGTCCATCAGTTCCTCGCGGACGATCAGGGTCTATCCGTACCAGTCCGGCGGGACCTCGGTGAACACCAGCTACTCCGCGAGCCTCAGCACGAGCAGCACGGGATGGAAGGAGATCGACGTCACCTCCATCGCCCATCGGATGAACGGCTACGGCTGGATGAAATTCCGCGTCACCCCCACCTCGAGCAGTCTCTACGTTGCCGAGGGTGACTTCCAGATTCAGTAAGGTAAGTAAACGTGAATAAATTCCAGGAGCTGAAAGGAGAAACGAAATGAAGCGCATCGGGATCACGTTCGTCGCGCTCCTCGCCATGACCGTCCCGGCCATGGCGGGGCACGTGGCCACGATCGGGACGGGCACCTGCGGTTCCTGTCATAGGACCAACTTGATCACGCAGCACGGCGGCTTCGCGGCTACCGTCTGCCAGACCTGCCACGACAGCACGGCAACCGCCGTCAAAGACACCATTGTCAGTGGTGTGGCGGGGCAGCCCTACACCTGCTCTAACTGCCACGGAGCAGAGACTCACCTGAGCAAGCATGGCGATTACGCCACGAACTTCGCCACCTACAACGGAGTTGAGCCGGTTAATGGAGGCATCTGGACTGCGCCGGCATCGTACACAAAGGTGACTCCGGCAGCCAAGCAGTACCAGCTGTGCGTCAAGTGCCACTCATCCAATGGCCTTGGCGCCACCACAAACAGCGTGAGCAGCGTGATGGGCCCGTCGGGGTTGCTTCTTACTGACCAAGCCATGGAGTTCAACCCCAATAACCGCTCCGGACACCCCATAGTCACCGGTCTCAACAATTATCCCAACTCTCCGGCACCGAAGGCCCTTGCCAAGACCCAATTGACGGCTCCCTGGAACGTCAACGTGGGAACCCAGACGATGAAGTGTTCAGACTGCCATAGTATCGATGGAAAACTGACCGGCGTTGGCAAGGAGTGGCCGTATAACTCTGCCACCGGGCAACTCTGGAAGCTTAGTGACGCAGGCAATACCAGGCTGTTCTGCAAGAATTGCCACCCGATCACCAATACGAACAATACGCATTCAGAAGATAATCACTTCAAATACCCCTGCGTGTACTGTCACACGAGAGTGCCCCATGGCGGCAAGGTCAGCCGGCTGATTGTAACCTTTACCTCGGGTCTTCCGACCCGTTACTATCCTGACGGCAAGGGTGGCGGGACCCCCAGCCTGGAGGACAAACTGCTCCGCTACACCAAGGCGACATCGGCAAGCCGTTATGACACTCCGTCCTGCGACGCGGATTGCCACGGTTCCCACGAGAACAGGACCGGCGAGGCATGGTAGGATTCGTGCTCAGCCAGTTACAGGCTACGTTGAAGGTTTGAATCAGGGGGCGCCAGCCATATACGGCAGGCGCCCTTTTCTGTCTTCGCTTCCCAATGGAGTTGATCCGCACCCCTCTCGATTCTCTCGCGCAGATGCAACTACGACGAGCTCTTCTTCCTTGCCTTTGCGGATCTCATATAGCTTATTTTTTGTTGACAATGAAGACTTTGCTCAATAGTATTAAGTACTTTTGTATAAATTTATGTGGGGGTGCAGGGATGTCTCAGGTGTTCAAGGTGGCGGTTCTTCCCGGTGACGGCATCGGTCCCGAGGTAATGGCCGAGGCGCTCCGGGTGCTGGACGCCGTGGAAGCGAAGTACAACGTGAAATTCGAGCGGACCCACGCCAACGTGGGTGGCGCCGGTATCGACCTCGAAGGGAAGGCTCTTCCCGAAACCACCGTGAATATCTGCAAGGCGTCTGACGCCATTCTCTTCGGTTCCGTGGGAGGCCCCAAGTGGGAGACCCTTCCTCCGGACGAGCAGCCCGAGCGGGGCGCGCTTCTCCCCCTCAGAAAGATCTTCGGCCTCTACGCCAACCTCCGTCCGGCCATAATCTTCCCGTCCCTGACCGGCGCCTCTTCCCTCAAGGAAGAGGTCATCGCCGGCGGCTTCAACGTGCTGGTCATCCGCGAGCTGACCGGTGGCATCTACTTTGCCCAGCCCAAGGGGATCGAGGGGGAAGGGCGCGACCGTGTAGGCTTCGACACCATGCGCTACAGCGTCCCCGAGATCGAAAGAATTACCCACGTGGCCTTCCAGGCGGCACGAAAGCGCGGTAAAAAAGTCTGTTCCATCGATAAGGCCAACGTCCTCTCCTCGTCGGTCCTCTGGCGGGAGGTGGTCACCGGCATCGCCAAGGAGTACCCGGACGTGGAGCTCTCCCACATGTACGTGGACAACGCCGCCATGCAGCTGGTCCGCTGGCCCAAGCAGTTCGACGTGATCCTCTGCGAGAACATGTTCGGCGATATTCTCTCCGACGAGGCGGCCATGCTGACCGGCTCCCTGGGGATGCTACCCTCCGCCTCCCTGGCCGAGGGGACCTTCGGCATGTACGAGCCTTCCGGCGGCAGTGCCCCGGACATTGCCGGCCAGGGGATCGCGAACCCCATCGCCCAGATCCTCTCCATGGGGATGATGCTCAAGTTCTCCTTCGGCATGGTCGATGCGGCCGACGCCATTGACAACGCCGTGGCAAAGGTTCTCGACCAGGGCTTCCGGACCCGCGACATTTATCAAGAAAAGGCGAGCGAGAAGCTGGTCAACACCAAGGAGATGGGCGACGCGATCATCTCGGCCCTGTAACGTTTTTACATTCTTTCCTCAAAAGGAGTTCTGCCTATGAAAGTCGGAATCGTTGGTTGGCGCGGCATGGTCGGTTCGGTTCTCCTCCAGCGGATGGTGGAGGAGGGTGATTTCACCATCGGTATCGAGCCGGTTTTCTTCTCCACCTCCCAGG
>CAJPFF010000070.1 GCA_905339345.1 Geobacteraceae bacterium | reverse complement strand
GGGAGGAATCCTACATGGCAAAGGCAAAATTCGAGAGAACGAAACCGCACGTCAACATAGGGACGATCGGTCACGTAGACCACGGCAAGACCACGCTGACCGCCGCCATCACGCGGGTTCTGGCCGAGCAGGGTCAGGCTGAGTTCAAGGGCTTCGATCAGATCGACAACGCCCCTGAAGAGCGTGAGCGCGGGATCACCATCGCCACCTCGCACGTGGAGTACGAGACCGACAAGCGTCACTACGCCCACGTTGACTGCCCCGGCCACGCCGACTACGTCAAGAACATGATCACCGGTGCGGCCCAGATGGACGGCGCGATCCTCGTTGTCTCCGCGGCTGATGGCCCCATGCCCCAGACCCGCGAGCACATCCTGCTTGCCCGCCAGGTAGGCGTTCCCTACATCGTCGTGTTCCTGAACAAGGCCGACATGGTCGATGACGAAGAGCTCCTCGAGCTCGTCGAGCTGGAGATTCGTGAACTGCTCTCCTCCTACGACTTCCCGGGCGACGACATCCCTATCATCAAGGGTTCGGCCCTTAAGGCCCTCAACGGCGACAAGGACGAGCTCGGCTCCGAAGCGATCGTCAAGCTCATGGCGGCCGTCGACTCCTACATTCCCGAACCCGAGCGGGCCATCGACAAGCCGTTCCTGATGCCCGTCGAAGATGTTTTCTCCATCTCCGGACGCGGCACCGTCGCCACCGGCCGCGTCGAGCGGGGCATCGTCAAGGTCGGCGAAGAAGTCGAGATCGTCGGGATCAAGGCAACCGTCAAGACCACCGTCACCGGTGTTGAGATGTTCCGCAAGCTTCTTGACGAGGGGCGTGCCGGCGACAACATCGGGGCGCTGCTGCGCGGGGTCAAGCGTGAAGACATCGAGCGTGGCCAGGTGCTAGCGAAGCCGGGGAGCATCACCCCCCACACCAAGTTCAAGGCCGAAGCGTACATCCTGACCAAGGAAGAAGGTGGGCGTCACACGCCGTTCTTCAACGGCTACCGTCCGCAGTTCTATTTCCGGACCACCGACGTGACCGGGGTAGTGGACCTTCCTGCCGGGACTGAGATGGTCATGCCAGGCGACAACGTGGCAGTGACGATAAACCTGATCACCCCGATCGCCATGGACGAGGGGCTGCGGTTCGCCATCCGCGAAGGCGGCCGTACGGTCGGCGCCGGTGTTGTCAGCTCCATTATCGAATAA
>CAJPFF010000069.1 GCA_905339345.1 Geobacteraceae bacterium | reverse complement strand
GCGAGCGGCAGGTGTCGCCGCCGATGAGGGTAACGCCATGTTCCCGGGCCAGCTCAAGCATCCCCTCGGTGAACCGGTCGAGGAACTCCACGGTCACCCCCGGCGGAACGGCGAGGGAGAGGAGAAAGTGGCGGGGCTCCCCTCCCATGGCGGCCACGTCCGAGAGGTTCACTGCCAGGGACTTTCTCCCGAGGCGAAATGGGTCGGTGTAGGCAAGGTCGAAGTGGACCCCCTCCAGAAGCATGTCGGAGGTAACGAGAAGCCACCGGCCGGGGGTGGGCTCCGCGGCGGCGGCATCGTCGCCGATGCCGATCCGAACCCCCACGCCGTCGGAAACCCGGGAGGAAATCCGGCCGATGAGGCCGAATTCCCCGATCTCCCGGAGCTTCAACTCTTCGCCCCGGCGACAGCCCCTTTACGCGGGGCCGCAAGCCCTCGCCGCGGCGGTACCTTTGGTGCGGCAGCAGGTTTCCCCTCGCCGACGGGGGGCGAAGGGGGGAAGGTCTCCAGGGCCACCGCAAGGACGTCATCGATCACCTTGGCGGAGGTCACGGTCACTTTCTTGAGGATATGCTTGGGGACCTCTTCGAGGTCCTTCATGTTCTGTTCAGGGATGACGATGGTCTTGATCCCGGCCCGGATGGCGGCGAGCATCTTCTCCTTGAGGCCGCCGATGGGGAGAACCTTTCCCCGCAGGGTGATCTCGCCGGTCATGGCCACGTCCTTGCGGACCGGGACCCGCGTCAGTGCCGAGACGAGCGCCGTGGCCATGGTGACACCGGCCGAGGGGCCGTCCTTGGGAATGGCCCCCGCCGGCACGTGGACGTGGATGTCGACGCCGGAGAGGAAGTCCTCGGCCAGGTGGAACTCCTTGGCCTTGGAGCGGATATAGGAGAGGGCCGCCTGGACCGATTCCTTCATTACGTCCCCCAGGTGTCCGGTGAGGGTGAGCCCCCCCTTCCCCTTCATGATGGTGGCCTCCACGAAGAGGACCTCGCCTCCCACCGGCGTCCAGGCAAGGCCGGTGACGACCCCCACCTCGTTCTTCTCCATCTCCCCTTCGCGGATGAAGCGGGCCGGACCCAGGTACTTTGCCACCGTTGCCGGGGTAATCCGGAAACGCCGCGTCTCCCCCTCGGCCACCTTGCGGGCCACCTTGCGGCAGACGCTGCCGATCTCCCGCTCCAGGTTCCGAAGCCCCGCCTCCCGGGTGTACTTGGCGATGATCGTGCGCACCGACTCGTCGGTGATGGCGATCTCCTTCTCAGAGATGCCGTTCTCCTTCATCTGCCGCGGAATGAGGTAGCGCTTGGCGATCTCCAGCTTCTCTTCCTCGGTGTACCCCGAGAGCTGGATCACCTCCATCCGGTCAAGGAGCGGCCCCGGAATCGTGTCCATCTGGTTGGCCGTGGCGATGAACATGACGTTGGACAGGTTGAAGGGGAGATTGATGTAGTGGTCCGAGAACATGTGGTTCTGCTCCGGGTCCAGCACCTCCAGCAGGGCCGAGGAGGGGTCACCCCGGAAATCGGCACCCAGCTTGTCCAGCTCGTCGAGCATGAAGACCGGGTTGTTGGAGCCGGCCTGCTTGAGCCCCTGGATGATCCGGCCGGGGAGGGCCCCCACGTAGGTACGCCGGTGCCCCCGGATTTCCGCCTCGTCCCGCACCCCACCCAGGGAGATGCGGACGAACTTCCGCCCCATGGCCCGGGCGATTGATTTGCCGAGGGATGTCTTGCCGACCCCCGGAGGACCCACGAAGCAGAGGATCGGTCCCTTCATCTTTTTGCGGAGCTTGCGCACGGCCAGGAACTCCAGGATCCGCTCCTTGATCTTCTCCAGGTAGAAGTGGTCCTCGTCCAGAATCTGCATGGCCCGCTTGATGTCGAGGACATCCTTGGTCGCCTTGCCCCAGGGGAGTTCCACCATCCAGTCCAGGAAGGTGCGGAGCATCCCCGCCTCGGCTGCGTCGGGGTGCATCTGCTCGAGGCGCCCCAGCTGCTTGAAGGCCTCCTTCTCCACGGGAGGGGGCATCTTGGCCTGCTCGATGGCCTTGCGGAGCTCGTTGAGCTCTTCGGAGCGGGGATCGGTCTCTCCCAGTTCCTGCTGAATAGCCCGGAGCTGTTCCCGGAGGAAGTACTCCCGCTGGCTCTTCCCCATCTCCTCCTTGGCGGCCGACTGGATCTTCACCTGCATGTCGAGGAGCTCGTGCTCCTTGTTGAGGTGCTCGTTCACCTTCTGGAGCCGCTGGATCGGATCGATGATCTCCAGGAGATTCTGGGCGTCGTCCACCTTGAGGCCGATGTTGCTGGCGATGAGGTCGGCCAGGCTACCCGGCTCCTGCATGTTCTCAACGATCACCAGGACCTCGGGGGAGACAGCCTTGCCCAAAGAAACGATCTGGGTCAGCTGCTCCTTGACGGCACGCATGAGGGCTTCGGTCTCCAGGGACTCATCGGGGACAGAGGACTCGACAATCCGCTCGATCCGGACCGCATAGGAGGGCTTCGATTCCATGAACTCGATGATCCGCCCCTTGGCGAGCCCCTGGACGAGGACCTTCACCCGCCCGTCGGGGAGCTTCAGCATCCGCATGATCATCGCCACGGTACCGACGGTGTAGATCCCCTCCGGCGTCGGTTCCTCGTCCCCCATCTCCTTCTGGGTGGCGAGAAAGATGAGCCGGTCCTTGGAGAGGGCCTGGTCCACCGCGTTGATGGAGAGCTCGCGTCCCACGAAGAGGGGGAGGAT
The DNA here is from genome assembly GCA_905339345.1 of Geobacteraceae bacterium. Lineage (GTDB taxonomy): Bacteria > Desulfobacterota > Desulfuromonadia > Geobacterales > Geobacteraceae > Geobacter. The sequence continues at coordinate 26,528 of CAJPFF010000069.1, read as the reverse complement.
CATGTACGGGTAGACCACCACGTCCCGCACCGGCAACAGCGGCAGGATGTCGGGGATCTTCAGCTCCTCGCTCTCCTGCCGGTTTTCTTTATCTTCAATCTCTTCCATTATCGTCTCCTTGTTCTATCGGTATCTCGCGGATGATCTTCCCCCGATCCGAGAGACGGGGGAAGGTGACCACAAGGACCCCCTGCCGGAAACAGGCCTTGACAGCGCCAAGATCCACCGTGGGCGGTATCTCGACGGTGCGACAGAAACGCCCGAACCTCCGCTCCAGGCAACGGTAGCTCACCCCGTCTCGGGTGTCGTCGCGCTTGACCCCCTCCAGAATCAGCATGTTACAGCACAGCTTGAGCGACAGGTCGCTCTGTTCGATGCCGGGAAGCTCGAACTCCACCGCAAATTCGTCCAGCGTCTCGAAGATGTCGACGGCGGGGAGGTATTCGCACTCTCCCCACCGCTCACCCCCTCCGGTGCGGGCGATGTAGTCGAAAACCTCGTCCATCTGCAGATGCAGGAGAGAGAGCCAATCGAGCGGCTCCTTGGGAATAACGGCCATAGCACCCCCGTGGTTCGGAAAGGCCTGAGCATGAGAGTCCCTGTCCCCCACAAAGGGGATCGGGTCCGGTGTGTCAGTTTAATCATCTAATCATCTTTGCGCCCGAAGTCAAGGCAATCCACGCCGTCCCGCCGGCGGAAACCCTCGGGAATACCGCACGCTTTCCCCTCCCGGCAACCCTGAAGAGGTTAATCCGTTGAATTTTGCCCCCCCCCTGTGTATAATCCCCGCGAATTGCACATCCGGCCGGACACTGTCCTGTACCGACTCCGCACCCTCCATCCGGACACCGTGCCGCCCTGGCGGCCGCCTGCTCCGCCCAACCGGTCCTTAAGCGCTGCCGCCACACCAGACCGCCTCACCACACGAGGCCAACTGCGAGGAGACTGCCGACGAGCACCACTCCCGCACAACCCAAGCCTGCCACGCAGTCTGAAACGACAGGCATCGAAACACTACTCAGACTTCAGGAGGACACTTCGTGATATACCGCAGAACGATCTTGATCCCGACCCTCCTCTTCCAGTTTGCCATCTCGATTCCCCTGACCGCAGGGGCCGACAGCCGCTGCGACGACGCAAAGCGCATGGCCGCCACCATCCCGGTGAAAGTCGATGGTGATGTCGCGAGGCAAACCGAGGAGCGAATCCTCGACGCCTGTCCTGATGGAGCTGCGGGCTATTTCGTCCAGGGGCTCCGGGCTGAACGGGGTGGACGCCATGACGAGGCGATCAGGAACTTCCGCGAGGCCCTCCGCCTCGAACCGGCCTTCCCCCACGCCCAGGGGAACCTGGGGCTCGCCCTTCTCGAAAAAGGAAGCCATGACGACGCCGTCGTGGAACTGACCCGGGCCATCTCCTCTGACCCCGCCCCCCGCTACCACCACGGCCTTGCCAGGATCTTCGGCGAGCGCAAGCTTTACTCCCTCGCCCTCTACCATTACGCCGAGGCAGCTCAAGGGATCCCCTCCGACCCGGTCATCCCCACCGAGCTTGCCGGGCTCTACCGTGAAATGGGCAAACAAGGCGACGCCGAAAAGCAGTACCGCAAGGCCCTTAACCTCTCTCCCTCCCACGAAGGGGCCCGCTTGGGCCTTGCCTCCCTCTACACGGCGGAAGGAAAGACCAACCGGGCAATTGAGGAACTCAAACAGGCCCAGATCGCCAACCCCGGCAACAAAGAAATCAACCTCCTGCTCGCCGAGGCCTACGAAAAAAAGGGTGACCGCCAGGCCGCCGACTACGAGTCCCTCCTGGCGGGGAAGCAGCGCGGCGTCCTCTCCGATGAGCGCCTCAGGAGAGGCGATGAACTGATGCGGGCAAAGGAGTATGCGAGGGCTGCGGAAGAGTTCAAGACGGCCCTCAAGGAGAAGCCCGACTGGCCCGAGGCCCTCTCGAAGCTCGCCGACGCCCAGACGGCGGCCGGGCTCGACGACGAGGCCATCGCAACCAATAAGGAGCTCATCCGGCTCAAGATCGGCGGCGGAGATACCCACTACAACCTCGGCGTCCTCTATGAACGGAAGGGGCTCATCGACGAGGCGGTGGTCGAGTACAAGCAGGCCATCCACACTTCTCCCGACAACGGCGACGCCCGCCGGCGGCTGGCAGACATCTACACGCTTCGCGGCAGCTACACCCAGGCCATCGAACAGTACCGGGAACTCCTCAAGAAGGGTGAGAGCAATCCGCTGCTCCACCTGAAGCTCGCCCGGGCCCTCCTGAGCGCCAAGAACCCCAAGGAGGCCATCGCATCCTACCAGGAGGCCATAAGGATCGACCCCGACAACCTGGAGGCCCGCCGCGAGCTGGCAACCCTCTACCGCAAGAGCAACCAGAACGACGAGGCCGAGAAGCAGTACCGGGAGATCCTCCGGATCAAGAAGGACGACCCGGAGGCCCGCAACGTCCTCACGGCCCTCTACGTGAAGTCCAAGAAATACGACGAGTTGATCACCCTGCTGAAGGAGGGGGTCGAACTCGCCCCCAACGACCCGGCGAGCCATTACAAGCTTGGGCTCATCTACGAGTTCAAGAAGGACTACAACGCCGCCGAGGAACGGTACAAGAAAGCTGTGGAACTTAAGGGAGACCACGCCAAGAGCCTCAACGCCCTGGGACGGATCTACCTGAAAATGGGAAAGATCCCCGAAGCGAAGGAAGCCCTGGAAGCAGCCAAGAAAGCCGATCCGGGGATGGAGGAAACCGCCGTCCTCCTGAGCAACATCAAAGAGGAACTCTCCCCCGAGCCTTCCCGGTTCAGCAAGAAAAGCCGCAAAGGGAAAGCGGCGAAAGAGGCAAAGAAGTCGAAATCATCGAAGAAGAAGTCTTCGAAGAAGGCCACGAAAAAGGCATCACGAAAATCGTCGAAGAAATCGCCCTCCAAGGCCAAGAAAATCAAGAAGGGCCACTAGCTGAGGGCCGTTCCCGACACCCACCTCCCCATTCCGAACGGGCAAAAAACGAAGGGCCGGCATCCGCCGGCCCTTCGTGCATCGGGCTTCTTCGCCCCTACTTCGAGGATTCGTCCTTTTTTTCAGGCTTTATCTCGATTTCTTCCTTGCCTTCCGATGACCGTTTGAAGTTCCGGATGCTCTTGCCGAGGGCAGCGCCGATCTCCGGAAGCCTGCCGGCGCCGAAGACCACCAGGACGATGACAAGAATTACTATAAGTTCAGGCATGCCGAATCCGAACATACTGAGTCTCCTTCTGCTATGAATGATATGAGTGAGTATTGCATCTGGCATTCCAAAAATCAAGCCCTACCTCGCCATCCGACCCCTGCCCGAAGCCTGCGGCTCCCCTCGGTTTTTTCCTGTATTTTAACACTGTCTGCCGATATAATTTGTTGCTGTGCCGTTCCAGGAAACAGCCGAATATTTAATTTATACCCTTTAACTATTTTCCCTCCGTGGTATGGTAATGTTACTATGTCGACAACATCCATGTGCAAGGGCCTCCCATGACCAACAGACACATTCTCCTCGTTGAAGACAACCCCGATGACGAAGCACTGACACTCCGCGCCCTCCGCAGGCACAACACCGCCTCCGAGATCACCGTGGCACGGGACGGGGTCGAAGCCCTCGATTTCCTCTTCAGCACCGGAGCCCACGTGGGACGCGCCACGGACGCCATGCCCAGCCTGGTACTTCTTGACCTGAAGCTCCCCAAGATTGACGGGCTCGAGGTTCTTCGCCGGATCAGGAGCGACGAACGGACCCGGCTTCTCCCGGTGGTAGTCTTCACCTCCTCCAACGAGGAGCAGGACATCCTGGAGTGCCACACCCTGGGCGCCAACAGCTACATCCGCAAACCGGTCGACTTCAACCAGCTGAGCGAGGCGCTCCGCCTCATCGGAACCTACTGGCTCACCCTGAACCTCACCCCCAAACTCACTGCATCCGCAAAATAAAGCCCGCCCCCTTCAGGGGGCATTTTTTACACTTGATTCACCGTTATAACCGGATGAAATCACTCGCCGAACGTGCTACCATGCCGCCCATGGAGCGTTTCAGACTGGAGAGTGACTATATCCCCCGGGGAGACCAGCCAAGGGCCATCGAGGAACTGAGCGAGGGAATCCTGCGGGGGGACCGGCACCAGGTCCTCCTGGGCGTCACTGGCTCAGGGAAGACCTTCACCATGGCGAACGTCATCGCCGCCACCAACCGCCCGGCCCTGGTCCTGGCCCCCAACAAGACCCTGGCGGCCCAGCTCTACGGTGAATTCAAGGAGTTGTTCCCCCATAACGCCGTGGAGTACTTCGTCTCCTACTACGACTACTACCAGCCCGAGGCCTACCTCCCCACCACCGACACCTTCATCGAGAAGGACTCCTCCATCAACGACGAGATCGACAAGCTGCGCCACGCAGCCACCCGCAGCCTCCTGACGCGGCGCGACGTGATCATCGTCGCGTCGGTGTCGTGCATCTACGGCATCGGCTCCCCGGCCGAGTACCAGGCGATGCACATCTTCTTCCACCAGGGGGAGGAGTACGGCCGCGACGCTCTCCTCCGAAAACTCGTGGAGATCCAGTACGAGCGCAACGACGTGGACTTCCACCGGGGGACCTTCCGGGTGCGGGGGGATATCGTGGAGATCTTCCCGGCCCACGAGGACGAGAAGGCGCTGCGGATCGAATTTTTCGGCGACACGGTGGACGCCATCAGCGAGATCGACCCCCTGCGGGGAGTGGCGCACCAGCGGCTCACAAAGTGCGCCATCTACCCCGCCTCCCACTACGTGGCAACTCGCGAGACCCTGGAGCGGGCCATCGAGGAGATCCGGGTGGCCCTGCGGGAACGTATCCAGTGGTTCCGGGAACAGAACATGCTCGTGGAGGCCCAGCGGATCGAGCAGCGGACCATGTTCGACCTGGAGATGATGGAGGAGATGGGGTTCTGCCAGGGGATCGAGAACTACTCCCGTCACTTCGATGGCCGGGCGCCGGGGGAGCCCCCCTACACCCTCATCGACTACTTCCCGAAGGATTTCCTCCTCTTCGTGGACGAGTCCCACATCACCGTCTCCCAGGTGGGAGGGATGTACCGGGGAGACCGCAGCCGCAAGGAGACCCTGGTGAACTACGGCTTCCGCCTCCCCTCGGCCCTGGACAACCGTCCCCTCACCTTCCAGGAGTTCACCGCGCGGCTCAACCAGACGGTCTACGTCTCCGCCACCCCCGCCGACCACGAGCTGCAGCAGGCCGGCGGCGTGGTGGTGGAGCAGGTGATCCGCCCCACCGGCCTCCTGGACCCTGTCATCGAGGTTCGGCCCGCATCGGGGCAGGTGGACGACCTCCTCCACGAGGTGCGGGATACCACGGCCCGGGGCGAACGGGTGCTGGTCACCACCCTCACCAAGCGGATGGCCGAGGAGCTCACCGACTACTACCGGGACCTGGGGGTGCGGGTGAAATACCTCCACTCGGACATCGACACCATCCAGCGGATGCAGATCATCCGGGATCTGCGCCTCGGCGAGTTCGACGTGCTCGTCGGTATCAACCTCCTCAGGGAAGGGCTCGACATCCCCGAGGTTTCGCTCGTTGCGATCCTCGACGCCGACAAGGAGGGGTTCCTCCGCTCGGCCCGCTCCCTGATCCAGACCTGCGGCCGGGCCGCCCGCAACGTGAAGGGACGGGTCATCATGTACGCCGACACCGTGACCGGATCCATGCGGGCGTGCATTGACGAGACCTCTCGGCGCCGGGCGATCCAGGAGGCCTTCAACACCGAGCACGGCATCACCCCCCAGACGGTGAAGAAGGGGCTCCGCACCATCCTCGAATCCATCGAGGAACGGGACTACTACACGATTCCGCTGGCGGCCGAGCCTCAAGAAAAGTACGTTCCTGCCGATGAGATACCCAAGCTGGTCAAAAAGCTGCGCAAGGAGATGCTCGCCTTCGCCAAGAACCTGGAGTTCGAGAAGGCGGCCGAGCTCCGTGACCGGATAAAAAATCTGGAGGAGCGGCACCTGGAGCTCCACCCCTGAGATGCCGGAGAACGCCATGAAGACACCAACGATACTTCTCGTCGACGACGAACGGTTTTTCCTCTCCGTGCAGCGAGATTTCCTGAAGGGCTCGCAGGTCGCGGTCCTCACCGCCACGGGGGGAGAGGAGGCCCTGAGGATTGCCCGGGAGCACCGTCCCGACCTGATCTACCTGGACTGCCGCATGCCGGAGATGGACGGCGCCGCCTGCTGTGCCCTCCTCAAGGGTGACAAGGACCTGCGCACCATCCCAGTGGTGATGTCCGTTCAGGAGGGGAAGGAGAGGGACCGGGAGCAATGCCTGACGGCCGGGTGCGACGGAATCATCGCAAAACCCTTCGACCGCCGGGAGTTCCTCGAGACCGGCCGCCGCTTCATTCCCGAGGTGGAGCGGCGTCATCCGCGGATCAGGTGTGGTTCCCTGGCCGTATTCCGCAGGGGAAGCGCAAGCCATCACGGCTCCATCGAGGACATCAGCTTCTGTGGTGTCTATGTGGTGTCCCGATGCGACGTGGGGATGGAGGACCGGATCCGGCTCGGCTTCTTTCTCCCCGGCAGCGACCTTATCGAGACCGACGCCCGGGTAGCGTGGATAAATCAGGGACACCGACGGATCAAGCCGGCCCTCCCCGAGGGATTCGGCGTCGAATTCATCGGCATCGCCGCCGACGCCGCCGACCAGGTGAAACGCTTCATTGCCGAAAGCACTCCGCGGTAAGGGAACAGAGACCAGCCAATGCACGAGCTCTCGCCGACGCCCCCCCCGAAATCCTCCCCCTACGCGCGCTATGTCCTGGCCCTGCTCCTGGGGGTCAACCTCCTCAACTACATCGACCGCCAGGTCCTCTACGCAGTCTTTCCCCTCATCCAGAAGGACTTTGCCCTCTCCGACACGGCCCTGGGGCTCCTGGGGAGCGCCTTCATGGTCACCTACATGGTCTCCGCCCCCCTCTTCGGGTGGATTGGCGACCGCTGGAGCCGGACCCGTCTCGCCGCAGGTGGCCTTGCCCTCTGGAGTGTTGCCACCGCCGCCGCGGGCTTTGCACCCACCTACCCGATGCTGCTCGCCGCCCGCACCACCGTCGGGGTCGGCGAGGCGAGCTTCGGCACCGTCTCTCCCGGACTTCTGACCGAATTCTTCGACCGGGAGCGCCGGGGGCGCACCCTCTCCCTCTTCTACCTGGCGATCCCGGTGGGGAGCGCCCTCGGCTATCTCCTGGGCGGAGTCATCGGCCAGCAGTGGGGATGGCATGCCGCGTTCCTGATGGTGGGCCTGCCGGGGTTGCTGCTCGTCCTGCCGGTCTGGCTGATCCGCCCTCCCCCCCGGAACCCCGACGCAACGCCGGAACAGAACGGTGCCCCCGGGCACGGCGGCTACCGCTCACTGTTCCGGAATCGCTCCTATATCGCCAACACCCTCGCCATGGCTGCCATGACCTTCGCCATAGGGGGGCTCGCCCAGTGGATACCCACCTTCCTCTACCGGGAGCACGGCCTCAGTGTCGCCACCGGCAACACCCTGTTCGGCGGGCTCACCGTGGTGACCGGCATCTGCGGCACCCTGGCGGGGGGATGGCTCGGCGACCGGCTCCAGCGCCGCACCCCCAAGGGGTATCTCCTCGTCTCCGGCTGGGGGTTCCTCCTGGGGACCCCGGCGGCGGCCTACGCCATCCTGACTCCTTCCCTTCCCCACTGCCTGGGGGCCATGTTCCTGGCCGAGTTCTTCCTCTTCCTCAACACCGGCCCCCTCAACACGGTCATCGTCAACGTCACCCGTCCGACCATCCGCGCCATGGCCTTCGCCGTGAACATCTTCTTCATCCACGCCCTGGGGGATGCCGTATCCCCCACCATCCTCGGCCGGCTCTCGGACCTCTGGGGGCTCCGCGCCGCCCTCCTTTCCACCCCCGTCGCCATACTCGCCGCGGCCCTCTTCGCCTTCCTCTGTTGCCGCACCATCGAAGAGGACATGGCCCGGGCCGAGGAGTAGCCGCCGATTCCCTTCCGTTCCCCCCGGAACTGTGCTAAAGAAAGACTCATTTTCCATTCCGGGAGCAACCAATGAAGAAAGACATCCTCGAAAAGGGGGCGATCCTCCAGCGGGACCGGGAGACCTACGCCATCGCCCCCCACATCCCCGGCGGCATCACTGACACCGTCACTCTCCGCAAGATCTGCGACGTGGCCGAACGCTACGGCGTCAAGGAACTGAAGCTCACCTCTGCCCAGCGCATCGCCCTCATGGGGGTGAAAGAAGAGGACCTGGACGCCATCTGGAGCGACCTGGACCAGCAGCCGGGGGCGGCCATCGGCCTCTGCGTCCGGAGCGTGAAGATCTGCCCCGGCACCACCTGGTGCAAGCGGGGGGTGCAGGATTCCGTGACTCTGGGACTGAAGATAGACACCCTCTACCACGCCATGGAACTTCCCAACAAGATGAAGATGGGGATTTCGGGATGCATGCTCAACTGCGCTGAGACGATGGTGAAAGACATCGGGGTAGTGGGAACGCCGAAGGGGTGGCGGATATACGTGGGGGGGAACGCCGGGGCCCGGCCGCGCATCGGCGACCTGCTCACCGAAACCGCGCCGGATGATGATGAGGTTCTGGCAGTTGTTGGGCGGATCGTTGCCTACTACAAAGGGTGTGGCAGCGAGCAGCGGCTGGGGCGGATCGTGGAGCAGATGGGGATCGAAGAGTTCCGGAAAGCGGTCATGGAGTGCTAACGCCCCCCGCGCAGGTGGTGGCAGGGAGGCAGTTCCGGCACACCGGCTCACCGCCTGCGATCCCGCGCCGACAAGGGCATAGCGGCACGGCAACAATTTTGCATACAAGGCACTCTATTCGTTCTTGATTCTCAATTGACCGTCACATAGAATACTGATTACTTTTCCGGCACACGGGGTACACGTGGTAACCATACTTCTCATTGCCGACCAGGACCGGCTCGAAAAGCTCTTCGACTTTGTCCGGGATTACCCCCAGATTCGGTTCAGGGTCTCCCGCTCCCTCCGCCAGGGAAGTCAGGACATCGCTGAAGATCCGCCCGACATGCTCTTCGTTCAAAACCACCTCTCGGGGCTATCGGGAGAAATCATCGCCCGGCACCTCATCGGCCAGGTGGAAGGGATGAGGCCCCGGGTGGTCCTCTTTGGCGAGGCCGGCAAGCAGGTGGCGGGCCAGGATCCCCTGGACGTCTGCCTCGATATCACCCGCACCGATGAAGAACTGACGGCGGCCATCATCGGCATTATCTCCGATACCCCGTCGCCGCCGGCTGTCGACAAGGGACCTCCCCTCGTCCAGACCGAAGAACAAGGGGGCTTCCCCACTGCCGGTGAACAGCCGAACTCTCCCGTACCGCCTGCCGGCGTTCTCCCCCCCATAGCTGAGCAGCCCATGCCGGCATCGGTGAGCAGTGGGCCCGACGATGGCGCCCATGGCCCTTCATCCGTGCCGCCGCTTCCTGAAACCCCCTTCGACCAAAAACTCAAGGCCGTCATCGAGCAGTCAGCGGAACCGGTACCCCTGGCTGAACTGGAGGACACGGTTTCCTTCACGAGCGCCACCTCAGCCGAACGCCCCCGGGCCCGAGAACGCCGGCAGGTCGGGAGGAGAGAGGCAAAGCCCCGCTCACCGCTCATCTGGATCGGGATTGCCACTGCCGCTGTTGTTGCGGTCGGAGCGGCCGTCCTGCTGTTGTCTCCCACTGCGCCGTCCCCCCAAAAGCCCATGAAGCCCGTGGCACCGGTCGTGGCGCAATCGCCCGAAAAAAGCGCGGCACCTTCCGCGGCTGTCGCGACAACGAAGCAGCCTCTCCCGGCTGCCGCGCCGGCGGCAACACCGCCGGCCCTCCCGGCGACGCCGCCCACAGCACAGCAGCCCATCCCTGCCGCCGATCCCCCTCAGACTCCGGCCGGGGCAGGAGGAGGGCTCGCCCAGCTCCCCCCCTTCATCCCGCGGGAGGGACACGACCGGGATTACGGAAAGTCGCACCCTGGCTGGGAGCGCTACCGGGGCGCCCGCACCGAGTTCAAGGTCTACCGCGACGGCGCCGGGATTCGGGCCGTTCAGGCCATCGACCGCAGCGGCGTCGGCATACCCGAAACCTTCTTCCGCGGCGCCCTCAGCCAGATGGCCAAGACACGGGAGTTCACCCTGGAGGCCAAGGAAACCCAGGGGAAATTCCGGGTCGAAAAGGGGAAGGTGAACGGCGGCGTCCGGCTCGTCATCTACCGGACGGTACCCAACGGCGCCATCAGAGCCTTCGTCGTTCACTTCAACTGATCATTCCTTGCCAAGGATACGGACACTATCATGAAACAACGCACCTACACGAGCTTGTGTGCAGCTGTTGCACTCTGGGGCCTCCTTGGCCCGCTGCACGGGGGGTCCGCGCTGGCGGCCCCCCCGTCCTTCGAGCTCGACCTGAAGGATCTGGAGGCGACGAAACCTGCTCCGAAACCGCGCCGCCAAGCCGTTCGACCCACCCGGAAGGAGAGTACCCCAAAAGTCACAACAGCGCCGACCGACCCTGGTCCCGAATCATCCGGCGACTACACCCGCTACACCGTGAAGCCGGGCGACTTCCTCTTCAAGATCCTCATCCGCGACTTCGGGCTCAGCAACGCCAGGGCAGAGGCGCTCATCCCGGAGATCCAGCGGCTCAACAAACTGCCGAGCGCCACGCGCCTCGTCGTGGGACAAACCATCCTCATTCCGCTCCCCCGCCGGGCACCAACGGCTGCGGCGGCCGCCAAAGCGACTCCTGCACAGACTTCTGAACCGGCACCGGATGAGACCCCGCCCCTTATCATCCCCCCAGCTCCGTCGTCAGCTCCTGCGCCTATCCCCACCCTGTCCGTCCCCCCCGAACCGCGGGAGCCCCAGCGGCGCGACACAGCAGAGCAGACTGTTGGGGCACTTCCGCCGGCACCTCCGGTCGGTGAGACGACCCGGGAGACTGAAACCGTTCAGAAAACCATGCCGTCGGCCGCCGAGTCATCCTTCTCCGCGGCGCTCATCCGCCTCTGGGAAGAGCTCGTCCCCGGTCAGGAACTGATCGAGCCCCTGACGGTCAACGGCAGGGTTCTCGATCCGGCCGACAACCCGCTCCTCCTGGCTGCCGATGGTGGCCGAATTCTCGTCGATCTTCGGGACACCCTCACACTCCAGCTTCGGAGCCAACTGTCCCAGAAATACCCCGATGTGCGCATCGTTGCTCGGGGCAAGGATGGTCTCAAGGCGTTTTTCTCCACCCTCATGAAAACCGCCGAATTTGCCCGGGTAGAGGAGAACGTTGCTGTCGACTTCGGAGCGGACCCCTTACTGACCATCCGCGCCGACTTTCGCGTCGTGCGGCTCCCGGCGAACGGGCGAGGCCCCGAAAACGTCCTGCTCTTCGTCGATGAGCATAGCCCTTGCCTCCCGGCTTCCCTCAGCGACTACCTCGGCAGGAAAGGGTATCAGGTGGCCCAGTTCTGCCGTGGCTCACGAGATACGTTCGTGGAGCCCGGTTATGACCTGCGTGCAATCCCTTCCTCCACCCCCTGCGACATGGCAATGTCCCTCCTGGACTCCCTCTCCCTGAAGCTCGAACGCAACCGGATCGTTTCCGGGGCCATGGGGGACGGCTCGGAAAACCGCTTCAGTATCAGAGTTGAAGGATACTTTGAGGCAGGGGGGAAGCGCTTCATCCTCAACTGCACCGGTAACGACCCTTACAACTACACCCTTTTCAGGCTCCTTCAGGTCCAAGGATACGGAGTCGTCCAGCCCCAGGATAATGACGACTTCGACGCCGTGACAGCGCGTCTGCTGACGGAGCTCAACTACCCCCACACTTTCGGGCGCCACGAACTGGACTACGGGCGCTACCGGATTGCGATCACCGGCTTCAAGGTGACCCGCCGCGAGACTTCTACCGGTCGTTTCCTGATCACCTCGCGGCCTTTCGATCCGGTGTTTGCGGAGCTTCTGCGATGGGAACCGACTGCCAAAAAGTAAGGGGAACAGGGTGGAGAGGCGAACTCGCGACAGTGTGAGAAAAGAAACGGACGATCTGTGGTGGGATTGTGAGCTTTATTGGGAGACGTTGCCGAAAGATCAACGAACCGAAACGTGCAGAAGGTTCGGGGATAGATGATTCTGGCGAACGCGTGCTCCGGAGCAACACATCAAGCTTCCGCGAGCATTGAGAAAGTGAAAAAGTCCCCTACTGTTCCGCCAGCTTCAGGAGGGCATCGGCCCGATAGAGGGTTGCATCGGGCACGAGGGGAGAGGCAGGGTAACGGGCCAGGAACCGGTCAAACGCATCGAGCGACTGCTGGTACTGGCCCAATTTGTAGGCGCTCACCCCCTTCGCGAAGAGGGTCTGCTCGTTCTCTTCGCCCTTCCGGGGGGCGGGGGGGGGAGAAACCGTCTTCGGAGCCGGCGCGTCGGACACCTTCGGTGGCAGGGCAACCCGGGGAGCCGTAGCCGGTACCTTGGCCTCCTGCTTCGACTCCTTGGGAGCCTTCGGCACCTTGGAGGTCACCGCCTGGCGTCCACGTTCGCTCTTCCCCTTCACCGCACGCTTGGCGCGCCGGGGCGATGGCGCCACTCCCTCCCCGCGACCAGGCGGCAGCGGAACCAGAAGCCGGTTGCCGGCGTAGATCAGGTTGGGATTCGCAATCTCGTTGAAGAGAAGTATCTGGGAAAAGTAGGTCCCCTTGCCACTGTACTTGCGTGACAGGGCATAGAGGGTATCACCCTTCTCGATCGTGATGCGCTTGACAAGAACTCCCTCATCAGGGCCCGCCAGGGGCTTGCCGTCCGACGGCTGGGGGGCGTAACGGAGGTACTCCGCGCCGTCGGCGGGGGCCAGCGAAGCGAGGGAGAGCACAAGGGACGTCGCGACAAGCCTGAGGGTGCCGTTCATATCAGTACCTGTTCCCGAGTTGGTCCTGGTACTTCAGGACGTTCTTCACCTGGATGTTTCTGCCGACCGCAGTTCCCGCCTTGACTCGGAAGGTCACCTTGATGATCCGTTTCTCGCCTGCCCCCAGTTCGTCGAACCTCCAGAGGTAATCGCCGCTTGCCCCGCGGCCGAAGGAAGGATCGGAAGCAACCAGTTCCAGGTCGGCTGGAAGAACGCTCTGCAACTCCACCGCCTTCGCCATGCTTGAGCCGCGGTTGGTGAAATTGAGCTCGAAGGAGGAAACCTCTCCCGGCTTGAGCCGTCCCCCCTTGCCGCTCATGGCCAGCTCGACCACCGGCCGCGAGTAGACGAGCCGCAGGTTCGCAACGGTGCTTTTGGCCTTGTCGCTCTCGGGTTCGAAGGCCATTGTTACGGCAACGCCGGCCCCATCGGCCTCGGTGGCAGGCGTGGCAAGATCGAGGATCACGTAGGACTCCTCCTTCGGCGCCAGCGGTCCCACGTGGTTGATGATCGGCTCGTTCGCCTGGCGGATGCCGTCGCGGTTCAGGTCCTGGTAAAAGGTGTAGGTCACGTTGGGCGGAAGTTGCGGCTTGATGAGGAAATCCTCCCGCACGTTGCCGGTGTTGGTGACGATGAGGGGAACGGCAATGGACTGGCCGGGAATGACGACCAGCCTGTCGCTGTTGGTCCTCACGGCGACACCGCTCACCGGCTTCACGAAGGATGCCGCCGAGATGAATGAATCCCGGGTCTGAAGCTCGGTGTTGACCACATCGGCCCGCAGGAAGAGTTCCTGCTGGGCGATGGCCTCTTCCTTCAACTGGAAGGCCACCTCGAACTCCCTGCTCTCGCCCGAGGCGAGACGGAGGCCGTCCAGAACCAGAGCCGCCTTCATCTCCTGCTTGAAGCCCGTTTCCACCGGGCTCACCGGCTCATACTGGGGGGGGTAGTTGAGTCGCAGGCTCACGTCCTGGGCGGTGGCGGTACCGATGTTCAAGAGCGCCACCCGATAGGAAACCTTTTCGCCCGGAAGGATCTGACCTTTGTCGGTCTTGACCACGGCGCGCAGGAGCGGCGCCGAAGCGGCAAGCATGATGTCCCGCGCCTGGGTGGCATCACGGTCGAGCCGCGAAGCGATCTTGATGGGATAGATGATCTTCTGGCCGTCGATGAATTCGCGCGGCACCGTAATGGAAATGACGCCCCTGAACCGCTCATCCGGCGCGAGGGAGGGGGTCAGGTTGATCGGCATCTCCTTCCTGGCGGCATCGGCGAACTGGGCACCGAACTCGGCCGGAAAGCCCGATTCGAGATAGAAGCTGTCGGTACCGTTCCCCCTGTTGACCACCTCGAAGGGAATGTCGTGCCGCTTCCCGGCTTCCAGACTCTGGGCCGCGGGAATGACGGTCAGGTCTGCCTCGGCAAACTGGCCCACCTCCAGGGAGAGCACCTGGGCGTTTTTCTCGGCGGGCGCCGGCGGTACCGCAGCAACCGCGGCTCCCGGAACCGGGTAGACGATGCCAAGGGCCTTCAGCTTGTCCACCGCCGAGGCTGCGGCCCTCGTTCCCGGGAACCGATCGATGAGCGACTTGTATTCGGCGATGGCCTTTTCCCTGAGTGCCGCACGCTTGCCGTCTTCCGCCTTCTCGGCGGACATTTTTTCCGCGGCAGCACGCTCCCTCGTGGCCTGCTCGGCTGCGAGGCGACCGGCCTCAGCCTTCTCCCGGGCGGCCTGCTCGGCAAGCCGCAACTCTGCGGCGGCCTGTTCAGCGGCCACCTTCTCGGCAGCGATACGGTCGGCGGCCAGTTTCTCAGCTTCAGCCTTCTCCCGTGCGGCCTGTTCAGCAGCAGCTGTCTCCCGCGCACTCTTCTCCGCGGCCAGGCGCTCGGCGGCGGCTTTCTCCGCAACCAGACGTTCGGCAGCTGTTTTTTCGTCGGCGGCTTTCAGCGCAGCCAGACGCTCCGCCTCGGTTTTTTCCCGTGCGAGCTTCTCCGCTGCCAGACGCTCGGCAGCAGCCCGCTCAGCGGCAGCCTTTTCTGCAGCAGCCCGCACCGAAGCTGCTTTTTCGGCCGCGGCACGTTCAGCCGCAGCTTTTTCGGCCGCGGCCTTCTCGAGGGCAAGACGCTGGGCTTCCGCCTTCTCCCGGGCCGCCTTCTCGGTCGCCACGCGTTCGGCCTCGGCCTTCTCCCGTGCCAACTTTTCCGCTGCCAGACGCTCGGCGGCAACCCGTTCCGCCGCGGCCTTCTCCGCCGCCGCACGCTCCGCAGCGATTTTTTCGGCAGCCACCCGTTCGGCAGCGGCTTTTTCGGCAGCCGCCTTTTGGGCCGCGAGGCGCTCGGCGTCGGTCACACTACGTGCCGCCTGCTCCGCAGCCTGCTTAGCCGCGGCGGTCTTGTCCGCAAGAGCCTTCCGGTCCGGTGCCGGCGCGGCGGCCACCGCCTCGGTCACAGGACGCTTCGCCACGGTGGGAAGCTGTTCTCCCTTGTCGAAACGGGCCACGAGACCGAGAAGATCATCCTCAACGGTTCCCTTGAGGGGACTGTCGGGATACTCCTTCATGAACTGGGACATGTACCGGGCTGCGTCCCGCTCGAAACCCGCCTTGAAGTTGGCCCGGGCAAGCCAGAAAATGGCCATGTCACGCAATGGCGTGTCGGGATATTTCTCAAGAACCGACTTCATCCGCTCGATGGCAGTCTGGTAGTCTTTTTTCTGGTAGGCGTTGAAACCGGCGATGAAGATCTGGGAATCTTCAGAATTGACGGCATAGGCTGGGGTGGAAAGGAGCGACGCGATTATGAGACATCCGGTCAGGCACCGGAAAGCGGCAGTGCGGAAATATTTCATAAAATCCACGGGCTTGACCTTTCCCATCGTAGGGGCGGAAGAATTAAAGTAATTAGCTTCAGTTACATAGCATCATAACACCTGCTTGTCAACGAAGAATGCCGGCGTGAGGCCCTGTAACTACGCGAAAAACGGCCGTACGGAACGGGTGTTGCTAGGGGACGCCGAAGCTGTCGGCACCCCCTTTCCAACGGAGCAGGCAAACGCTATACTGGCACCATGTTTGACAAGTCTCGACTGAACACCCTCCCCGACTCCCCCGGCGTCTACCTCATGAAGGGCTCTGACGGCACAATCCTCTATGCGGGAAAGGCCAAGAGCCTCAGGAAACGGGTTCGCTCCTATTTCGGCGCGGCCGGAGAATCCCGCTATCACATCCGGTTTCTCGTGGCCCGGGTTGCGAACGTGGAGGTCATTGTCACCGACACGGAAAAAGAGGCCCTCATCCTCGAGAACACCCTCATCAAGAAGCATCGCCCCCGCTACAACCTGGATCTTCGGGACGACAAGACCTACTTTTCCCTCCGCATGGACATGGGTGAGGAATTCCCCCGCCTTACCATCATCCGCAAGGTACTGCGGGACGGCGCCCGCTATTTCGGCCCCTACTCGTCGGCCGCCTCGGCCCGCGAGGCCCTCAAGGAGCTCTACAGGCTCTTCCCCCTCCGCCACTACCCCCTTGAGACATGCCGGCGCCGCCGGCGCCCCTGCCTCTTCCACCAGCTCAGGCAGTGCTCGGCGCCATGTCACGGCCTCATCACCACTGAGGAGTACCAGGGCCTTGCCCAAGGGGCGGCCCTCTTCCTGGAAGGAAAGAACCGGGACTTGATGAAAGTCTACCGGGAACGGATGGCCGCGGCGGCAGAGGACCAGCGCTACGAGGAAGCGGCCCGTTTCCGGGACCTCATCCACGCCATCGAGGTAACGGTGGAGAAGCAAAAAATGGTGACCGGGGGGGGGGATGCGGACATCCTCGGCATGCACCGGGAGGGGAGCGCCCTGTCCCTGGCCCTCCTCTTCATCCGGGGAGGACGGCTCATCGGCAGCCGAAGCTTCAACCTGGCCTGGGAACTGGAGGATGACGAAGCTATCTCGTCCTTTCTCAACGACTACTACAGCCGCGAGGTCTTCATCCCCGACCAGGTATTCACCCCGCTTCCCGTCGCTGACAGCGGGGCGCTGGAGGAACTCCTCTCCGAACGGCGGGGGAAGCGGATGAGCGTCACGCACCCCCTGCGCGGCACAAAGGCCGATCTTGTCAGGCTCGCGGGGAAGAACGCCGAGGCGGCTCTCAGGGAGAGGCGGAAACGGGAGGAAGGGGCCGAGGCGGTGCTGGCGGAATTGAAGGAGCGGCTCCACCTGCGGAACATCCCCCGACGCATCGAGTGCTATGACATATCGACCATCCAGGGTAGTTATGCGGTGGGAAGCAGGGTTTCGTTTCTCGACGGGAAAGCGGACAAGGGGAGCTACCGTCACTACCGGATCAAAACAGTGTCCGGAGCCGACGATTTCGCCATGATGCACGAAGTTCTCTCCCGCCGGTTCAGGGATACCCCCGCAAAGGACACACACCCCGACCTGATTGTGGTGGACGGCGGCATCGGCCAACTGAACATCCTGATCGCTGTTCTCCGGGATCTGCACGTGGAGGGAATCGACGCCGCCTCCCTTGCCAAAAGCCGCGTGGAACGCGACATGTCGGCGGAGAAGCTGGCGCGGAGCGCCGAGCGGGTCTTTCTCCCGGGCCGCAAAAACCCGGTGGTACTGCGCCAGAACAGTGCGCCCCTGCTGCTCCTGGCCCGGATCCGCGACGAGGCCCACCGTTTTGCCATCACCTACCACCAGAAGCTGAGGGGCAAGGAGACCGTCCGGTCGACCCTTGACGCCATTCCGGGCATCGGCCCGAAGCGACGCCGGGAGCTTCTGCGGCGATTTGGCAGCCTGAGACACATACGGGAGGCGAGCCGTGAGGAACTGGCTGCCACGCCGTCGATCCCGCCCCCCCTGGCAGAGAGCATCTGGATCGCCCTCCACGAAAACGGCGAAGGCGGCACCCCCGGATAGGGATGCCGCCTTCGGGCGACCAGCTGTGAACCGGGCTTACTTCTCGGCCAGAAGCTTCTTGATGAGGTTTTCCATGGTCTTGAGAGTTTCGTCCGATCCCCCCATGAACTTGTCGGCCACGTTTCCCTTTTTGTCAATGACATACACCGTGGGGAGCGACCGGAGACCATAGTCGGTCTGAACGTCCTGGCCGGCAAGGGCCACCGGATAGACGATCCGCTTGCTGGCGATGAAGTCCTTGACCGTCCCCTCATCGCCGTCGTCGAGAGAGAGTCCCAGGACCTGGAGCCCCTGCCTGCCGTACTTCCTGCTGAGGCCGTTCAGGTGCGGAATGGCCTCCCGGCAGGGTGGGCACCAGGTGGCGAAGAAATCGATAACGAGAACGTACCCTTTGTAATTGGCAAGACTTATCTGCTGCCCCGAGGTGCTCACCACCTTAAGGGGAGGGGCGGGCTGCCCCTTCTGGGGGATGGCAAACGACGGCGCGGCAACCACCGCTGTGAGGCCGACTGCCGCGACGAACGCGGTTAATGCACGAACTATCCGCATAAACGGCTCAACTCCTGATGTACGTTAGAGCGCCTTCTTGATGAGGGCCTCAAGCTGGGCCTTGGGGACTGCCCCCACGACCTGGTCGACAACCTTGCCGTCCTTGAACAGGATGACGGTCGGGATTCCGCGCACGCCGTACTTGCCGGGAGTGCCGGGGTTGTCGTCCACATTGACCTTGCCGACCTTCACCTTGCCGTCATACTCATCGGCGATGGCGTCGATGACCGGGGCGATGGCCTTGCACGGGGCGCACCAGGTGGCCCAGAAGTCCACAAGGACCGGAACAGTCGCCTTGAGCACATCGGCGTCGAAGTTATCATCGTTGAACGTCAGCACTTTTTCACTGGCCATGGAAGCCTCCTTGTCAGACAAATTGTACTTTCAGAATATAGACGAGCTTCCCCAAAACATCAAGGAGGAAAAAGACTATTCCTCCCCCCGGCCCTTGGCAATCTGCGCGAAATCTGGTACACACAAGTCCGTTGCGCTACCCCCAGGAACACCGAGGCCCATGGCTCATTTCCCCGTCAACCTGAATGTTCGTGACCGACAGGCCGTTATTGTCGGCGGCGGCGCCGTTGCCGCACGCAAGTGCCTCCTCCTGCTCGAAGCAGGGGCACGGATCACCGTGATTGCCCCTGCCCTCGACGCCGGCCTGGCGGGACTCCGGATGGAGGGGCGGATCGTCTGTCACACCCGGCAATACGTGGCGGGAGACCTTGAAGGGGCCTTCCTGGCCTTTGCCGCGACGGACGACCCGACCGTGAACCGGGCCGTGGCCCGGGAAGCGGAATCCCTCGGCATCCTTGTGGACACCACCGATGCGCCGGAGCGCGGGAGCTTCACGACCCCCGCCGTCTTCCGCAGGGGAGATCTTCTCGTCGCCGTGTCCACGGGGGGGAAGAGCCCGGCCTTGGCCCGAATTATCCGCAACGATCTGGCGGAACGATTCGGCCCCGAATACGCGGAAACACTGGCGATACTCGGCGCAGTCCGTGAAAAGCTGTTGACTGCCCGCGGCAACCGCACCTACAATAAGGCGATTTTACGCACCCTTGCCAACGCTGACCTTCCCGGCCTGATCCGGCGGGGGGAGTACGAAGCGATCGACCGCCTCCTCACGACCCACGCCGGCCCCGGCTTCACCCTGGCCGCGTTGGGGATGAGGACCGAGGACCCTTCATGAACGCCCTGCTTTTCACGCTGACCCTGGCCGTCTACCTCGCAGCCACCGTTGCCTACCTGGCCTATCTCGTCAAGCCCCGGGAGATACTCGGAAAGGTTTCCCGCTGGCTCCTCATGGCGGGGTTTGTGGTCCACTGCGCCTACACGGTCGACCGCTACCTGGAGGCGGGACACACCCCCATCACCAACCTCCACGAGTCCCTCTCCTTCTTCAGCCTTGCCATCGTGGGGCTCTACCTCCTCTTTGAGCGCAAGTACCGGATCGTCATCCTCGGCTCCTTCGTCACCCCCCTGGCGTTCCTGATCATGGCCGGCTCCACCGGCTTCCCATCGGCCATCATGCCGCTGAATCCGGCTCTCAAGAGCAAGTGGCTCATGCTGCATACCAGCATGGCGTTCCTGAGCTACGCAGCCTTCACCGTGGCCTTCGGCGCCGCCATCATGTACCTGATCCAGCAGTACTTCCTGAAAAACAAGAAGCTTGGCCCCATGTACCAGAAGCTCCCCTCCCTGGACGTGCTGGACGAGATCAACTACCGTTGCCTCACCATCGGGTTCCCGCTCCTGACCTTCGCCATCATCTCGGGGGCCATCTGGGCGGAATCCGCCTGGGGGACCTACTGGAGTTGGGACCCGAAGGAAACCTGGTCGCTCATCACCTGGTTCGTCTATGCGGCACTCCTCCACGGCAGGCTCACCACTGGCTGGCGAGGGAAGAAGGCCGCCATTCTCGCCATTGTCGGCTTCTTCGTCCTCCTGTTCACCTTCCTCGGCGTGAACCTGTTCATGTCGGGGCTGCACAGCTACAAATAGCTCAGAGGATCGCATGAACATTGTGGTTGTGGGGCTGTCTCACAAGACCGCCTCCGTCGATATACGGGAAAAAGTAGCCTTCGCGCCCACCCAGATGGAGAAGCCCCTGAAGGCGCTCCTGGCCCTGGAGGACATTGCCGAGGCGGTCATCGTCTCCACCTGCAACCGGGTAGAGATCTATATCACGACCCGCGACATCGCCGGCGGCATGGCACGGATCAAGCGCTTTCTGGCCGACTTCCACCAGATTCCCGCCGAAACCCTGGAACCCCACCTTTACACCCACCACGGCGAGGCGGCCATCCGCCACGTCTTCCGGGTCGCCTCCAGCCTCGACTCCATGGTGGTGGGAGAGCCCCAGATCCTGGGCCAGATCAAGACCGCTTACGGCTACGCCGCCGAGTACAAGACCAGCGGCATCATCCTCAACCGCTTCCTCCACAAGGCCTTCTCCGTGGCCAAGCGGGTGCGGACCGAGACCAAGATCGCCTCGTCGGCCGTCTCCGTCTCCTTCGCCGCCGTGGAACTGGCCCGCAAGATCTTCGGCGACCTCTCCGACAAGACGGTCATGCTCATCGGCGCCGGCGAGATGTGCGAACTGGCGGCCAAGCATTTCATCACCAACGGGGTGCGGGGGGTCATGGTCACCAACCGCACCTACGAGCGGGCCGTGAAACTGGCCGAGGAATTCGAGGGGAAGCCGGTCCCCTTCGAGGACCTCTTCGACCAGCTCCACAAGGCCGACATCGTCCTCACCTCCACCGGCGCCACCCACTTCATCATCAAGCCCAAGGATGTGGAGGAGGTGATCCGGCGCCGGAAGATGAAGCCCATGTTCTTCATCGACATCGCGGTCCCCCGGGACATCGACCCCAAGGTGAACGACGTGGAGAACGTCTATCTCTACGACATGGACGACCTCCAGGGGGTGGTGGCCTCCAACCTGCAGCAGCGGGCCGAGGAGGCGAAAAAGGCCGAAGCGATCATCGACGAGGAGATCGGCCAGTTCCACAAGTGGCTCTCGAACCTGGAGGTGACGCCGACCATCGTGGCGCTCCGGTCGAAATTTGAGGAGACCAGGAAGGCCGAGCTCGAGAAGACCCTGGCCGCCTGGAAGGACCTTCCCCCCGACGGGGCGAAGCGGCTGGAGGCCCTCACCGCCGCCATCGTCAACAAGCTCCTCCACCCCCCCACCGCCACCCTCAAGCGGGCCGGCCAGGGAGGAAGGACCGACCTCTACATCGACGCCATCCGCACCCTCTTCGAGCTCCAGACCGGGGGGTCCGAGGCAGAGGAACTGGGAGAGCTGGAAGAATAAGGCAACCAAAGGGAATACGATACATAAAGGAGACTGCAATGGCACCGAAGCAGCTGAGAATAGGAACCCGCGCGAGCCAGCTCGCCCTCTGGCAGGCCAACTGGGTGAAGAGTGAGCTGGAAAAGCGCTACCCCGGCATGGCGGTGGAGCTCGTCAAGATCAAGACCATGGGTGACAAGATCCTCGACGTCCCCCTGGCCCAGGTGGGGGGGAAAGGGCTCTTCGTGAAGGAAATCGAGGAGGCGATGCTCCGGGGCGAGATCGACATCGCGGTCCACAGCATGAAGGACGTGCCGACGGAGTTTCCCGAGGGGCTCGGCCTCTACTGCATCACCGAGCGGGAGGACCCCCGCGACGCGGTCATCTCCCGCGGCGTGACATTCGCCGACCTTCCCCAGGGGGCCCGGATCGGCACGTCGGCCCTGCGCCGCCAGGCCCAGCTCCTCAAGGTCCGCCCCGACCTCCAGATGGTCATCATCCGCGGCAACGTGGAGACCCGCATCCGCAAGCTCACCGAAGAGAACCTGGACGCCGTCATCCTGGCCGCCGCCGGACTGAAGCGCCTCGGCTTCACTGACCAGGTATCCGAGTACCTGCCGGTGGAACTGTCGCTCCCGGCCATCGGCCAGGGGGCTCTCGGCATCGAGTGCCGCCTGGATGACGAAACGATAAAAGAGACCATCGCCTTCTTCAACCACCCCGATACCGCCCACGCGGTCCGGGCCGAGCGGGCGCTCCTGTGGCGTTGCGAAGGAGGGTGCCAGGTCCCCATCGCCGCCCACGGCCAGGTTTCCGGCGACACCCTCTCCCTTACCGGCTTCGTCGCCTCGGTGGACGGCACGCGCTCCGTGAAGGACTCCCTCACCGGCCCGGTAACCGAGTGCGAGAAGCTCGGCATCGCCCTGGCGGAGAAACTCCTCGCCGACGGCGCCCACGAGATCCTCGCCGAGGTCTACCAGCGGGAAGTGGCGCGGGAGAAGGAAATCCCCGTTTAGCTTGACCCCATGTCCCATACATCCCACCCAAATAGTCTTGTCTACCTCATCGGCGCCGGCCCCGGCGCCCCGGGCCTCATCACGGTCAGGGGAAAGGAGTGCCTGGGGCTTGCCGACGTGGTCATCTACGACTACCTGGCCAACGACGACCTCCTCCGTTTCGCCCGGCCCGACGCCGAGCTGATCTACGCCGGCAAGGTCGGCGGGCTCCACAACCGGGAGCAGTGGCAGATCAACGCGCTGCTGGTGGAAAAGGCCCTGGCGGGGAACGTGGTGGCCCGGCTCAAGGGGGGGGACTCCTTTGTCTTCGGCCGGGGGGGCGAGGAGTGCGAGGCCCTCGTGGATGCGGGGATTCCCTTCGAAATCGTCCCCGGGGTTACGGCCGGAATCGGCGCCACCGCCTACGCCGGCATCCCCCTCACCCACCGGGGGGTGACCACCTCCGTCGCCTTCGTCACCGGCCATGAGGGACACGACAAGGAGGTCTCCCAGATCGACTGGGAGGGGCTCTCCCTGGGAAGCGGCACCGTGGTCTTCTACATGGGGATCAAGAACCTCCCCCAGATCACGAAAAACCTCATGGCCCACGGCCGGCCGGCGGAAACCCCGGTCGCCCTCATCCGCTGGGGGACCCGGCCCGAGCAGGAAGTCCTCACCGGCACCCTCGCCGACATCGCCGAGCAGGCCCGGCGGACCGGCTTCCGGGCACCGGCCATCACCGTGGTGGGGGAGGTGGTGCGCCTGCGGGACAAGCTCCGCTGGTTCGACAACCGTCCCCTCTTCGGCAGAAGCATTCTCGTCACCCGGGCCGCGGACCAGGCGGGAGAGTTCGGCGCCATGCTCGGCGCCCTCGGCGCCCGGGCCGTGGAATGCCCCACCATCGCCATTGTCCCCCCCGAAAGCTGGGACGACCTCGATTCATCCATCGCCCGACTGGACCGGTTCCACTGGATCGTCTTCACCTCGGTCAACGCGGTCCGCTTCTTCTTCGAGCGGCTCACCGCCGCGGGGCGGGATTCCCGCGCCCTGGGGAACTGCCGGGTCTGCGCCGTGGGTCCCAAGACAGCCGCATCCCTTGCCCCCTTCGGCATCCGCCCTGACCTGATCCCCGACGACTACAAGGGCGAAGGGGTGGTGGAGGTGTTCCGTTCAGAGAATATCACGGGAAAACGGATCCTCTTCCCCAAGGGGGATCGGGCCAGAGACGTTATCCCGCAAGGCCTCGCAGAGTTAGGGGCAGAGGTTGAGGCGCCGGTCGCCTACCGCAACGTCACACCGGACGCCCTCCCCCCTGGCGTCATCGCCGAACTGGAAGAGCGGCGCATCGACTGCGCCACCTTCACCTCCTCGTCCACCGTGGACAACCTGGCCGCCATCCTCGGGGAAAACCGCCTGCTCCACCTGCTGGAGGGGGTGACGATCGCCGCCATCGGCCCGATCACCGCCAGAAGCTGCCGGGAACTGGGGCTCGAAGTCCACATCGAACCCCGGGAATACACCCTCGCTGCCATGACGGGCGCCCTCGCCGACCACTTCACCCGGCGAGGCTAGACTTGCCCGGGCACGGATTCGTTCCGGCAGCCCGCCCCTCCTTCACTCCCCGACCCTGTTGCCGGATTGCGGAGCGCTTTCATGCTTACCGATACCCACTGCCACCTGGATGATCCAACGCTCCGCCCGCGCCTCGGTGAGGTCCTGGCCGCCGCGCGGCAGGCAGGAGTTGAGCGGATCATCATACCGGGGGTCACCCCCGGGGGATGGGACGGTATCGCGGCCCTGGCTGTGGAACATGACGGGATCTTTCCCGCCTTCGGCATCCACCCGATGGCGGCGGACCAGGCCGACGACGACGCCTTGGCGCGGCTCGCCGGCCTTGCCGGAACGGCCGTTGCCCTCGGAGAGATCGGGCTCGATCACCTGGTTCCTCACCCCCCTCGCGCTGTCCAGGAGGCCGCGTTCCGGGAACAGCTCCGGATCGCGGTGACGGCGGGGCTTCCGGTTCTCATCCATTGCCGCAGGGCCTTCGAGAGCCTCCTCCGCATCCTCCGGGAGGAGGGGGTTTCCCGCGTCGGCGGGGTCATGCACGCCTTTTCCGGTAGCGTGGAAATCGCCCGGGAGTGCATCGGGCTCGGCCTCCTCATCTCCGTGGCGGGGACCGTCACCTACCGCAACGCCGTGAGGCCCGTGGCCGTGGCCCGGGAAATCCCCCTGGAACACCTTCTCCTCGAAACCGACGCTCCCGACATGACCCCCGAGCCTTTCCGCAGCGCCCCCAACGAGCCGGCATTTCTTACCGTGACGGCCCGCCGCCTGGCGGAACTGAAGGGTGTTACGCCTGACCAGGTGGCCCGGGTGACGAGCGCAAACGCCGCTCGCATCTTCCGCCTTTCATCCCTTTGAAGCGAGGTATTTCCATGTCCGCACTCCACCGTTTTTCCCGCACCGAGATCCTCATCGGACCCGAGAAGCTCCACCGGCTCCGACAATCAACCGTGGCCGTCTTCGGCCTGGGGGGGGTCGGAAGCTTCGCCGCCGAGGCCCTCTGCCGGGCCGGTGTCGGCCGGCTCGTCCTGGTGGACTTCGACGACATCTGCCTCACCAACGTAAACCGCCAGCTCCACGCCCTGGACGGCACCGTGGGGAAGGCCAAGGTGCAGGTGATGGCCGAGCGGCTCCGCCTCATCAATCCGGATGCGGACATCGTCCCCCACAAGGATTTCTACGAGGCCGGCAACAGCGACTTCCTCCTCGCGGGGGGATACGACTACGTGGTGGACGCCATCGACCACATCACAAGCAAGCTCCACCTGATCCGCAGCTGCCGGGAACGGGACCTGCGGATCATCGCCAGCATGGGGGCCGCCAACAAGCTGGACCCGACGAAGATCCGCGTGGCCGACATCTCAAAGACAAGCGTCTGCGGCCTGGCCCGGGTGGTCCGCAAACTGCTGCGCAAGCAGGGGATCAAAAGCGGCGTCACGGTGGTCTACTCCACCGAGGAGCCCCGGGAGCAGGCCGTGGCCGATGCCGGCTGCCGCTCCAACTGCATCTGCCCCAACAAGGAGGAGCAGCGCTTTTCCTGCGAGCACCGCCGGAACATCCTCGGAAGCATCTCCTTCATCCCGAGCATCTTCGGGCTCACCATGGCGGGGGTAGTGGTGAACGACCTGCTGGATATCGACAAATAAATACCCTTGTTGAACGGCGACAATTTGCCGCTATACTTTCAACCAAACGACATCGAATGGGATGAAAGGGGGTAACGGTATGGGTAGAGAGTATTCGATTCAGGAGGCCCTGAAGCTCGCCATCAAGGGGGAGAAGGACAGCATGGACTTTTACCGGAAAGCGGCTTCGGTGACCAAGAACGAACGGGCCCAGAAGGTCTTCGATCTTCTGGCCAACGAGGAGGTGGGGCACCTCAAGGCGTTCTTCGACCACTACAAGGGAGGGGAATTCGGCGATATCGCCACCTACATGGCCCAGCCCCCGGACACGAAGAACCCCACGTACACGGCCCTCATGAAGGCCGTCGGCGAAGAGACCCCGGAGCAGCAGGCCCTCGAACTGGCCATGAAGGAAGAGAAGTCGTGCATCGACCAGTACACGTTCCTTGCCAAGGACATCATCGATCCCCTTGTCAAATCCGTCTTCGAGCGGGTCATCAAGGAGACCGAGAAGCACCTGGCGATGATCGAGGAGGAGTACCGCCACGTCATGACCATGGTCCACGAATCGGACCAGGACATCTACGTGCGGGAATAACCCC